>NZ_JACMYO010000251.1 GCF_020889685.1 Bradyrhizobium oropedii
CGACCAAACCCGTCGGTGCCCAGGACTGTGAAGGGCGCTTCGATATAGGTCGCAATGAGCTGAGGATACGCCCGCACGTAATCGGATGCGGCCACCACAGGCGCCCCTCCCGACAGACATGCGGCCACGTGGCTTATTGCTGGCTCGGCCAATGGATTGAGGCGATTCCGCCTTTCGACCTCGCGAGCGTCGCGCGCGAGTTCGGAAAAACTTGTGGCGGACCAGACATCGTACGGAACACCCCAATGGCTTTCCAGCATCTTCCCCGCTTCGATCACCTCGGGCAGAATCGCACCTGAGCCTACCAGTCGTACGCTCGGAATCTTTTCGTTGGTGGGGCTACGTGTAAAGCAGTAGAGGCCTTTGACGATATGCGCCTGAACGTCTTGCGGCATTGAAGGCCGCGAGTAATTCTCGTTCATAACCGTCAAGTAGTAGAACTCTCCCTGCCTTCCTCGAGCATAGCTCGCATCCCGTGGTCGACAATCGCCGCAACCTCGTACGAGAATGCAGGATCATACGCTCTACAGTTGGGCACGGCCGCTGCCATGACGTGGCTGGATCCGTCCTGACTGCTGAAGACCTTCGCCCCCGAGAGTGGTACGTCCCGCTGTGGCACCGATCAGAAAACCCCTGGCTCGCTGATCCGCTGCTGCCCAAATGAGGTCTCCGACACGTTGGAATCCAAACATCGAGTAGTAGATATAGAATGGCAGCAGCGCGAGGCCGTGGAGGCTGTAGGATGTGGCCGCCGCAGTCCAGGACGAGATAGCGCCCGCTTATGTGATTCCCTCTTTCAGTAGCTGACCGTCGACCGCTTCCTTGTCGTACAGCATCGAACCAACATCTTCCGGCTCATACAGCTGTCCTACAGGAGAATAGATACCAACCTGCCTGAAGAGGTTCGCCATTCCGAATGTTCGAGCTTCGTCAGCCACAATGGGCACAACGCGCGAACCAAGTTCCTTATCCTTCAGGAGGTTGGAGAAGAGCCTTACGATTGCCATCGTGCTCGACATTTCCTTGCCCTCGCTCCTTAGGGCAAATTCGGCGTAGCTCTGCAGCGCGGGCACGCGAACAGATAGGGAGGTTCGTTTCCTGGACGGAAGAAATCCACCGAGCGCTTCGCGCCGCGCTCGCAGATATTTTATCTCAGCACTGTCCTCCTCCGGACGGTAGAACTGAAGGCGTTCCAGCTGCTCATTCGTCAAGGGAAGGCCGAACCGATCGCCGAAGGCATATAGCGCGTCGACATCCAGTTTCTTCGCTTGATGGGAAGTCATGCGAGACTCGCCGGCGCCTCCCATACCGAAGCCCTTCTTCGTCTTTGCGAGAATGACCGTTGGCCGTCCTTTTGTGGCCTTGGCCGCTGCGAATGCGGCGAACAGCTTTCGAAAGTCGTGACCACCACGCCGAAGAGCGTCGATGTCATGATTTGACATGTGAGAGACCAACGCGCGCATCTGCGGATCTTCATCGAAGAAGTGCGCCAAGTTATAGGCGCCGTCCTTTGCGCCTAAAGTCTGATACTTCCCATCGACCGTCGCTGCAAACCGACACAGCAGCGCATGCTCAGTATCTCGGGCAAAGATGTGATCCCAATCTGATCCCCATAGAACTTTGATCACGTTCCAGCCTGCGCCCGGGAAGAGCATCTCCAGTTCCTGGATTACCTGACCATTGCCGCGAACTGGACCATCGAGCCGCTGTAAGTTGCAAATGTCAGATTGTCCAGGCGTTCACGAGCAGCAATCGAAAGCCCCGCGATCGATTCTGGCTCGTCCATTTCACCGTCGCCAAACACCCCCCATACATGGCGCCCCTCTGTGACAGCGAGTCCCCGGTTTTGTAGATACCTCATGAAACGGGCCTGATAGACAGCGCTGATCGGCCCGATGCCCATCGATCCAGTTGGCACTTGCCAAAAATCTGGCATGAGCCACGGGTGGGGGTAGGAACACAATCCATTACCGCTCAGCTCCTGGCGGTAATGCTTGAGCTGTTCCTCCGTTAGACGACCTTCAAGAAAAGCCCGCGCATAGACGCCTGGCGACGAGTGCGGCTGAAAATAGATTATATCCCCCTCCGAGCCGGCACTGGAGGCACGAAAGAAGTGATTGAAGCCGACCTCGAATATTTCAGCAGCCGACGCGTAACTCGCGATGTGTCCACCGAGCTCTCCGTAGGCTTTGTTCGCTCGCACAACCATTGCCAACGCATTCCAGCGCACGATTGCCGTGATGCGAGTTTCGAGCTCAACATCGCCCGGAAACGGAGGCTGTAACTCCAGCGGAATAGAGTTGCGATACGGCGAGAAGGGCAGCGCCTCTGGGATTATTCCGAGCTCCTTTGCGCGCTCGTCAAGCGCAGAGAGGACGAAAAGCGCCCGGTCTGCTCCGGTGCTACTAGATAGTGTCCCTAATGATGCCAACCAATCAGCCGTTTCTATCGGGTCGTCGTCCCTTGCAGAAGCTCGGTTTTGACGAATATTCTCGACGCGCGTGATCATTGAATCCATGCCAGTCTTCAAACGAAGATCTCTACTATCATCATCACCAAGAGCACGTCATACTGAAGATGTTGCGGAATTGCTTCAAAACAGCTATCTCTGCTTCCGGTTGACCATATTGCAGCACATCATGCCGCTTCCGAAGCTCGATGCTATCGACCTCAAAATCCTCATGCATTTGCAGCATGATGCCAGTCTGTCGAATGTAGATCTCGCGGCGCGGATCGGTCTCTCACCGTCTCCCTGCCTCGCACGAGTCAAGCAATTGGAGGCGGGCGGATTCATATTGCGCCGCGTTGCCTTGCTAAATCCGGTCCGCTTCGGATCGGCCGTTAGCGTTTTCATTCACGTGACGCTTGAGAGGCAAACAGAGGCGAAACTTCAGGTTTTTGAGAAAGCAATGGCCAATTTGAGACGTTGTTTCGTCCGCCGTGAAGAACGCGAACGAGCGCTGATTTAAGCGATCTTTTGAGCCGGGACAGTTTCGGCGAAGGCCCGGATGATGGCACGCAAGAGTTCTGCGAGCCATCGCAGGAGCAGGCCGAAGTTGTAGCCGGCCGCGGCAAGGACGGCGTTGATGCGGTCGCCGACGCGGCGTTTGAGATAATTTCGGTCCATGCGGTGCTCGGACTTGACGTGGCCGATGACCGGCTCGACAGCCGCACGACGTTTCATCTCGCGCCGGATGGAAGCCGTGACGCGTCGAACCTGACCGAGATCCAGACCCTGAACCGGTGCGGGTAGGTGTGGTCGCGGTACCCTTTGTCGACATGGATACGGCGAGCCTCCACGCCGGTGAGTTTCTCCATGTCGGCGACCACGGGGCCGAGCGTGTGGCCGTCGAAGGGATTGCCGTGCAGTGCCTTGGCATGGAGCACGAACTGTCCGCCCTTCGGGGACGTCACAGGGGTGGCGATACTGACCTTGCAGCCGAACTCGTAAGGCGCGCGGGCTTTCCCCTTGCCGATGCACTCGACCTCCGGGGCATGTAACGCATAGACCTTTGGACCGCGCTGATGCCGATCCTGAGTGCGCACGCGCTGCGCTAGATCGAGCAGCGGGCCGAAGCGGGCCTCCAGCACCGCATCGCCATCAATCTTGCGGCGGATGTCGCGGATGATCCGCCCCAGCCGGGTCCGCAGGAACTTGAGTTGGCGCCGGGCGCGTTTGAACTGGTGCGCGTGGGTATAGCGGCCGGTCATGATGGCGGCGCGCTTGGCCAGGCGCAGCTAACTCTGGCGCAGCGGCACGCGGTTACGCTTGGCGAGCCCGACCAGCTTGGTGATGGCCCGATGCATCAGCCGCGCATCGGTCGGATGGGCGACCGCCTTGGGCTGCACGGTGGTATCGACCACCACCCGCTCCAGGTCCTTGGGACCAATGGCGCCAGTCTGCGCCACCGACAGACTTTCCTGGATCAGCGCGACGAGCTCCTCCTCGCCGAGCCGCTGGCGCCAGCGCGTCATCGACGATCGATCGAACGGCAGCCGGTGGCAGAAGCTCAGCTCGCCGCAGAAGTATTGGTAATAGGGGTTCTCGATCCAGCGGGCGCACAGCACCTCATCCGAGAGATGTGCATGTGCTTCAGGATGAACAGACCGGCGACCAGCCGCGTCGGCAGGCCAGGCTGCCCCGGACCGGTTTGGCACACCGAACCAAAGCGGTCATCCAGAAATTTCCAGTCGATCAACGCCGCCAACCGCACCAGCGGGTGGTCCATGTCGATGATTTGATCGAGCGCCGGAAGTAACAGGTCTTTCTGGCGATCATCCCGCGGTTTGCTCATCGCCGTCCCCAATGCCGATGACCCACCGTCAGGGAATCACGAATCGTTCGAAAGCAAAATCCCAAAACGCAACAAAGCGCAGTCCCAACACCCGGCTTTCCTGCAAATTCGAATACTTTATCGAGACAACTTCTGCCTATGTCTCAGGCCGATCTGCATTCTTCACGGACGACTGTTTCGTTGCAGCAGTTCATCGTCGAGAAGCTCGCCAAGACCACTGGCGTCGCAAACATTCAATCCAGCTTTGCGCTGAAGCAGGTCAAATATAAGACCGAGCTCCCGATACACACACTCGTCGACTTCAAGCGCGGCAAATTGGCCACTCGGGCCTCACGATAGTGTGGTCAGGGATGCGTCTGGATATTCCGGCTCTCTGCGACGGCTGACACGAGACTGCCCCCCTCACGGCCGCCCCGCACCAGAGCTTACTTTTTGTTTTGTCGCCTAAAGTGCAGGCACCCGGCAGGGATCGTCGGACCTGCGTCCGGCTCGTGGCCTGAAAGTCCGAAAAGGTGAACTTCTGGCGAGATCTGGGTTCAGCGATGGTCAAATCGCGACACGCTAACGTCTGCTTTCTTCGCAGCCTGACAATATCTTGCAACTCTTCAAATTGGAGTTAGGCTTTCAAGCGGAAATTCCGGCTCCCCAACCGCGGTCATTCTAGCACAGGAACGAAGAGGTGCACCAACTGAAATGGCCTAATGTGCAGGCACTTCGCTGGCGCGCGGAATCGAATACCACGACTTCGGGTCGAAGCTCGGAATTCTTCTAGACTCCGGCAAATTGACCATCAGTGCCAATCTTCTCCAACTCGACCAGAAGAAAGTCTGGATCTGCTGACGCGGATTTGCGGGACAGCGGGACATTGCACTTGCAGAGCCGGTGTAACGGCTAGCTAACGACGAACCGCACGACGCCATTGCGCAGACGAGAGCGTGACGCAACTCAGCGATCGTCGGCATCGTTTCCATATCGAGTTCCCCAGCGGGTTCAACTGGAAGGCACCCAATCGTGTCACCCTCGTCCTTCGGGAAGCCGATAGGACTCATCCGACGACTGGTGTTTCACGGCATCAGCACCACGCTGCACCAGGCATCCGCATTGCGTATTGTCGTCTCGGTATCGAGATGAAAGTTGAGAAAGGGCATATCGGCGACCAGCGAGGCATGGGGCTTTGTACGCACACCGCCTCCAAGTGATGATTTATCATGGTCATGCTGACCAATAGCGTGTTGTCGAATCCGAGACAAACGATCCTAACGCTATCGCCAACCAGAATGATGTCGACGGCGGGATTCGCTATGCATGCTGTAACGGCATCGTACGCCGTCGTCATTGCGACGCGCTGCCCCTCCATCTTCCATCGCTGCAGCATCGGAATCTGACACGTTCAACACGCTGCTCTCAAGTGTGGTTCATCTCAATCCCTCGTCCTGCAGTCAGGGCTTCCTAAGACAGTCGAGAGACGAGGACAGTACCCGGGAACCCTAATCGCAAGCCTGCTCCTACGATTTCGTTGGCAATGCGCGCATCTGCTCCAGTCTGGTGCGATAACGATATGCGACGACGCCATGGCTTTCCCGCACCAGCGCCCAGCCTAGCGGACATTCACGAAGACTCCCGTTTCGATGCTAGATCCAACCAAACAACCGGCATCCAGGCCAGAAAAGGCCAATAGAAAGGGCATGGCTTTCGAAAAGATACGATCGTACCATAGGCAACCTCGTTACGCGACGGGTGAGCCGCAGCACGCCTCTTCATCCTGTAGGCATTGAAGTCGATGATTGTTGCGGATGTTTCTGGCATTTGAGACTTCCGTGGGATCGTTTGAAATCGTCACATTCCCGCGTGAGCCTGCCGCGGGAGGCGCAAACTACGCATTTTTCAACCAGCGCAGCCATCTGTGGTCTGCCTCCCGTCGCACCTTGCAGCGATCAACGCATTTCTTCGAACAGAGGGCCGTTCGCCAGCAGTAGTAGCGTATGAGTCCGAACTTTCCGCCGCACATCGCGCAGCATTTTAATGAACGATGGTCGGACACATGGAAGTCGTTCTGCATGGTTGCCTCCTATCGGCGCCAGTAGATTGCCCCCTTTTGCATTTCTGTCGCGGAGCTTCCGCGCCCGCATGTAGAGTGCCGGTTCGAGTTGCCACGTCGCGCAATATGTACGGACTGCAGGCGCAAAGAGCTTGGCGCTGTTAGCGCGCCTCCTTGGCGAAGTGTTGCGCTCCATCGAAGCGCTCGCCGAAATTTGTCGATTGTAGCGGATACTTGCTCTTGTTTGATGCAATGAGAGACGCTTAGACAGATAAATCCTGCAATTTCAGTCGCCTCTTCGAAGGATTTCACCTGCCCGGATCGGCCTCGTCGCGGCAATCGATTGGGCAGCAAGGGCAGGCGAAGACCAGCGGCCTAACCTATCGACCGTACAACGCATCTGGCGGGCCTTCGGGTGCCGCGCGGCAATCAGGATGGAGCGGAGCGTCAATCAGGATGAGAGAGCTTCGCCGGGCTCGTGACGCAGGGAGGGCGTAGCCCGACCGGAGTTACGAGCCCGGCGTCGGCGCGATCCACAGGGGACCGCGCCGACTGGTGATCGCGGCCGGCCTGGTTGTGCAAGTGGTTCTTCCGCCAAGAGGAATCACTTGCTTGCCAGGCCGGCACATTACCGATCACCAGATGAGGCTCTACATGAAGTACCGTCAGACCGATAGCCCGTCAGTGGCCGCCGCCAAGGCGTCGTTCAGTACCTCGACCGAGTATCGCTTCGAGAAGGATCGAAGGCTCCCATCGCAGAAGAAGGGAGCCCGCGATCGGCGCCGACCGGACCCGTTGGCCAGTGTTTTTGAGACCGAGGTCGTGCCGATGTTGAAGGCGGCCCCCGGCGTGCGGGCTGTCGCGATCTTCGAGGAGATGTTACGCCGCCACCCTGAGCTCGGGGCTGGAATCCGCCGCACGCTGGAGCGCCGGATCCGCGCCTGGCGGACAATCCACGGCGAGGAGCAGGAAGTCATCTTCCGCCAGACCCACGAGCCCGGCCAAGTCGGCCTCTCCGACTTCACCGACATGGGTGAGCTGGGGTGAGCATCGCTGGCATGCCGCTCGATCATCACCCTATCACTTCCGGTTGGCCTATTGCGGGTTCGAGCACGCCCATGTTGTGCTCGGTGGCGAGAGCTTCGTCGCATTGGCCGAAGGGCTGCAGAATGCCCTGTGGTCGCTCGGTGGGGCACCGCGGGAGCATCGGACCGACAGCCTGTCGGCCGCCTTCTGCAATCTCGACCGCAATGCGAGGGACGATCTGACCCGGCGGTACGAGGACCTCTGCGCCCATTACGGCATGCGGCCCTCCCGCCACAATCGCGGCATCGCCACGAGAACGGGGCGATCGAGAGCTCGCATGGCCATCTCAAGCGGACGATCGCCGATGCGCTGCTGTTGCGCGGCACTGCCGACTTCGATGATCTCGCCGCCTACCGCGGCTTCATCGACGAAATCGTCAGCCGCCGCAATGCCCGCAACGCCAAGCGGATCGACCACGAGCGCGCCACCCTGCAGGCGTTGCCAGATCGCCGCACCTCGGACTACGAGGAGGTGCTTGTCCGCGTGACGTCAAGCGGCGGCTTCACCTTGCGCAAGGTGTTCTACACCGTGCCGTCACGCCTGATCGGCCACCAGCTGCGGGTACGCCTTTACGACGATCGTCTCGACGTGTTCGTCGGCGGCCCCCATCTCGTCACTCTGCCGCGTGGGCGGCCACATCCCAACGGCAAGCACGACCAGGTCGTCGATTATCGGCATGTGATCCATTCCTTACGGCGCAAGCCGATGGCGCTGCTCAATCTCGTCTACCGTGATCGACCGTTCCCGCGCGATGCCTATCGCCGAACCTTCGATCGCTTGCGCGAACGGCTGTCGGACAGGAAAGCCTGCCGGCTCATGGTCGATCTGCTTGCGCTGGCGCACGAGCGCGGCTGCGAAGCCGAACTCGCCGGTCAGCTCGCCGCCGACCTGGCCGCCGGCCAACTGCCCGACCTCGGACAGCTGCGCGCCCACTTCGCGCCCGATCCTGCCTGCGTGCCGCAGGTCATGGTGCAGCTTGCCCCGCTCGCCAGCTATGAGTGTCTCATCGGCGCCAGCCAGATCGGAGACGCCGCATGAACACGGCCAACACCGTCGACACTGCACGTCTCAATCTGGTGCTCAACGAGCTGCGGCTACCCGCCATCAAGGCGCTATGGCCGCAATTTGCCGAGAAGTCGGAAGATTGGCCGGCGGCCCGCTTCCTCGCCACCATTGCCGAGCACGAGATCGCCGAACGCGGCCGCCGTCGCGTTGAGCGCCATCTCGTCGAGGCGCGGCTGCCCGCCGGAAAGACCTTGGACAACTTCGACTTCGAGGCCGTGCCGATGATCTCCAAGGCGCAGGTGACCGCGCTCGCGGCCGGCGATGGCTGGCTCAGCAAGGGCGCCAATCTGCTCCTGTTCGGCCCGCCCGGCGGCGGCAAGAGCCACTTGGCGGCAGCGATCGGCTTGGCCCTCATCGAGAATGGATGGCGCGTCCTCTTCACCCGCACCACCGATCTCGTGCAGAAGCTCCAGGTGGCGCGGCGCGAGCTCAACCTCGAGGCGGCCATCAATCGTCTCGATCGCTTCGATCTCATGATCCTTGACGATCTCGCTTACGTCACCAAGGACCAGGCCGAGACCAGCGTGCTGTTCGAGCTCATCAGCGCACGCTACGAGCGGCGCTCGATGCTGATCACGGCCAATCAGCCGTTCGGCGAATGGAACAGGGTCTTCCCGGACCCCGCTATGACCCTCGCCGCCATCGATCGCCTCGTTCACCACGCCACCATCGTCGAGATGAACGTCGAGAGCTATCGCAGGCGCACCGCGCTCGAGCGAAAACGCGGCCCAGGACGGCCACCGTCGCACGCGACACCAAAACCGTTGCTGATTGACGCTCCGCGACAATCAGAGTTCAACAAAACTCTTGCGCGCGACAATCATCGCGGCAATCATCACCAAGCCGCGACACCGACTCGCCATCCTGATTGTCGCGCGCTTCCCATCCAGATTGTCGCGCTATATTCGGGCTCAAGCCGACCGGATGGAGGCGTTCAAGTTCTCGACCGCGTGATGTTGTGGGCCTCAACGTCTCCCGCCGAAGCACGCCATCATTCTGTGTGGGGCCCGAAGAGCCATGACTACAAAAGGCAGCACTACATCTCTGTTCGTCGCCCTCGATATTCGGCCAGCCGCATCCGAATCAAAGAGTTTTAAGCTTGGTAAGTGCAAGAAAGGCATGATGAAAGACAACGGTCGCCACCGAAAACCAGGAAAACCCGACCAGTCGTGAGAGCTTTAAAGCTCGCATCCTTGATGTGACCCCTTGGTTGTCGGACTTCATCAGGGCCAGCGGAATATGATCCGCGCTAAAGGCCGGACATACGATCGCAGCCGTCCAAATCGTTCAAAGTGCCAATCTTCCTCCGTGGCAAGCGCGTGGCCTCGCATCTGCGCTGCGGTAGCTCCGGGAACTTGTCCGGGATGTTTTGAATGATTTGAACCGCAGCCTTGGGCAGCTCTACGCCAGCGAGGGGCGTCCTTCGATCCATCCGGAGCAATTGTTGAGCGCCTTGCTGCTGCAGGTATTCTACGGCATCCGCTCGGAACGCCAGTTGATGGAGCAACTGGACTACAATCTTT
>NZ_JACMYO010000252.1 GCF_020889685.1 Bradyrhizobium oropedii
TGCAGCCGATGCCATCAAGGCCGATGCGAATGGCGACGGCAACGCCGCGCCGACGCCGACGGTCGGCGGCCACGCGGCTGCGCAGGCTCAGCTCGCGACACCCGATCCGAGCGCGCAGACGGCAACGACATTCCAGGCCCAATTGGCGACCCAGACGACGCCGTCTGCGACCGCGCAATTGACCGTGACCAACGCCGCGCAAAACGCCGCGGTGCCGCTCAGCGGACTTGCGATGCAGATCGCAGCCTCCGCCAAGAGCGGCAAGAGCCGCTTCGAGATTCGCCTCGACCCCGCCGAGCTCGGCCGCATCGACGTCCGCATCGATGTCGATCGCAACGGCCAGGTGACCTCGCATCTCACCGTCGAACGTCCGGAGACGCTGTCGATGCTGCGCCAGGACGCCAATCAGCTGCAGCGCGCGCTCGACAATGCCGGCCTCTCGACCGGCAATGGCGGATTGCAGTTCAGCCTGCGCGATCAGTCGCAGTCGGGGCAGAACAACAACGGCCAGTCCAATCCGAACGCCCATCGTTTGATCGTTGCCGAAGAGGACAGCGTTCCCGCAGCGGCGGCAGGCCGCTCCTACGGCCGCGCAACCGGCGCCCTCGGCGGCGTCGATATCAGAGTGTAAGGAGTTCACCATGGCAGTCGATGCAACCATGCCGACGCCCGTCGTCTCAGCACCGGGCACCAGCAGCGGAACGAGCTCCGGAAGCAGCAGCACCGGCAGCGGCCTGACCACCTCGTCGCAGGGCATCGCCGACAATTTCCAGACCTTCCTGACGCTCTTGACCACGCAGTTGCAGCACCAGAACCCGCTCGACCCGCTCGACACCAACCAGTTCACCCAGCAGCTCGTGCAGTTCGCCGGCGTCGAGCAGCAGCTGAAATCGAACGATCAGCTGAAGCAGTTGATCGCGATCGAGAAGAGCGCGCAGTCGACCCAGGCGCTGGTCTACGTCGGCAACACCGTGGCCGTCGACGGCAGCAAGACCCAGTTCAACAAGTCCGCAACCTGGAATCTGGTGTCTCCGCAAGCCACCAGCGCCACCATCACGATCACGAGCGCGACCGGCCAGACCGCCTATTCCGGCAATTTCAACCTGAAGCAAGGCAACGCCAGCTTCGTCTGGGACGGCAAGGGCAATGACGGCACGCAATGGCCGGCCGGCACCTACACGCTGACCGCCACCGGCAAGGATTCCAAGGGCAACGACCTCGCCATCTCGACCGAGATTCAGGGCGTCGTCGACTCCGTCGACCTCACCGCCTCCCCGCCGCTGCTCTCGATCGGCGGCCAGACCTACACCACCGACAAGATCAAGCGCGTGGTGCGCGGCGCGACCAGCGGCAGCAGCAGCTAAGTTACGCCGCCAGCTCGACAGATCGCACACCTTCGCCACCCGGATAGCCAAGCACAGGCCGCGCTCCCTCCAACCGTCGTCCCTGCGAAAGCAGGGACCCATACCCGACGGCTGGTGTTGTGAACGGGACTCGTCGTTCCGCCATCGCACAACAATGACGATTTTTGGTTGTGCCGGTACGCGATTGCGCAACCGAGGGCGTTGTCGGGCCGGGTCGTGCCAGGGCTCGTGTTTGCACAAGAGCGCCCGCCTCGCCCTGGGGGACCTTCCGAAATCGACGTCGCCAGACACATCCAGAAATAAATTGCGACATGTAAGCTGGCTGTAAGCTAGCGGGCGCAATCTTCGGTTCCGCACTTTGACCCCGAAATTCCGCCTTGAACCTTCGCGGCAGCCGACGCCGCAAGCCATTACGACCGGCAAGAGCCCGCCAGTGAACCTGACCCGCCCAGAACTCTCCACAGCATGCGGCGGTCACTCGCCCGCAGCTCGCCGAGACGATGGCCGAGAACGCTCGCCTCAAGACCATCGCCATCACTGTCATGCTCGAGATCGCAGCGCTCCAGGAGCGGCTGCCGCCGGCCGTCGGCGAATAAGCACGCAGCCGGATCATTGGACGACTGGCAGCGGGATCGATGCGACCCAATTTGCGGTCACGCTCGGGCCGCGGTCATCCCAATTGCTGCGCGCCCCGACGGACTCGACAAATTGCTGCAATCAGTTGCGCCATCTGACTCAGATGGATTCGCAGCGATAAGGCGGAGTGCCTGGTGCGCGGGGCGATCGATGCGCCCGATCATTGCCCGCCGCGCAACCGGCGCGGCCGGTACCAGCCTGCGCTACGCAACCGCTTGCTGCGCGCGCCATCGCATTGCACACGTTTCGATCGAGGCGGCGCAGCTCAGTGAGCCGCCTTTCGAGCAAGCCGAACGCCGCGCGGAGAATCGCCGAAACGAGTTCGGAACAAGCGGTTGAAATGCGAAACATCCGAGAAGCCGACCGCCAGCGCGATATCGGAAATCCGCTGACGGCCGGCGTGAGACTCGGTCAGCAGCTCGAGCGCCCGCTGGAGACGCAACTCGTTCAATCGCTCGGTGAACGATGTTCCCGATGACGCCATCAGGCGCTGCAGATAGCGAGGCGAGATGCCCTGGCACCGTGCGACCGTCTGAACGCTGAGCCCGGGCTCCTGAAAGTGGATGGTGATGTAGTCGAGTGCTGCGTCGTGACGTGCGGCCACGACGGCGCTCGCGCTGCTCTCACCCAAGGCAGGGCACTCGCCGATTGCGAGCGCAACGAGATCATGGATGTGGGTCACGACCGTATGACGAAGCCTTGGGACGGTCAGTGCTCGCGCCTTGAGCACCGACCTCAGATACACCGCGAAGAGGCGGAACGCTTCCGTGCGATGCCCGATCGGCCGCATGACCAGGCTTTCGACATTCGCTACACGCTGCTCAAGCGCCTCGCGCGGCACCGCCAGGCCGAACTGCAACCCATCGACATAAGTAACGCGCGCGGGCTCCGAATGCAGAATTGCGATTGCATCGCCGGCGCGAAGCTCAACGTCCCGGCCACGCTGCGATAGCTGGCTTCTGCCCGGAGCGCAGAAGATGACGCCGACGGAATCATCGCCATCGGCAAGGTCCGCCTGCAAACGCATGAAACGCATCGACGTGCCCTTCAGCGCCAGCGTACGCAAGCCCTGAACCGCTTGCAGGGACGCATCGGCCTGGAGCGGAATATCCGATAGAGGCTCGATATCGGCATGCACGACGCATCGCCCAAAGTGCTCACGCCATGCGGGGATGCGAATGCGCTCCGGAAGATCGCGCGTCGAAAATCGATACGATGCGGAATGGGCTGCGTCCGTAGGCATGGGGACCTCCAGCCTTCACAGAACATCAGACTGAAATGCTGCGGCACACCATAATAAATGTCTGCATTTCACGCACCGCCCTGCTCTCGATCCGTGCGCGCAAGTCCAAGAAGCCAAGTCATCGATCTGCTAGTCTCATTCACCTGTGATCGATGCTGATGTGAACTGGTTCACGTGTCGGTCAGAATATTACGTTTATACTGATCGTGAAAGTCGCGGCTCATATTTTCTCCTTAAGAGGAAATGATCGCGACGTCTCTATCTAGAATTGCCGCCGTCGGATTCATTGGACATCCCAGGCGGCGCGCAAGCGGAAATCAGCCTTACGACCCTGTTCGCAACTAACCCAGTTTCATGGAGCCGCGGGCAGACCACTTTGAAAGATTGCTGATATCAATTTTATTTCCCTGCTCTAGCCAAATCGCTAGCAGAATTCGTCGGACACAAAGTGCCTGCGGCACTGTTGGTTTTTGGCCGCCGGTTGAAATGGTCGAAATCTGTCACGTGGGAAGTCAACCTCAGTGATCAAGAAGGCGTTCGATCATGTCCACCATATTCGACATGCTTTATCACGAGTACTGTCGTGCCCGCCTCGCCGAAATGCGAAAGCAGCTTTCGATACCGGTCATCGGCGAAATCCTGCACGCGCCATCGGAGGACGCTGATCCTTCTGGTCCCCACGACCGCGGCTGGACGACGGAAGAAGCCACAACCACCGGATAACTCGAGCGCGCAGTCCTATTGGTTGGTCGGAGGCTGGTCCGGCACGCGTACGCACGCCAGACAGATCGACAGATGCATGATCGAACCCACACCTCGAAGCGATTGATCGGCGAAACTCCGCCGGAGTTCAGATCGACTGGCCGCGATCCGCGCATCGACGTCTGTCGCGGGATCGCGCTGTGGTGGATCTTTCTCGACCACATTCCCAATAACGTCGGAAGCTGGCTGACACTGCACAACTACGGCTTCTGCGACGCCGCCGAAATATTCATGTTCATCTCGGGCGTGACCTGCGCGCTTGCCTACGGCAGAACGCAGCAGCGTGACGGCTGGAAGGGCATGATCGGCCGCTCGCTGCGGCGGGGATGGGACATCTATGCCGCGTTCCTCCTGCTTACGCTCGCTTGCGCCGTCCTCATCTACATCGCCGGCAACGACCTTGCCGACGAGAGCAATACGCGGGTTCTGTTCGAACGTCCCGGCGCGACGCTTGCGCACGCCGCAATCATGCAATACCGCCCCGTCAATACCGACGTCTTGCCGGTCTTTGTGATCTGTCACGTACTGTTCGCACCGCTGCTGTGGCTGCTGCTGCGAGCACCAAGCCTGACGCTCGGCCTTTCGTTGTTGCTCTATGCGCTGGTGCATGTCTTCGGCTTGCGCGTTCCTGCCTGGCCCGAGGGCGTCTGGTTCTTCAATCCGCTGGCATGGCAGGTTCTGGTCGTGCTGGGTGCATGGTACGTGATCGAAGGTGAAAAGATCCGGCGATGGATGTCATCGCGCGCCGTGCTGGTTCTTGCCGCTCTCTATCTGGCGTTCGGCTTGGCCCTTGCGCTCGGCCATGCCATCCCGCTGATGCCGCAGACCTGGGCCGATCACGTCTTTCCATTGGACAAATCGAATCTGAGCCCGTTGCGGCTGCTGCATTTTCTGGCTCTAGCAGTCGTCGCATCATGGCTCGTTCCCAAGGGCTGGCGGGGGTTGTCGACGCCGCTGCTGCGCGGCGCGCGGTGTTGCGGCGAGAATTCGCTGCCGATCTATTGCCTCGGTGTCCTGCTGGTGCTCGTCAGTCAATTTGATCTGTTCGACATCTCGAACCGGCCTTCGATGCAGATCGCGTTCAGTCTTGCCGGCATCTTGATGATGATCGTCGTTGCGGCGTTCCTGAACGCGCTCAGCACCAGGCGCAAGCCCGCGGCGGACGCAGTCGATCGAGACATGTCCGCCGCCGTTACAGGCTGGAAAGGCGGGGATTGCGCAGGCAGGGCCGCGCTTGCGCCACAGCTGACAGCCGTCCACATGCGATCAACGTACCGCCCTTGATGAAAATTTGAATCGTGGCGGAGATTCCGGGGCCGTTGCGTTAGCGACGCACGGAGAAGCCGACGCTTACTCAGGCCGTCCCGCTGCATCGAGGATCAGCCGCGCGATCGGCTCGGGCTGCGAGATCAGCGCGAGGTGGCTGGCCTTCACCTCGATCGTGGTAGCGCCCATCCGCTTCGCCATGAAGCGTTCGAGATCCGGATTGATGGTGCGGTCTTCGGTCGAGACGGCGTAGTAGCTCGGTTTGCTGCGCCAGGCCGCGTGGCTGGTCCTGCCGGTGAGCAGTTGCTTGTGGAACGGCTGCTGCACCGCATAGAGCACCTTTGCCTTCGCTTCCGGCAGGTCGCCGGCGAAATCGCGCAGGAACGCCGCTTCGCTCAGCCAGCCCTCGTCGCCATCGAACACGATGCCGGCGCTGGCCGGCGGCGTCGGATAGGTTTTCGCCAGCGCGGAGTAGTCTTCCTCAGCACCGGGCGCGCGCGCGGCGACATAGACCAGCGCCGAAACATTCGGATGCACGCCGGCCTCGGTGACGATCATTCCGGAGAAGGAATGGCCGACCAGAACGGTCGGACCGTCCTGACGATCGAGCACACGCTGCGCCGAGGCGACCGCATCCGGCAGCGTGGTCAGCGGATTTTGCACGGCCGTCACATTGAGCCCGGCCGCCTGCAGGCGCGGTATGACCTCGGACCAGCAGGAGCCGTCGGCGAACAGGCCATGCACCAGCACGACATTGCGCGCCTTCACCGGCGGCGCGGTTGCGGCCATGCCGCGCGAGGACGCCAGTGACGCTGCAGCGCCGGCCAGCAAAGCGGTCGAGAAAGTGCGTCTGTTCATCATCATGATCAAGGCTCGGAGCGAGGGATTGGAGAAGCGCGCACCTGCGGTGAGCGGACACCCTCTCCTACGCACGCAACCGCGCGGGGTTACGCGCGGTGCCGAAGTGACGATCAAGGATCGGTGAACGGACGGACATACCGACGATCGTTCACGCTGCGTGGCGTGCAACCGCGATTGCGGAAGCGAGCTTCAGATCGATGATTCCGCTCAGGGCTTACCCCTCTCCCCAACCCTCCCCCTCCAGGTCCCGCAAGGGGGGGAGGGAGCCTGACCAGTGTGCTCACCCCACGTCGCACAACCGATGCGCATGCGATGGAGGTGAGGGACGCACCGGCGAATGGGTTCCCTCCCGCCTTGCGGGGGAGGGCTAGGGAGAGGGGTGCCGCTTGCTCCGCAGCCTGACGAAACGGCGACAAAGCGGCATCCGGCGGACAATTCGGTCCCTCGCCGGCCCGCTGTTCCCGGCCGTTCCAACGAGATTCGTATTGAACGCTTGGGCTTAGGCAAATTTTAAACCGGTGGGCGTAGGTTACCTCCTGCGAGTTCAGTGGTTGAGAGTTTGTGAGTACGCCATGACAGAACCCCATCGCCCGAGGGTGAAATACGTCATCGGGCCTGACGGCAGCCCGTTAACGATTGCGGATTTGCCGGCCCCCGGTACCAAACGGTGGGTCATCCGCCGCAAGGCCGAAGTTGTCGCTGCGGTTCGCGGCGGCCTGCTCTCCCTTGAGGAGGCCTGCAGCCGCTACACGTTGACCGTCGACGAATTCCTTTCCTGGCAGTTCTCGATCGACCAGCATGGCCTGGCCGGACTGCGCACCACACGTATCCAGCAGTACCGGCAGTAAGTTCCGCCTGAAAAGGTGCATTTGACGAAAACCGGCCTCGCTTTGCGAAGCCGGTTTTTTTCATGTCCGCGTTTTTGCCGCGGTTCTTAACCTTCGTTAACCATATGGAAACCATACCCTAGGCAATATTTGCCCAGTCGGACCCGCGTGGGCCGAATCCCTGGGGGCCGTTGGTGCAAAGTCTGGTTGCTTTCCTGCGAGGTCTTGGTGCGGCCCGCCTTGCGGCCATGGTTGCGGTCACCGCGGCCCTGATCGGTTTCTTCGCGTTCGTCATCATGCGCGTCACCACGCCGCAGATGACCACCCTCTTCACCGACCTGTCGACCGAGGATTCCTCTGGAATCATCAAGGAGCTGGAGCGCCAGGCGATCCCGTTCGAGCTGCGCAGCGACGGCGCCGCGATCATGGTGCCGAAGGACAAGGTGACGCGGCTTCGGATGAAGCTCGCCGAGGGCGGCATGCCCAAGGGCGGCGGCGTCGGCTACGAGATCTTCGACAAATCGGACGCCTTGGGCACCACGAGCTTCGTTCAGAACATCAATCACTTGCGGGCGCTGGAGGGCGAGCTCGCCCGTACCATCCGCGCCATCGACCGCGTCCAGGCCGCGCGCGTCCACCTCGTGCTGCCGGAAAAGCCGCTGTTCTCGCGCGAGACGCCGGAGCCGTCGGCCTCGATCGTGCTGCGGGTGCGCGGCACGCTGGAGGCCCAGCAGATCCGGGCGATCCGCCACGTCGTCGCCTCCGCGGTCAACGGGCTGAAGCCGCAGCGGGTCTCGATCGTCGACGAGGCGGGCCAGCTGCTCGCCGACGGCGCCCAGTCCGACGCCGACGCCGCGGTCGGCGACGAGCGCCGCGCCGCCTTCGAGAAGCGGATGCGCAAGCAGGTCGAGGACATCGTCTCCTCGGTGGTCGGCGCCGGCCGCGCCCGCGTCCAGCTCTCCGCCGACTTCGACTACAACAAGATCACCCAGACCTCGGACAAGTTCGACCCCGAGGGCCGGGTGCTGCGCTCGACCCAGACCCGCGAGGAATCCAGCCTCACCGCCGACAATTCCGGCCAGGTCACCGTCAACAACGAGCTGCCGGGCAACCAGAACCAGGACAACGCCGCCCGCGCCCGCGACCAGAGCAAGAAGAGCGAGGAAACCAACAATTACGAGATTTCCCGCACCACCAAGACCGAGGTGACCGAGGCCGGCCGCGTCAACCGCATCTCGGTCGCAGTGCTGGTCGACGGCGCCTATTCCAAGAACGAAAAAGGCGAGATGGTCTACCAGGACCGCACCAAGGAGCAGATCGACCGCATCGCCGCCCTGGTCCGCTCCGCGATCGGGTTCGACCAGAAGCGCGGCGACCAGGTCGAGGTCGTCAACCTCCGCTTCGCCGAACCGCCGACCGCACAACCGATCACCGAGCCCACCGGCCTGCTCGGCATGCTGCAATTCACCAAGGATGACGTGATGTACGTCATCGAGCTCGGCGTCATGATGATGCTCGGCCTGGTCGTGCTGTTCATGGTGGTCCGCCCGCTGGTCAAGCGCATCGTTGCGGCCGACGTGATTCCAGCGCTGGGCGGCGGTGCGGGCCTGCCGGCGCTCGCCGAAGCCCATGCAGAGAGCGCCGGCACGCCCGGCCAGGCACTGATCCCGAGCGGCAACGGCGCGGCGCAATTGATCGACGTCGCCCAGATCCAGGGCCAGGTCCACGCCCAGGCCGTGCACCGGGTCGGCGAGCTCGCCGAACGCAATCCGAACGAAACCGTCTCCATCGTCCGTCAATGGCTGAGCGAGCCGGTAGAGAACTGACATGGCCGCCGTACCCCAGACCACCAACGCCAACGACATCGCCACCGTCCTCTCGACGCTGGCGAACCGGCAAAGCGCCCGGCCCAAGGGCAAGCCGCTGCCGGGCCCGAAGCGCGCGGCGATCCTGATGCTCGCGCTCGGCGAGCAGTATGGCGGCAAGATCTGGTCGATGCTCGACGACGAGGAGGTCCGCGAGCTGTCGGTCCATATGTCGACGCTCGGCACCGTCGAGGCCGACGTGGTCGAGGACCTGATGCTGGAATTCGTGTCGCGGATGTCGGCGTCCGGCGCGCTGATGGGCAATTTCGACGCCACCGAACGGCTGCTTCAGCAATACCTGCCGGCCGAGCGCGTCACCGGCATCATGGACGAGATCCGCGGGCCGGCCGGGCGCAACATGTGGGAGAAGCTCTCCAACGTGCAGGAAGAGGTGCTCGCCAACTACCTCAAGAACGAATACCCGCAGACCATCGCCGTGGTGCTGTCGAAATTGAAGCCGGAGCACGCCGCGCGCGTGCTGGCGATCCTGCCCGAGGACATCGCGCTCGACGTGGTCGGCCGCATGCTGCGGATGGAGGCGGTGCAGAAGGAAGTGATCGAGCGCGTCGAACAGACGCTGCGCACCGAGTTCATGTCGAACCTGTCGCAGACCCGCCGCCGCGACGCCCATGAGGTGATGGCCGAGATCTTCAACAATTTCGACCGCCAGACCGAGACCCGCTTCATCACCTCGCTGGAAGAGGAAAACCGCGAATCCGCCGAGCGCATCAAGGCGCTGATGTTCACCTTCGACGACCTGATCAAGCTCGATTCCGCCTCGGCCCAGACCCTGATGCGCAACATCGACAAGGACAAGCTCGGCGTCGCGCTGAAGAGCGCCAACGAAGAGGTGCGCAGCTTCTTCCTCGGCAACATGTCCTCCCGCGCCGGCAAGATGCTGATGGACGACATGGCAGCGATGGGCCCGGTCCGGTTGCGCGACGTCGACGAGGCGCAGGCGCTGCTGGTCAACCTCGCCAAGGACCTCGCCGCACGGGGCGAGATCACGCTGACCAAGAACCGCGCCGACGACGAGCTGGTGTACTGATGGCCGCACCCGCAAAATTCCTCTTCGACACCGACTTCTCGGCGCCCGACCGCGCGCGCGAGCGCGCGCCGACCCCGGCCGAGGTCGCGCAGA
>NZ_JACMYO010000253.1 GCF_020889685.1 Bradyrhizobium oropedii
CCGGCGCCGCCTCCCGCGGCGGCGAGTGCGCCGCGGCCGCGAGCCAGGATTGAGCCTGATACTGAGCGTGATGACGGCGGCGTGAGCCGTCGTCATCACGCTGTTTGCACGGTTGTCCCGATATCCACCGCTGCCGACGGCGCTCCCTTTTCAAAGCGCGCGCCGGCCGCTACATCCGACGCATGCCGCTTCATCTCATCAAGCTCGCCGTCGGTTGCGACTCCGTCAAGGAACTCAAGGGCTGGGTCGCCGAACGGATGGCGACAGCGAAGAAAAAGGGCCTGCCGCTCCGTCATGTCCACATCACGCGGATGACGCCGAAGCGCGAGGAGGAGCTCCTTGCCGGCGGCTCGCTGTATTGGGTGATCCGTGGCGAGATCGCCGCGCGCGAGAAGATCATCGCGATCGAGCCGTTCCGCGACAAGGACGGCATCGGACGCTGCCGTATCGTCATGCAGCCCAAGGTGATCGCCGTCTCGCCGCGGCCGATGCGGCCGTTCCAGGGCTGGCGCTATCTGACGGCCGACTCCGCCCCGGCCGATCTCACCAAGTCGAGCGCCGCCAGCGTGGCCTCGATGCCCGAGCCGATGCGCCGCGAGCTGCGCGACCTCGGATTGCTCTGAGCAATCGGATCGCTCTCGTCGATCGGCGGCAGTTGCCGCGGGTCACTGGGTCACGAGATGCAGCCGGCTCCATTCGGACGCCGGGATTTCGACATAGCGGCCGCCCGCTTTGCTGACGGTGACGTCGAGCATTTCATGGTCGATCCCCATCTCGCCGAGATATCGCCGGAACTGTTCGGTGAAGATCGAGGTCAGGCTTTCGCGGTGCTCGGCCGAGACGTTGGGTGCGAGCCGGTCGTAGATCTGCATTTTGGCGGTCAGGATGACGCGATTGCCGGGCGGCACGATGCGATGGACGCCGCCCGCAAGCATCAACACACAGGCAAGCTCGCAGGCGACGCTGGACAGCTTCTCCTTAGCGTCCAGCGGGCCGCCGGGCCGCTTCAGCGCAAAGCATTCCTCCTCGGATTTCCCGTTGCAGGCCTCGACCTCGGTCGCCGCGACCGCAGCATCGATGCCGCGTCCGCGCAGGATTCGGCCAAGGCTGGCAGCGACGGTGAGGTCGGACCCCGGTCTGACATTGATCACCACCGGCAGCTTGCGTCCGTTCTGACGGTCGAGGATCGCCAGCAGGCGCTTGTAGGTGTCCCATTGCACGGCGCCCTCGGCGGCGATCCAGTCCGAGCAGCCCGGGCCGCAGGCGTCGGGCGCGCCATGCGCGACATAGAAGATCATCGCGCCGGGCGCCGAATTGACCCCGCCGACCGGCGGCCGGGTCTGCGCCTGCGCCACGGTGGCGGCCACCAGTGCGATGCCGAGAACAATGCCGTGCGTGAAATACCTGCTCATTCCGATCGCCTCTGAAAGGCGCGATCATCCCTGCGTCACGGGCGCGGCGCAGCACGACCCGGCCGCACGGATGAGGCCGGGCCCTCATTACACGCCCGCATCGGGACTGTGCATGAACGGCATCACACTTTTCCGGAGGCGGCCTAAACCGCGATGTTGTCGATCAGGCGCGTGCCGCCGAGCCGTGCCGCGACCAGCATCCGCATCGGGCCGTCTTTCAGCGAGCCGATTGGCGCCAGCGAGGCGGCATGGCGAACCTCGAGATAATCGAGCACGAAGCCGGCCTTGGTGATCAGCGCCGCGCCGGCGGCCATTGCCGTCGCGGTGTCCTCGCCGGCGCGCAGGCGACCTGCCGCTTCCTTCATCACCCGGTTGAGCTCGGGCGCGGCGCGCCGCTCCTCAGCCGAGAGGTAGACGTTGCGCGAGGACATCGCGAGCCCATCGCGTTCGCGCACCGTCTTGGATCCGATCACCTTGACGCCGAGGTCGAGGTCGGCGGCCATCTGGGCCACCACCCGGAGCTGCTGAAAGTCCTTCTCGCCGAAGATCGCGACATCGGGCCGGACCTGCGTGAACAGCTTGCCGACCACGGTGGCGACGCCGCCGAAGAAGTGCGGACGGAAGCGATCCTCGAGCCCGGCGGTGGCCGGTCCTTCCGGCACGATTCTGGTGGCGAAGCCGTCCGGATACATCGCTTTCACCTCGGGGTGCCAGATCAGGTCGACGCCTTCGGCCGCGAGCTTGGCGACGTCGGCCTTCCAGGTGCGCGGATACGAACCGAAATCTTCCGTCGGCGCGAACTGCGTCGGGTTGACGAAGATGGAGACGACGACCCGCTTGGCACGGCGCTTGGCGAGCCGCACCAGCGACACATGGCCGTCATGGAGGGCACCCATGGTTGGGACCAGCGCGACGGTCGCCTTCTTGGTGCGCAGGGCGTCGACGGCGCGACGAAGGGCAGGGACGGTACGGACGACGGTGGGATTTCTCGGCATCTGGTCTCGGCTCGTGGGGCAATCGGGGTGGGATGTTTGGCGTTCGGCAGGTGGCGGACCTTACCAAGTCCGAGCCGCCATCGGCAAACCGCCGCGCATGCATTACCCGATCTCGAATGCGCATGGATCGCGGGCCGCATTCCGCCGATCGACGCAGCGCGCTTGCTCGTTCGATTCATCATTAAGGACGGCTGCAATTGATTTCGTGTCGCAGTGATGCATTTCACTTGACCGCAGCGGCGCTCGATTTGAAGATCACTGCCGGGGATTGAATCATGTTGGTGCAGGCAAGTCAGGGTCAATCTGGCTCCGCACATGTCGTGGTGCTGGGCAACGAGAAGGGCGGTTCGGGCAAGTCGACCACCGCCCTGCACATCGCCGTTGCGCTCATGAAGGCCGGACAGCGCGTCGCCAGCATCGATCTCGACTGCCGGCAGCAGAGCTTCACCCGCTACATCAGCAATCGCCAGGCCTGGGCGCGGCGCACCGGGCTCGACCTCGAGCTCCCGGCGCACCACTGCATCAAGTACGGCGAGACGATGCAGATCGAGGAGAACGAGAACGCCGAATTCCAGCAGTTCATGACCGCGGTGAGCGCGGTGGAACGCGCCTACGATTTCATCGTCATCGATACCCCGGGTTCCGATAGTTACCTGATGCGCCTTGCGCATTCGATGGCCGACACGCTGGTGACGCCGATCAACGACAGCTTCCTCGATTTCGACGTGCTGGGCACCGTCGACCCCGCGACCTACGCGGTGATCGGCGAGAGCCACTACGCGGAGATGGTGCGCGACGTGCGCCGCAAGCGCCGCCAGCTCGACGGCGCCTCGACCGACTGGATCGTGGTGCGCAACCGGCTGTCGATGCTCGGCTCGCGCAACAAGCAGCTGGTCGCCGACGGCTTGAAGCAGCTGTCGCTGCGGCTCGGGTTCCGTTCGGTCGACGGCTTTGCCGAGCGGGTGGTCTATCGCGAATTCTTCCCGCGCGGGCTGACGGCGCTCGACGACATCGACGAGGCGACGCTCGGCACCCGTCCAAGCCTCGGCCACGTCACGGCGCGCGAGGAGGTGATGAGCCTGCTACGCCAGCTCAAGCTGCCGCTCGACGAGCGCGGCCGCCGCCGGGCCGCCAACCGGGCCGAGTGGTTCAGCCAGGTCGACAAGCCGCTCGAAGTCCACGACATCATCGGCAACTAGGGCGCTTTTGCGCGTAGTGGGGACTGGAGCCCGTTCCGATTCATCCGAACGGAACAGCTCTCGCGTCGGCGCGCGGTACCGGCCTATCGATTCGGTTCCAGCACCGTCATCCTGAACGGCCCGCCATTGGCGGCGGCATGCGTGACCGCGTCGTTGGCGTGGTCGAGGTCGAAGGTCGTGACCTCGAACTGATCGAGCCGCAGCAGCCCGGCACGGGCGAGGTTGACGAGACCGAATGTGGCCTCCGGCGGATACATCCAGGCGCCGTGAATGCTGATGCATTCGCGCATAATCCAGGGATAGGGCAGGTCGAGCCCTGGTCCGCCCTGCATCCCGACGCCGCCCATCAGCACGACCCGGCCATAGGGACGCACCGTCATGATCGCGGCGCGAACCGTCGGTGTCGTCACCGACGGCGGCATCAGGTCGAGCACGCAGTCGATCGGACCAGGCGCGGCCTGCCGCATGCGCTGCCGGTCGTCGTCTTCGTTGCCGCTGAGCCTGACCGGGCGCACACGCGGGCCAAAGCGGCGGACCAGATCGGACAGCACCTTTTCATTGCGGCCGGGCGCGATCACGCAGGCAGCGCCCATCGCCAGCGCGACGGCAACCGCGGCACTGCCGAAATTGCCGGTGGCGCCGCTGACCAGCACGGTCTCGCCAGGCTGCAGCCGCGCCGCCAGCAAGCCGCCGTAGGGCACGAGGCAGGTGCCGAGCGCGCACCATGACGGCGCATCGGCCGGATCGATGCTGCCGATGCGCTTGACGTTCTCGGTCGGCACCAGCGTCTGCTCGGCGAACGAGCCGTGACGGAAGTGCCGCTGCAAGCGCAGCCCGCCTTCGCCGCGTGCGCTCCAGCCCTGCAAGGTGATGTCCGGCGAGATGCTGTCGTCGCGCGAGCGGAAGGTCGGATCGCAGTACACCCAATCACCGGCGGCGAGGTGGGTCGCATCCGGCCCGACAGCGCGAACCCGCCCGATGGCGCCGGGACCGGGAACGGCCGGCAACTCGAGCAGGTAGCTGCGCTCGCCGCTGAAGACCTCGTTGGCGTAGGACAGCACGCGCGTCGCGATCACGTCGACGAGGACTTCGCCCGTTCCCATCATGGGTGCGGGGACCTCCTCGATCGCGAGCGGCGAGCCGAACGATTTTAGAACTGCTGCTTTCATCTGATCTCATCCCTGGCTGAGATCGGCATCATGCTGCGCTCCGTTGCACCCAGGAAGACCTGGTATTATCCTAGGATTATCAGTCCCAGTCGGGAGCCCGGTGATGGCCACTGCGCGGCAAAGCGAACTCGGCGATTTCCTGCGGTCGCGGCGGCAGAAGCTGACGCCCAAGCTCACCGGCACCCAGGCCGGGCGACGGCGCCGAACGCCCGGTCTGCGCCGCGAGGAGGTGGCCGAACTCGCCGGTATCGGGGTCGACTGGTACATCCGCCTCGAGCAGGGCCGCTCCGTCAGCCCGTCCGCCACCACGATCGACGCGCTGGCGCGGGCGCTCCGTCTCAGCAAGGCCGAGCATGCGCATCTGCGCGCGCTAGCAAAGGATGGCGACCGCCGACCATTCGCCACCGAGACCGTGCCGCCTGCGATCCGGCGCGTGGTCGAAAGCCTCAACCAGCCGGCCTATGTCACAGGGCGGCGATGGGACGTGCTGGCCTGGAACGCAGCCGCGGAGGATGTCTTCGCCTTCGGCCGCCTGCCCGAGGACGAGCGCAATACGCTGATGTACGTGCTGACCAACCCCAAAAGCCGGCAGCTGTTCGGTGCAAGCTGGCCCGAGGAGGCGCGGCGCATCGTGACGCAGTTTCGGCGGACGCACGACCTCTGGGCTGGCGATCCGGCCTTCCTCGATCTGCAGGCGCGGCTGCGCAGAGGCTGTCCGGAGTTCGACGGCTGGTGGGGCACCCACGACGTCGGCGTCAGCGTCGCCGGCAGAAAAGTGCTCAGCCACCCCAAGCGCGGCCGGCTGACTTTTGAATATGCCACCTTCCAGGCCAATGACGATCCAGGCCTTAAACTGATCATCTACACGGAAATTCGCTGAAAACCGTGTTTTTCCGGTGATTTTCGTCACAGAGCGGCCAAAAAGGTGGAACAAAGGGGCCGAAATCCGGTTTCCCCTCAACGTCTATCCAAGGCTCGAACGCAACCTTGGGAACTTGCGTCGAAGGGTAAGAGGAGAGCAAGCGCCGGCGCGGCGGTCCTGTGCAACTGCACAAACTATAGGTGCGGCGCACAACGTTATGCCACCAAAGCCACAATATTTGGACTTCCTGTCACGGCGCTGTGACATATATTCTCAAAAGGAGGCCGAAGAGCCTCCCGCCAAAATAGCCCTGAAAAGGCGGGCACCTCGAGGACGTCATGAAGCGTGGAATTCTCGTTCTGCTGTCTCTCTCCGTGGTGATCACGGCGGCTTATTTCACCGCGAGCAAGTGGGCGATCCGTCACGAGACCCTCATGTTCAAGGATCCGACGCGCGATGAGCGGCCGGTCGCGGTCGACGTCGCCGTGCGCTTCGACAAGGAGATGCAGGCCGACGCGGGCATGATCACGCTGCCGGTTGCGATCCTCAATCATGGCAATACCGTCAAATTCACCGAATATTCCTTCCTCGCGAACGTGTTCGCGGCGCGCGGCTATCTGACCGTTAGCATTCAGAACGACCTGCCGTCGGACGGACCGATGGTGACCAAGGAAGGCGAGCTCTATGTCGGGCGCCTGCCGCAGTATCAGCGCGGCATCACCAACATCAAATTCGCCATCGAGGAGATGAAGAAGCGTCAGCCGAACGCGGACTACAGCAAGCTGACGATGGTCGGCCATTCCAATGGCGGCGACATCGCGATGTATTTCGCCAAGCAGTATCCGGACGAGATCAAGAAGGTCGTCACGCTGGACAATCTGCGCGTGCCGTTCATGACCGACGGCAAGTTCAAGATCCTGTCGTTCCGTTCGCATGACTCTCACTTCAAGCCGGATCCCGGCGTGGTGCCGGACCAGGAAGAGTGCGAGAAGGCCGGCATCACCGTTGTGAACACCAACTTCCAGCACAACGACATGCGCGACACCGGACCCGAGAAGGCCAAGGACTCGATCCAGGCCATGCTCGATAAATTCCTGGCCGATACCGACAGCGCTGTCGGGCCGGTCGATACCAGGAATGCGCCGCCGAAGATTCTGGAGCCCGGTCCGGTCTCGCTCTACGTGCCGGTCGAGAAGCCGCAGACCTTCACCGAGAAGCTCAAGAAGTCGCTCTCGCTGACCAAGACCGAGACCAAGAAGGACCCGTCGGTCACCAATTGACGGAGCCGCCCGGGATGCCGGCAGGCCCGTCACGTTGACCAATCCGATCCGGCGGCCCACATAGTGTTTGCTGTACGAGGCAAGCGCTGATGGCCGGCAAGACGATCAAACCGACATCCGGAGGCGATGTACGTCCGGCCAATGCGCCTGGCGTGCCGACATCGAGTTCGAACGACATCGCCGCGTTCGTGGCGAAGGCGCGGGCGATGTCGCCGCATCGCGCCGGTGCACGCGGCAGGCTGGTGTTCGCCCTCGATGCCACGATGAGCCGGCAGCCGACATGGGACATGGCGTGCACGCTGCAGGCGGACATGTTCCGCGAAGCCGGCGCGCTCGGCAGCCTCGATATTCGCCTCGTCTATTACCGCGGCTTCAACGAGTGCCGTGCCTCGGGCTGGATATCAGACAGCGCGCAGCTCGCGCGGCTGATGAGCAAGATCGATTGCCAGGGCGGCAATACCCAGATCGGCAAGGTGCTGTCGGAGACGCGACGCGAGGCGGTCGCCTCAGGTGTGCGCGCGCTGGTGTTCGTCGGCGACGCAATGGAGGAGAGCGCCGACGAGCTCTGCGCGAAGGCCGGCGAACTCGGCCTGCTCAAGGTGCCGGTTTTCATGTTCCAGGAAGGCGAGGATACGACTGCCGAACAGACGTTTCGCGAGATCGCGCGGCTGACCGGCGGCGCATGGTGCAGGTTCGATCCCGGCGCGGCCGCACAGCTCCGCGAATTGCTGCGTGCCGCTGCAGCCTACGCTGCCGGTGGCCGCGAGGCGCTGCTGCAGCTGGCGAAGACCACGAGCAGTGCAGCGCGGCTGATCGGCCAGATGAGATAGCGCCGCCTTGCGTCAGGCCTCGCCTGACGTTGCGGCTTTCGCAAGCGCGCCGAGCAATGTCGACATGTTGGCCGTGACCTGCCTGGTCGCCTCCGCAATGCCATGGCGTTCGGCGAGCCACGCCGGGTCGTTGTAGGACAACCAGCAGTCGCCGGCTTCATCCTGCCACACCAGCGCCTTGAGCGGCAGGTCGATCCCGATGGTCTGCGCGGCCTGCATCAAGGGCGTGCCGCCCTTCGCATTGCCGAACACGAAGACCTCGGTCGGGCGGAGCGCAAGACCGGCACCGGCTGCACCCGCGGCATGATCGATCTGTGCAAACAGGGTCAGCCCACTGGCCTGAAGTTCGGCCTTGAGCCGGTCAGCGGTTTGCCTCGGCCCGGCATTGCTGCGGAGGCTGATCAGTCCGTCAATCGTCATCGCGCATCCTCCAGCACTGTTGCCGCAAGCTACTCAATCGCGGGGATCAGCGCCACGCCGGTGCGCGTCACGCTCCGGTGAGACGAAGCTTCGCATGCATTTTGCCGCCGAGCCGCTTATATTCCGCGCATGCCAACCCTGATCGCCGGCGTCGTTGCCGTTGTCGTCCTTTATTCCGCGCTGCAGATGTTTCGTGCGGCCAATCCCGCCGTGCTTGCGCGCGCGATCAAGATCGTCGGCGGCGTGCTCGCGCTTGCCGTTGCGGCCTTTACCGGCGTGCGGGGCGAGCTCGCGGTGGCAATTCCGCTCGGCATCTTCGGCGCCGGACTGCTTGGCTGGTCGCCATTCGGGACGTCAGGCTTTCCCAATCTCGGCGGCATGTTCGGCGGTTCGCGCTCTCAGGGACAAAGCTCGCGGGTGCGCTCGCAATATCTCGACATGAGCCTCGATCACGGCAGCGGCGTGCTCAAGGGCCAGATCGTGGCCGGACCGCAGGCCGGCCGCATGCTCGATGAGTTCGACCTCGCGCAGCTTCTGGCGATGGTCCCGAGCTTCGACGCCGAAAGCGTCGCGCTACTTGAAAGCTATCTGGACCGCCGTTTTCCCGCCTGGCGTCAGGACGCACAGGGCGACCGGGCAAGGGGGCAGGGCCGTCCGGCGGCGAGCGGCAAAATGACGAACGAGGAGGCCTATCAGATCCTTGGCCTGCAGCCGGGCGCGTCGCGTGACGACATCAGCCGGGCTCACCGCACCCTGATGAAGAAACTCCATCCCGACCAAGGGGGCTCGACGTACCTCGCTGCCCGTGTGAACGAGGCCAAGGATACTCTGCTTCGCGCGCATCTCTAACTCCGGCTACGCTACCAACGCCACAGCCGAGAGCTGCCTTCCGTTTCTGATTGATGCCCCGCCTGACCCGCCGCTGTCCGGCGTGGCCGATCGTTCTTTCGGGAAAACTTAACCGTAAAATCTTGACGAGAAGTTTTCATAATCGCGCCGCGCGCGGGCGGGCCGACTGTTTTCGCAGGCGACATGCAAAGCAAAAGGGCCGGCGCTTGCGGCGCCGGCCCTTGCGATCAGCAGATAGCGTCGATCAGTTGCGGACGGTGATGCAGGAGATCTCTGCGCGCTTCAGCGTCTTGCAGGCCGCTTCGGCCTGGTCGCGCTCGAGACCGGCAAAGCGGGCACGGTAGAGCCTGCGATTGTCCTTGGCGACGACTTCGGTGAACGGGTCCGCCTTGCTGAGCAGGCCTCGGGCCGAACTGCGCGCGAGGTCGATGCGCTTGTTGGCCTCGCCCTCGGACTCCAGCGCGCCAACCTGGATGATCCAGCCGCTGTGGGCTGCGCCCGGCTTGACAGCGCTGGTCTGCGGAGCGGCCTGCAGGCTGCGGGTGGTGGGTTCGATCGAGGCCACGGCTTGGGCGGGCGCATGCACGGCCGAGGCCGGAAGCACGCCGAGGACGCCGTTGCCGGTGCCGAAATTGGCCGGCTGCGGCGGCATTTCGGGCCTCGAGGTCTCGGCGGCCCGCACCATCATCGCATTGGAGGTCTCGGGGATCTCGCCGCGCGACGGAATCGCGTTGGTTATCGGGGGCGCGGACTGTGCCGGGCCGGCGGCGGCGAGCTTGATCTGGCCGGCCTTGACCTGCACGGTCTTCACCTTGACCGGCTTCATCGGTTCAGCCGAGCCGGGGATCGCGGCGATCGGCTGGGTCTGGATCACGCCTGAGGTCAGCGGCGCCGGCTCGGGCTTGGCCTGCGGTTCCGGCTTGGCCGGGGGCGGCGGCAGGG
>NZ_JACMYO010000254.1 GCF_020889685.1 Bradyrhizobium oropedii
CCCGCCGGCGGACAAAAGAGCGGCTTCGAGAATCTCGAGGACGAGATGGCCTCGCTGCTCGGCCGACCGAAGAATCCTTCGTGAGATCAGGGGCAGTCCCGCGTAGAGTTTTTTTCATCGCTGTCCTGATCGCCGCCGGATCCTTGGCCGATCCGGCGATGGCGCAGGACATCAGCATCAATCTCGGCGGCGGCAATGGCGGCGTGACCGAGCGCGCGATCCAGCTGATCGCGCTGCTCACGGTGCTGTCGATCGCGCCGTCGATCCTCGTCATGATGACGTCGTTCACGCGCATCGTGGTCGTGCTGTCGCTGCTGCGCACCGCGCTCGGCACCGCGACCGCGCCGCCTAACTCGGTGATGATCGCGCTCGCGATGTTCCTCACCGCCTTCGTGATGGGACCAGTGCTGCAGAAATCCTATGACGACGGCATCAAGCCGCTGGTCGCCAACCAGATCGGCGTCGAGGAGGCATTGCAGCGTGCCTCGGTGCCCTTGCGCGGCTTCATGCAGAAGAACGTCCGCGAGAAGGATCTGAAGCTGTTCATGGACCTCTCGGGCGAGCCGCCGCCGGCGACGCCCGAAGAAATGTCGCTGCGCATCCTGGTGCCGGCCTTCATGATCTCCGAGCTGAAGCGCGCCTTCGAGATCGGCTTCCTGCTGTTCCTGCCGTTCCTCATCATCGATCTCGTGGTCGCCTCGGTGCTGATGTCGATGGGCATGATGATGCTGCCGCCGGTGGTGGTCTCACTACCGTTCAAGCTGATCTTCTTCGTGCTGGTGGACGGCTGGGCGCTAGTCGCGGGCAGCCTGGTGCAGAGCTACGGGGGGTAGCCCCGCGAAACATTCATAGCCCGCTCGCTGGATCAGCCGTGCCGTTGCACTATCATGCGCGGCACCGCATCCAGGGAGCCGCGCCGTGCAGCAGCCATTCGACCGCGCCGCAGAAGACCTCGGCAACGCCATCCATCTCGAGCATGTCAACGTGCAGGTGCCCGACCAGCGCCTAGCCACGCTGTTCTATGTCGCCGGCATCGGGCTGACCCGCGATCCCTATCTGATGGTCTCCGACAGCAACATGTGGGTGAATGCCGGCCGCAGCCAGTTTCATCTGCCGAGCGGCCGGCCGCAGGTGCTGCGCGGTCACACGGGTATCGTGATCGCCGGGCGGCAGGCCCTGCTCCAGCGCCTTGCCGCGGTCGCGCCCAAGCTCGAAGGCACCGCGTTCAGCTATCGCGAGCGCAACGATCACGTCGAGGCCATTTGCCCCTGGGGCAACCGGCTGCGCTGCTTTGAACCGGACGCCGAGCGGTTCGGACGCATCGCGCTCGGCATGCCCTATGTCGAATTCGAGGTGCCGCGCGGCACGGCTGAAGCGATCAGCCGGTTCTATCTCGAAATCATGGGCATCCCCGCGAGCGTTACGAATGACGACGGCGCGGTGCGCGCGCAAAAGTCGGCAAGGATCAGTATCTGCAATTCCGCGAGACCGATCAGCCGCAGGGCGAGTTCGACGGGCATCACGTCCAGATCTACATCACGGATTTCTCCGGCCCGTACAGGCGGCTGCGCGAGCGCAATCTGGTCTCCCGCGAAGACAATCAGTACCAATACCGCTTCTGCGACATCGTCGATCCCGCCAATGGGCGGCATCTGTTCACCGTCGAACACGAGGTGCGCAGCGCCACCCATCCGATGTATCTGCGGCCGCTGGTCAACCGCAATCCGGCACAGACCAACCGCACCTTCGCCAATGGCTACGATCAGGCGCCATGGGCGATGGGGCCCGACCAGTATGATGGATGAGCCGCGCGCTCGTCCTCACCGCGACATCATCTGCAAATCTCACGCACGAGACGACATGCTTCCCTCCCAGCGCCATCTGTTCGAGATCCCACGCGAGGTCTGCTACCTGAATTCGGCGTCCTACAGCCCGCTGCCATTGAAAACGCTCGACGCCGGCCGCGCGGCGGTTGGACGCAAGGGCCGGCCCTGGACGATCGACGCCGGCTTTGCCGGCCGCCAGCACGAGCGTGCCCGCAGCGCGGCGGCGCGCCTGATCAATGCCAACGCAAATGACGTCGCGCTGATCCCGGCGATCAGCTACGGCGTCGCCACGGTGGCAAAGGTGCTGACCGTTCCGCGTGGCACGCGCGTCGTCGTGCTGGAGAACGATCACTCCTCGCCGGTGCTGGAATGGCACGCGCGCGCCGAGGCGCAGGGCTTCATCGTCGACACCGTGCGCCAGCCAACCGACGGCGACTGGACATCGGCCGTGCTTGCAACGATCGAGCGGCCGGGTGCGCCGCCGGTCGGGCTCGCCTCGATCTCCTCGGTACACTGGTCGGACGGCGGCTTGATCGACGTCGACAAACTACAGGCCGCGCTGCGGCGGCAAGGCGCTGTCTTCGTGATCGACGCGACGCAGAGCGCGGGCGTCGTGCCGATGGATGTGACAAAGCTCGATCCGGACGCCGTGATCTTCCCGACCTACAAATGGCTGATCGGCCCCTACGGCCGGGCGTTTCTTTACGTCGCAAAACGCCACCAGAACGGCGTGCCGCTGGAGCAGACCTCCGCCGGCCGCCGCAACGTCAACTCCGAGAACCCGGTCTATTTCGGCGACCTCGGCTATGTCGACAGCGCCCAGCGTTACGACATGGGCGAGCGCGATCATTTCATCACCCTCGAAATGGCCTCGATCGGCATGGAGATGATGGCCGAATGGGGCGCCGCGGCCGTCAGTGCGCGGCTTGCGATGCTCAACCAGCGGATCGCCGACGGCGTCCATGACCTCAAGCTCAACATGCTGGCGCCGAGCGTGCGCGCGCCGCATATCCTGAGCCTCGGTATGGCCGGCAGCATCCCGAAGGAGCTGATCGCGCGGCTCGCCGCCGAAAACATCCACGTCGCGCTGCGGCTCGGCCGGATGCGAATCTCTCCGCACGTCTTCAACGACGAGGCGGATGTCGACCGCCTCGTCGCTGTGCTGACCAAAGCGCTGCGCGGTTAGCTCGGCTTGCGTCCCAGAGCGACAACGCTGAACAGTTCAATCGCCAGTGCGATGGCAACGCCGGCCGCGCCGATCACGAACAGCAGCGCATAATTGCCGCCGCTCTGCGCGAACAGATAGGACAGACCATAGGCGCCCGCCGCCTGGAACAGCGCGAAGGTGGTGGTGGCCTGCGCCCAGGCGGCGCGCTGGCTCGCCGCCGAATGCGGGATCAGCTCCTGGATGCGGCCGATCACCAGCGGCACGATGCCCGGCGTGAAGCCGCCGACGATGAGGCTCGACACGATCAACGCGGCGGGCGAGTTCGTCACGGCGGGTAGCGCGACTGCAACGGCCTCGATCAGGAACGCCGCACGCAGTGCCGCAGCGAAGCCTGCGCGATCGGCAAGATGACCTGCGAGCAGCGGACCGACCACCGCGCCGATGCCGTACAGCACCCAGTAATGCGATCCCGCCGCGATCCCCTGCCCGAGTCCGCGGGCGACATAGTCGACCATGAACACCATGTGCGGCACCAGCGCCAGCGCGTTGAGGCCGTATTCCAAGCACAACGCGATCACCAGCGGCGAGCGCACACCATGCGACGCAACGTGGGGCTCGGCTGCGCCATGGGTGGCGGGCACGTCCGCCGGCCACGCCTTCCAGCTGATCAGGGTCAGCACCGCCGACAGCACGCCGAGGCCGTACCAGGCCTGCTTGACGCCTTGTTGCAGCAACAGCGGCACCAGCGTGCCTGACGCAGCGATACCCAATCCGACGCCGGCGAAGATCACGCCGCCGATCAGGCCACGCTTGCTCGGCGCGGTGTGCGGCAGGATCGCGGTCGCCGCCAGCACCATGATCACGCCACCGCTGATGCCGGCGAGAAAGCGGAAGCCGAAGAACCAGATGAAGGAGATCGGCACCGCGCAGGCAAAGCAGGTGACGGCGGCCAGCAGCATCATGCCGCGCAGCGCCCACACCGAGCCGATGCGCGCGCCGAGATCGCGGGCGATCAGCGCGCCGGCGAGATAGCCGGCGAGGTTGGCGGCACCGAGATAGACCGCTTCCGCCGGCGTGAACCACTTCGCCGCGATCAGCGCCGGGATCAGCGGCGTATAGGCAAAGCGCGCCAGCCCGAGCCCGACCAGCGAGGCACACAGCCCCGCTGTTGCGGATAGCCACAGCGGGCTGCCTGCGTCGCGATGCGGCTTGGCGTGATGGCGCCTGTCATGATCGACATTGGCTGACATGGACATCGCAGTAGGCCCTCCGGCCGTTCGTGAAAAATGATTAGTTGCGATCGCAGCAATCGTTTGCAGCGATCTCTGCTCGCCTCTCCCGATCGGGAGAGGCGCCGGGTTTGATTTGGCAAAAGCAGTCAGCGGGAAGAGGCAGCGGCGGCGGCGAGCTTCTTGCGATAGTCCAGCGCGGGCAGCCCGCCCCAGCCCCAATTGTCAGTGTCGACTTCCTCGACGATAACGAACGTCGATTCCATCGGCTTGCCGAGCACGTCGCGCAGCAATTCGCTGGCGCCCTTGATCAGCGCGGCCTTCTGCTCCCGCGTGGTGGACGACGCACCCGGCGCCGTCCCTTCACGCGTGACCTGGATGGTGACGATAGGCATGACACACACTCCAGATCATGTTCGTCAATGACCGGCGCTCTGGCCGCCGTCGACATGCAGGATCTCGCCGGTGACGAAGCCCGCGCCTTCCAGGAACAGCACGGCGTCGACGATGTCCTTCATCTCGCCCATGCGCCCGACCGGGTGCAGCTTGGCGAGGAAGTCATGGGTCTCCGGAGCGTGCATCGGCGTCTTGATCACGCCGGGCGCCACAGCGTTCACGCGGATACCCTTGGCGGCATATTCAATCGCCAGCGACCTGGTCGCTGCGTTCAGGCCACCCTTGGTCAGCGACGCCAGCACCGAGGGGACGTTGCTGTTGGCATGATCGACCAGGCTGGTCGTAATCTGCACGATGTGCCCGGAGCCCTGCTTCACCATCTCCTTGGCGACGCGGCGGGTGATGTAGAAGAAGCCGTTGAGGTTGGTCGCCAGGATCGAGGCGTAGTCCTGATCGGTATGATCGGTGAACGGCTTGGCGATGAAGATGCCGGCATTGTTGACCAGCGTATCGATACGGCCGAAGCGCCCAAGCGCCTGCTTGACGATACGGTCGGCAACTTCGGGATCGCCGATGTCGCCGGCAACGGTCAGCACGTCATTGTCGGTGGACGGCTTGATGCTGCGGGAGTTGGCGACGACGCGATAATTGCGGTCGCGATAACCCCTGACGATGGCCTCGCCCAGGCCCTGCGACGCACCGGTGACGATTGCGACCTTCTGCTCTGCACCCATGATCTCTCTCCATCTGTTGCTGAAGCGACCCAGCGCCGCTTCGATGGAGAGCAAATTAGATACATCCGCTTTTCGTGCGAATGCCCGCTATTCGGCAGACACTCTTCCGCGGCGCGAACGACTGAGCAGGAGCATGATCCGGAAAAGTGTGAAGCGGTTTTCCGGGGCGCCAAACGCGAAGCGTTTGCGCGGAGATCATGCGCAAGCAAAAACAAAAGCGCGACGAACTCATCGTCGCGATTTTGCCCCGGCCTTGCTGGCCTCCCGGGAGAGCCGCTCGAAGTAGCGCTTTAGCCGCGGCGTCGCGAAATCGACGAAGGCGCGCACTTTCGGCACGTCGAAGCGGCCCTGCGGCGCCAAGAGATGCACCGGCAATGGCGGGGGCTCGTCGCCGGCGAGCAGGATCTGCAACCGCCCGTCGCGGATTTCCTCGGCGATGTGATACGAGAACAGCCGCGTGATGCCGTGCCCTTCGCTGGCGGAGGCGACTGCTGCCCGCACCGTGTTGACGACCAGCCGCGGCGCAAACTGCACCGCGCGCGCGACCTTCGACTTGGCGGCCGGCGGAAAGCTCCAGGAGTCGAGCCCGAAATGCGTCATCGCGATGATCTGGTGCTTTGCGAGATCGGCCGGCTCGCCGATCACGGGATGCTGCGCGAGATAGCCCGGCGATGCCGCGAGCACGCGGCGCACCTCGCCGAGCTTGATTGCGATGAAACTGGAATCGGCGAGATGGGCGATGCGCAGCGCGACGTCGATGCCCTCGTCGATCAGGTTGACGGTGCGGTCGAGCATCGCGAGCCGCACCGACACCGCCGGATGGTCCGTCATGAAGGCATCGAGCACCGGCCGCAGCACGTCCTCGCCGACCACGACGGGCGCCGTGATGGTCAGCGTACCGCGCGGCGCCGACCGCTCGCCGCCGGCCGAGATGTCGGCCTCCTCGAGCTCGCTGAGGATGCGCCGGCACGCCGACGCATAACGCTGGCCGGCATCGCTCAGCTTCAGCGACCGCGTGGTGCGGTGAAGCAACTCGGCGCCGACATGATGTTCAAGGAACGCGATCGCCCGGCTGACCGCCGCCGGCGAGCGCCGCAGTTTCCGCCCGGCGCCGGCAAGGCTGCCCTCGTCGACCGCCGCGACGAAGACCTTCATGGCGTCGATGCGGTCCATCGCTCCCCCCGCTTCGCGGCAGCCGCTAACCCTTCGCGCTATGCTGCTTGCACGTCATACTGCTTGCTGAGGTGGTCGCCGATCTGCACCAGCATCGCGACGCATTCCGGATAGCCGGGCCTTGCTACCGTGGCCCCGCTGGCGCTGGCGCGGAATTCCCAGCTGTCGCCGTCGCGCAGCACGGAGATGTCGATGCCGTCGGGGCAATCGGCATGCACCTTCAATTCGGCACGCGCCATTGCGATGAGTTCGGCTTCGGTCTTGATCGGCTTGCTCATGTGACGACGTCCTCCCGGCTGGCGGCTTCAGCCATGGTTGCCGATTTGGCAGCGGAATGTCGAGAGGACGAACGCGATCACGACCTCTTGCAATTGACAAATCGTACCTCTCCGGCGAACATTTGGCCGGGTCGATACCACCCGCCGCTTGCGCCCCGCCCCGGGGACGGTGAATGTATCAAGCCAGTTTCAGGCTTCCTTTGCCCGTACGAACGGGTCAGCAACGCAAGCCCCTGACGGTTTTCCGTTCGTCGATGCAAAGGTTGACCCCATGCGCGACTTCCGTGATGCCAAGGCCATGGCGCAAACGCTGCGCGAAGCGCTCGGCGCCAAATCGATCCCCCTCACCCACAGCGACAGCCTGGAGCTGATCGCAAAACTGTTCGGCCTGCGTGACTGGAACACGCTGTCCGCCCGGATTCAGTTTGCCGGACCGCCGAGCGCGCCGGCCCAGGCTACAGACTTCACCGCAGAATCACCGCCGATCGCCGCGCGGCAGGAAATTGCCGTGAATTCGGCCGCGCTCGATCGTTGTGCCGGATTCTACCAGCTTAACGACCGCGCCGTGTTCACGGTGACGCCCGACGGGCATCATCTGGTGATGCAACTCACCGGACAGCGCTCGGTGCGATTCTATGCCGAGAGCCTGACCGAATTCTTCGCCAAGATTGTCGATGCGCAGGTCAGCTTCGTCGCTGGACCTGACGGACGAGCCACCTCGCTGATTCTGCATCAGAACGGCAGCGATATTCCGATGGCGCGTATCGACGCCGCGACGGCAAGCAAGATCGCCGATCAGACGGCGGAGCGCGTCAAGAACCAGTCGGCCAATCCGGGAACCGAGGCTGCACTTCACCGCCTGATCGATGGGATCGCCTCGGGGAATCCCAACTACAATGAGATGAGCCCGGCACTCGCGGCGGCGACACGCAAGCAGATGACGTGGCTTCAGCCCCTCGCGGACCTCGGCACGATCCAGTCGGTCCGCTTTCTCGGTGTCGGCGAGCAGGGCGAAGACGTCTACAGCGTCAGACAGGCGAACGGCGCGTCGCATTGGCGCATCGCACTTGACGACAAGGGGATCATTTCGACCGCATGGGTGTCGCCCGGTCCGTAAGTCCCTACGACTCTACTGAGCTGCGCTGGCGCGGCGCTCGCCCTTGATGACGGGCAGCGTGCTCACCGGCGCGGCCTTCGGCTTGTCGGGCAGCGATCCGGTCGCGACCGGATCGGGCAACGGCGCGCGGGCGGTGGCGTCGGGGAAGCGGGTCTTCATCTCGCGGATGAAGCCGTCGAGCGTGTCGACGCTGGCGGCCATCCGCGCGATCTGGGCGAATTCGGCGCTCGAGGTTGCCACCGGCTTGCTGGCCGAGTCGAACGCGAGCTTGTCGGCGTCGCCGGACATCAGCGGGGCATATTTTTCGCGGAACCGGGACAGCCCGATGGCGTCCTCGGCGAGTGCGTAACCGACCACGGCGCGGATGATGTCGGCCTTCTCGCCCGGATTGAGCGGCGTGAAGTCGCGCCAGCGGTCGCCGTAATAGAGCTCGATCTGCTCGGAGGCCTCGCGCCAATGCCGCGACGCCCAATAGATGTCCGAGCGCAGCCGGATCGCCTCGCGGCCCGTGATGTTGGAGATGATGTCGAGCGCGAGGTCGTGCCGGCCGACGTCGCTCTGCGCGCGCGCCTCGAGCAGCAAGCGCTGCTGGCGCAGCTCGCCGGAGAGGTCCGCGATCCGGGTCAAGCGCAGCGCGCCGATGGCGCGGTCGGGCTTGCGGTTCATCAGATAGACCATCGCAAGCCGCGCGGCGACCTGGGCGCGCGCGGCGCCCTCGAGCCGCTTGTCGACCTGGTATTGCAGGAGGTCGGCGGCCTGATCGAGCAGATCGACACCGACCAGGCGGTCCGCGAGACGGCGGATCATCTCATCGCCGCGGCGGCCGATCGGCGTCAGCTCGCGATATTCGTAGAAGGTGCCGAGCGCGTCGATCGGCGCCATCTCGTCGCCCTTCGGGCCGAGATAGAGCTGCACGAACAGCGCCGAGGCGGCATCCTGGGCCTGACGCGATTCCGGCGCGTTCGGCTGCAGCCGGGTCGCGGCACGCGTCACCGCGAAGGCATCGGCATAGCGTGCGGTCTCGGCGTAGATCTTCGACAACACGTAGAGCGTCTTGAGCTCGATATTGTCGCCACGCCACATCATCGACAGCAGCTCGAGCTCCTTCAGCACGTCGTCGCGGCCGATCTCGCCGCGCTTCTGCTTGAGCAGCGTCTCGAGCAGCTTGCCTTCGGCGGCGGCCTGGCGGTCGGCAGAACTGATCGCGAAGCGGTAGGCGTCGAGCGCGTCCTTCTCCTGGCCGAGCGCTTCGGCAAGCCGGCCGCGCAGCACCGCAACCGCGGGCTTCAGCTCATCGGGAACGCCGACCACGTCGAGATCGCTCTTGCGCCGTGCGGCGCCGGCATAGTCCTTGACCTCGAGCGAGGCCTTCATCGAATCCATGGTGACGATGCGCTGCAGATCGGGCGGCAGCGTCGCGACCGCGAACTCGGCGTTCTTGAACTTCTCGCGCGCCTCCGCCCATTTGCCCTCGCGGGCAAAGGCGAGCCCCTTCCACAATTGGGAATCGTAACCGTTGCCGATCACGGGATTGGCGAGATCCTTGAGGCCTTGCGCCGGATGCCCGATCAGGATGCTGGCAACCGTGTGCACCATCACCACGGGCGCCGTCTCGCTGCCGCGCTTGCTCTCGGACAGGATCAGGTTGGCGACGCCATGGGCTTCCTGGTACATGGCGCGCGCCATGTAGAATTCGGCGAGATCGAGCCGCGCCTGCGGCAACTGCTCGGCATTGGCGGTCGAAGCCGCCACCATCAGGCCGTCGAGCCGCTTGAGGAAATTCTCCGACTGGTTCTGGCGCCACTCGTCCGGGTCGAACAGCGGCTTCACCGCCGCGGTCGCACGCTCGGCGGCGACGTCGGCCGACGACAGCGTCAGGCCG
>NZ_JACMYO010000255.1 GCF_020889685.1 Bradyrhizobium oropedii
ATCATTCATATCTTGAATCACGACTCACGATCCAAGAAAAGTGGGTACTAGTCTTGGTCGGCGGTTTGCATCTTCGGACGCTTGGTTTTGTGCCTCAGGTCCCGCCTAATCACGTCCTCTTGGTATTGAGCCAGATCGAAACCGCTTTCTCCCGGTATGATGCCGGACTCCCTCGATCATGAACCCTCAACCACAGGTTCCACCCACCGCCGGCCCTGTTCGAGCGAGTGCCTGATCTCATTCACCTCAAAATTCCCGAAATGCGCATGGCTTGCCTCAGCGAAAAATCTCGGTCATGGACTTACCGGCCTTCGCCTCGATCTCCTTATCGGAATCGACGAACTCTCAGCCTGTCCCTTGGCGAGTGCACGGCCAAGGCTGGATTTGCCGGCACCCATCATGCCGACGAGAACGATCGGCCGCGCGCTCGGGGTGTCAAGAATCTTTGCTGTCATCGGGGGCGCGCCGTGCGTCTCGGCGGGTCCACTTGCAGCAGAGGAACCAGGCTGCCACCAACTGTACTATCCGCGTCGGCTTCCCAGTGAGGAATCTCTATGATCCCATCGGGTATGGCAACCTTGTTGCAGGCCTGTCGCACGCGCTCTAGGAGTGGCTTGGCTATGGATTGATCCAAAGGCTCTCGGCTCCCTCGCTGCAGTCTCTGCAGTTCCTTGTACGTGTCATGATTGTCGATCTTGGCCTTGTAGCTGTCTGCCGTGTGGAACTCCACCTCGAAGCAGTAGCCCCCTGGCGTGGCCAGCACAGTCTTGATGCCGACGAAGGTCGGCGATCGCGCCCTGAACCAGTTGGTCGTGCTGACCTCGAGATAGCCGCTCTCGTCGAAGCTTAGAATGGCTTTCTTGAAGGCACGTGCAAATTCCTCATCAGGGAGTTCGAATACGTGGCGTACAGCGTTGCTGATCAGCTGGGCGCCGGCCTCAATCGGGGCCCGCATTCCGATGAGCTGGTCCGTCATCGAGTCTATCGATCTCAAGGCCCAACGCAAATGAGGCATCTTCACCTTGATGTCGGCTTTCCTAAGGGCTTCAGCAACCGAGTTTGCCATTAGGGTGATATCCTTTTCTTGAGCTTGAGCGCGGGAAACCTCCATTTGGGCGCGCTGTGCGGCCTGCTCGCGAGTCAATGTGATTGTCTTGACGGAATCATCGGCAGCAAGACCTCGGGCCTTGGGTTCAGGCAGAACGCCTCGCTCGGCAGCAAGTTTGATCGCGGCTTGCATGACTGAAGCCGCCAGCGTCGGATTGTCCTTGAGATCCTCCAATCTCGCATCGACATCGAACAGACCCTGGCTGAGGGTAGCCGCGATGCTCTTCGTGTAAGCTACTGATTTCAACCCCGGTGTCTTTTGCAGGAGGCGCTGAAGGTGCACGCTTTTGAACATAAAGGCGTAGGCACCAGTGTCGGATTTGTAGGCGTCAGTTCCGACCTTGATGCCGAGGCTCAAGAGATTGTTTGCGCTTTGTATGAGGTCGTCTGGATCGTAACCATCCGGTCTTGAATCGATGCGTGACGGATTCGACCCGAGATCGATGCGTGAAGGATAGTGGTCGAGCAAGAGCTCGAGGCGGTCTCGCGGGTGAAGAGTTGCAGTATAGGCCTCCGCCAGGTCCGGGAAAATCTCGGAGAGTGCTGGGCTCACCCTTAAGCCTGTCTCGCTCACGCTTTCGACTGTATCGGGCAGGATCTTTTCATCCTGCTTCGTCGTCCACGCCTCGAGATCGGCGACGACCAATTCGGCTATTTCGTGGGCGACCGGATGCTTGGCGACATCAATTTCACGTCTCGCCTTCTCGAGCCTGTCCTGGACATCCTGGCCAGTTATCTGCTCCTGGCTTAGCAGGTGACGGATGTCTCGCTGGAGCTCGCGGTGAATTCCTTCGTACGTGCCGAAGACGGCACGCTCGGCAAACCACTGTCGGCATTCATGGGATTGAGCCAGAAAGCCTCGCTGCAGGCCGGTATAGATTTCCAGAACATTCCGTGTGGCGGCGAGGATCTGGCTGCCGCGACCGAACTTGTAGCGACCATCCTCGATCGCCGGTGTGTGCGACTTTGGCGGCTTGAGCGAGCCCATTTGGCGAGCTTGCTCCTCTTGATCGAATTGCCTGACATGCTCGTAAAGCTGTGGCCGGTCGCCGATGATGACGATGCTATCCCCATCGAAGTCGCCGTCAAGCTTCTTCTGTTCACCGGGTGGCACGGCAACCAGCGAGCCCGGAGCAAACAACTCGGTCGCCTGGAGGATGCCGACGCAGTCGACCGGTGTGTCCATTTTTACGCGGTCCTTACGTTTGGTCCAGCTCGAATGGCACTTCACGTCCTCGGCAGACATCACCAGCCCACGGCCGGCGAAGTCGGCTGGCCACATCTCATCCGGCACCACGATCAGAAGTCCTTTGGCAAAGAAGGTCGGATCGTCGGCTGCCAACTCGTTCCCCGACTTCTGGGCGACATTGAAACTGTATTGCATCGTCACGCAATGATCGAGAAACGACGCAGTCGCGTCCCCATCAGCGGACAACCTGACCTGGTCGGGGGCGAACGGGCGAAGGTTGGGCTTGTCATAAGGAGACCGCCCGACCAGCACGCCACCACCGCTCAACGTTTCGCTCTTGAGCGTCGGCACATGGAGGCAGCCATCAGCGGACGGGACGGCCACAGCGCCCGGACCATTGATGTTTGCGGCCGTCACGGTGCGAAACAGCTCCTCGGACGTCAGCGTTTGCCCTTCCCGGCTCTCAAGCCAGCTCCTGGCCCTCTCGCGCGCCTCATCTGCCACTAGCTCGCTGCGCGGATAATGTTGCATTGCCGAAACTGGCAGGGCTGACTTCCTTCCCTCACCAAAGGCGAGCACCCGGTCAGAACCTTCCCGCTCGCCGGCCCGACGAACTGCCGGCATAAGGCTGGCCAGCGAGGCCCTGATGAAGCCGCAGCCGTCATGCGGTCGTAATGCAATGGGGCCGTCCGGCCCCATCAACCTGAAGGGATGCTCCTGGTTGGCAGGGCGGTCCGGCAGTAGCACCAATTTGAAGGCGCCTTCCAGCGCGTAGTCGTGAGGAGACAGACCTTTGATCGTTGGAGGCGCCGCAAAACCCCTGCGCTGGGTGTAGTAATAGGCCTCTTTGAAAGGCGCCCAAGCGCGCCACAGCTGCTCGAAGGCTGTGCCCGCTGCGGTTTCGGCATAAGGAATCGCCAGCAACTTTCCCCCACGATTCGGTGGCTCGCCTGGAGCACGCGCCGCAATCTGGGACACGGTCAATCGCGGCGGCTTTAACTTGCTGCCGCCGAACAGGTCCATGCGGTACGGCACACCCGCGACGCTCACAGTACGCGCCAACATGAAGGCGCTCGGGGGGGCTGGCAGTTGCACTGCGACCACGGGCAAGGCCCCCGAGGTCAGGCGATGAAAAATCGAATATCGTCTCTCCGGGTCCGTGGCCACCGGCCGACCCTGCATGTCCACCACCGGCAGCTGCATCAGTCCCGCCTCGCCCTGCGGAGACCTCGGGGCGTGGTCCATGGCTCGCAAGACCTGATGCACGTCGAAGACCGACGCAGGATGTTGCGCCCGGATCGCCGCCGGATCCTGCTCCATGAAGAAGTCCAGCGCATCCACTGGACTGTCCGACTCGATCTGCGCGATCAGGTTCCAGCTCATGGTGGAAAGATCGCCTTGAATCAGGTCGCGCGCGCCAGCCAGGATCTCTCTGGTCCCATGCTGCAGCTCTTCCTGCCTGATCCGTAACTCGGGCCTGTTGCCCTCGACATACGGTCGCCTGAACAATCTCTCCAGGACCGCGCGAGCTTTGAGCGTCTGATAGATCGATAAAGCGGGGCGGCGGCTTGCAAGCGGCCCACGGGTCCGCTCGGCGTCTCTTGCGCTCAGATGCGCCTCTATCTTGTGTTCTACCACAGGCTGCAGCTCGTTGAGCAGGTTGAGGGCCTGCCTGCGGTGCCGGCGCAGCGGGTTCTGCGGGCTGCGCGCCAGCGGCAGCAGAGCAGCACACAGATTGCCCATGGTTTCCAGATCGTTCCGGGTACTAAAATCAGGGGCTTGACGCAATTCCGAGAGCCGATTCAAGCCCGTCGGTGCGAGCAAACCGAGATCATCAAACAGCCGAGCCTTACCCAGCGCCTTGAAAATGCTTGTGATATGCAGTACGGTAGCCTGCCCCAGGCGATCATTATCATAGTGCAGATAGTGAGCGAGCTTGTGCAACCGATCCTTCGCCAGAGCAGCGTCCGTAATCTCTCCGGTATCCTCTGCCCTCATGATCGTTCGCGACAGAGCATTCGCGAGCATACTGAGCTGAGGCGTGGTGAACGCACCCAATCTTTGCCCTCGAGCACCCAACCCGCGCGCGATGTCCATCGTGGACTGCCGGCACGCCACCTCGTCCGGCCACTTGCTGAACCCGTTCATCAAGGTCGCCTGTACCTGCGGAGCGAAAGAGAGCAGGCGCTGACCGGCTTGCACGGCGATTGCGATCGTGGCTTTGCGGCAGTCATCCCCGTCCGGCCACTTGCTGAAGCCGTTCACCAGGTTCGCCAGTTGCTGCGGGGTAACATCAGAGAGTACGGCGCGGCGAAGGACCTCGCCTGCGATCGCGAATGTGGCGTCGCGATTATCCGGCGATTCCGGCCACTTGCTGAAACCGTTGACCAGATTAGCGAGGTCCTGGAGAGTAAAATCATACAGCCAGGAGGCGCGGCGACGGATCTCCCTGGCTATCAAACCTGTAACTCGCTGAGAAGCTGGCTCGTCCGGCCATTTGCTAAAACCATTCGCCAGGTTCGCCAGATCCTGGTGATTAAAATCAAAGAGCCCGAATTCCGTACGGGCCCGGCGAATGACCTCACTGGCGATCGCCATTGTGGCTTGGCGAGTCGCCGCCTGTTTCGGCCACTTGCTGAACCCGTTCACAAATATCGCCAGCGCCCGTGGCGTAAGATGAGAGAACCGGTCGGCACGGCGAAAGATCTCATCGGCGATCGCGAGTGTTGCTTCGCGACAGTTCGCCTGTTGTGGCCACTTGCTGAAACCATTCACCAGGTGCATCAGGTCATGGAAGTTAAACTCAGAGAGTTGGGCGAGGCGGCGAATGACATCGCTGGCGATCGCGACTGTCGCTTGGTGATAGTCCGCATCGTCCGGACATTTGCTAAACGCGTTCATCAGGTTCGCCAGATCCTGATGAGTAAAATCAGTGAGCCCTTGCTCGCGGGCGCGGCGAGAGAGTTCTGCGGCGATTTTGGCTGTGGCTTGGCGATAGACCGCCTCGTCCGGCCATTTGCTAAAAACATTCGCCAGGTTCGTCAGGTCCTGGTGATTAAAATCAGATAGGCCGAACCCGACGTGGGCGGCGCGGCGACTGACCTCAACGGCAATCGCTGCGATAGCTTGGCGAGGCCGCTCCTCTTCTGGCCATTTGGTGAAGCCGTTCACCAGAATCGCGAGGTTCTGCGGACTAACTTCAGAGAGCCGGGAGCGGCGGTCACGGCGGAGGACCTCACCGGCCACTGCGCCTGCGGCTTCGCGAAACGCCGCCTCGTCCGGCCATTGGGCGAAACCCTGCGCCACGTTCGCCAGTTCCTGCTGATTGAATTCAGAGAGCCGGCCGCGGCGGTCGCGGCGGAGAACCTCGCCGGCGATTTTGACTGCGGCTTGGCGAGACGCTGCCTGTTCCGGCCACTTGCTGAACCCATTGACAAATGTCGCCAGGCTCTGCCGAGTAAGCAGCGAGAGCTTGTGGTCGCTGCGAAGGATCTCACCGGCGAGCGCGATCATAGCTTCGCAACAATCGGCAGCATTTGGCCACTTGCTGAAACCGTTCACAAGGTTCGCCACGTGTTGCTGATCAAAATCGGAGAGTTGGAAACGGCGGTCGGCGCGACGACGGACCTCACGGGCGACGGCTTCCGTGCCCTGACGAGTTTCTGCCCGGCCTGGCCACTTGCTGAAACCGTTCACCAGCAACGACAGACTTTGACTAGTCAGCGCCCCAAGAAGTGCCCTGCCTTCATCGCGGCAATATTCGGCGATTCTGATCGTGCCCTCGCGGCATGTCGTGGACAGCGGATACCGACCAAATGATGCCGCCAGAAGCGAAAGAGCTTTGGGTTCGACTTCACGCACTAACGCATCATGAAGCCGCGCCACCCGGGCTGCCATCGCCTTGCAAGCTTCGACACCTTCCTGACCTCCGGTCTCGCGAGCTACTGCATTGCATGCCGTAGCGTAACCCCATGATTTCCCGCGACGGATATCGTCCTCGAAGCGCGTGACAAATTGACGTCTGAACTGGGCGGCGGCCTTTTGCACGAAGGCTGCATGGACCCCTTCGCCCGCCGCCTGCAGCCGTCTGTCATACTCCACCACCGCACGTGAGAATCCAACAATGTCACGGGCGAAATAAATCGCGTCTAGAGCTGCGCTTGATTGTTGTTCTGAGATTGCACTTTGCGTGCTCTGCGTGGCGACACTATCCATGCGCCGCCTTTTTGTTTCGCGCTCCAGGTTGGATACGGATTGTCTGTGCAAGGAGGGGATACTTTGTTGTGAACTCTTGGACCGATCGGCACCGCGGCCCTCGGTTCCGGAACGCGACGAACTTTCTTCCCAATTTGGGGCACCGCCATGCGGCAAAGGGCGAAAACCGCCCTGGCCCTCGCGCGTATCAACGGAGGGATCGGCTGGCGTGCGGCGTCGGACATCGCCGGCCGAAGATAGTATTTGAGCGGATGAGGCTCCTAAATCTCGATTTTCAGAGCGCAAGCGCTGCACGACAGAACTGAACGTCGAACTATCTCTTCCATCCCCAAGGTCTGATTCACCACGGGAACAGTGCGCGCCTGGTCCGCTTGGCGCATTCCCGCGCCGGTCAACTCCCGTCAAAATCCTGCTCCCATGCAAGCGAGAATGCGCCGATTACAACGTTTGGTACACACTGTGCTGCCGCGGCGGCCTCAACGACTTTGTTTCAACGCCTCTGAGCGCAGCTCCTTACCCTGCGCTGACGTGACTCGCCAAACCGGAAATTTCTTGCGCCACGTACGCGCTCTGGGATCGATCATATCCCCCGCACCTGACGTAAACCTGACCTGCGCGCAACCGAATTCGGGGTCATTCCGGAGTCGCGGTTGCGTTCGCCGTCCGCTCGTCACTTCGGTCCGACTGGCGCTTGCGGCAGCGGAGAGGGGAAAACCTCGACTTGCCAGGAAGCTGACTCGGCATGAACAGATGGCTTACCGAATAAATCGAGTCATCGAGTCAGCGCTCGCCAGATCTCCGCAAACAATCGCGTTTTGTCCCCGGCACTCGGCTTGAGCGGCCACGGCGACCTCACGGGAGCGCTTGTAACCTCGATCCTGAGAATCCCGTTGCTCAGAGCAGCGGCGCCGTCGAACCGGTCTCAACCGCTGCAAGCCGTTTGAGTTTGGCTGCGCTTACCCGTTGCCGGCCGGCTCGCCATCCGCGAACGCAAGGATGCCAGCGAGTAACCGTCATTCCCGACCGGATAGCTCTGTGCGATTCCTTCCCGGAGCAGCGGCGAGGCACGCTGGCGCGGCAAAGGGGCCGTCCACCGATGGCCGACCCGCAACGTGCAGAGCTCTTGCTCACACCGGACACGGTGTGGGGCATTTCCAATGGCCGTGCCCGGTTCGGATCAGCCACGACGAAGGGTGGAAGGCTGCCATAACGGGTCCGGGAACGGCCGCCAGCTTGAAGCGGCGGCGCCTATAGGTCTTTTCATAGCCGTCATGTTTTCGGGGAAGGCAATGGGCCTCGACGCCAAAGCTGAGCAGTGCAGCGACACTGGGCGGCGTTGCGCGGAAGCGGCTGAACATCAGGAGCTTGAGCTCGGCCGCCGCATTCTTCCAATCTCCGCCGAGCGGCCACCAGGGAAGCGACGGGGCGACCCACGGCAGTGACAGCAGTCTGGGCGGAGCTATGCAGCACCGATGTGCCCGGAAAAAAGCGATCGGCATAACGCTGATGGATTGTCAGAAAGCCGATCTCATCGCGCACGCCCATGGATTCTTCATCCATCTGCGCCTTGGCGCGGGCGAGCGCCTCTCGCGATAGATAGCTCCATCCCAAAGTGGACTCGATTGGCGAGCCGCTTCTCGTACGGGATGATCTTGTGGGTTGGCCCATGCCCTCAGCCCCATAAAGAGGACAAGGGGGTGGCGGCCAGCTTATCGCCAAAGGGCACGAGATCAGCGCCGTCATAGGGCACGGCGCCGAAGGCAAATCGGTGCGTGAAGAGATCGGCAGTCATGTGCGGAGTCCTAGCCTATTGATCATATTAAAAAATGGACGTTTTTGGGCCGAAATATGCATATGTTGCATGACTCGATATAGCATCATATTGAAAATTGGACATCTATAACCTATTTTTGAATATGATGCTACAGGCCGGTTCCAGTCTCCCGAACTTCGTCACAACTCTCCAGTCGGAGGGGCGCATTACGTTCACGCGCGCCGAAGCCATCGCTGCCCTCGGCATCACGGAGGCTGCCTTCCTCAAAGCCGCCGCGCGGCTCCAGAAACGCCACATGCTGTTCAACCCCCGGCACGGTTTCTACGTGGCCGTCCCGCCGCAATTCATGAGCTGGGAGGCACCACCACCCCCCCCCCGGTACATCGACGCGCTGATGCGGCATGAGGAGCGTCCCTACTATGTCGGTCTGCTCAAGGCGGCTGAGCTGCACGGCGCTACGCATCATGCCGTCATGGAATTCCAAGTCGTGACAGACAAGCAACTCCGCAAGATCCGGGCGGGGCGCTCTTGGGTTACGTTCCATTTCCGCAAAGACCTGGAGAGCGTCCACGAGGGCATCGTTGATCGAAAGACGGATACGGGCAGCATGAAGATTTCAGGGCCCGAACTAACGGCGCTTGACCTCTTCCGTTACATGCACGTGGCGGGCGGCATCGATGCCGTCGCGACCGTCATGACGGACCTCGCGGAAAGCATTGATGGTCAAAAGCTGGCGGCAATGTCGGCGCATTTCGAGCGCGCTTGCGGCCAGCGGGTCGGCTATCTGCTTGATCGGCTCGGTCACGCCGAGCGCGCCAATGCGCTTCGTAACCAGCTCTTTGAAAAAGAGACGATGCCGTGGGTCACGCTCGAACCGGAGCGTCGAAAGGATGAGAAGGCGCAACCCACGCCTGTCGAGCGCAGCGAGCGCTGGCGCGTGATAGTGCGGCGTTATCCGGAGATCGATGAATGATCCCCGCGCAGAACATCATCGCTTGGTCAAAGCATGCGCCGTGGGCGGAGCAGCGGCAAGTCGAGCAGGACCTCATCATCGCACGAGCGCTGGTCGAGCTCTTCAACGACCCATTCCTGCGCAAAGAGCTTCGCTTCCGTGGCGGAACGGCGCTCAACAAACTGCACTTCCCAAAGCCTCTGCGGTATTCGGAGGACATCGACCTTGTGCGGACCACGGCGGGCGCAATCGGCCCGATCCTCGACCCATACCTTGAGAGCATTGAGGATGGGGACACTATGTTGCTGGCGGAAGCGGCGAATGCAGTCGGCCTGTGTTTCACCCTTGTCCGGTACCTCGATATGAAGTTGCTCGGTGACAAGCCTCGCCCATGCGATGCATCTGGCCACGGCAGCAAGGACACGCCTTCCGATCGTCGGGCAGGTCATACTCGACGCGCTCACGCGGCAGGTTCGCCGGCAGCGGCCTGCGGCCGCGCTTCTTTCCCGTTGTGTTTTC
>NZ_JACMYO010000256.1 GCF_020889685.1 Bradyrhizobium oropedii
CGGCTGCACGGCCACGCCGGGCGGAGCGACCGTGCTACCTGGCGGCGGCGCCAAAGGCTGCGACTGCACACTACCCGGCGGCGGCACCGCCTGCCCTGGCGGCAACGCCCGCGGCTGGGTCGGCAGCAGGCGGCCGCGCGGCAATTCCGGCACTTCCTCGTCGTCGTCGCTGGGAGGCGCCGGCTGGCCACGCGGGATCGAGCCGGGCGGACGCGGCGCGGGATCGGAGAAAATCGTTCCGATCTGCGCGCGCGCGGGCGGCGCAAGCGAGATGGTTGAGGCGGCAACCAGGGCCGCAAAGCCAGTCAGGGCAACGGTTCGAAGCATCTCGCGCGGCTTTAGAGGGCGAATCGGGCTCGCGACAGTCTACCTTGATATCGGCCGCTCGCAGGCCACCGGTTAACACGCCGAATACGGCGGGGAAAGGGCGTCCGGCCACCCTCCCCGGCGCACCGGTCAGCCGCTGGTCACCCTCTGGTCAACTCCTGGGAACACGTGTGATAGTCCTCACGCTGAAGGCGCGCGGCCACGCGTGAAAACCAGGAAAATCCGGATCGAACCGGACCAGCCAGAGGAAACCCAACATGCCAGATCGCATCAGGCTCGATGGCCGGGTCGCCGTCGTCACCGGGGCTGCCGGCGTCATCGGAACCGCCACGCTTCACCTACTCGCCGAACGCGGCGCGCGGATTGTCGCGGTCGATCGCAAGGGCGCCGATCTTGCGGCCGCCATCAGGGAGCTGCCCGCCTCGGCCGAGGCCTTCGCGATCACCGCCGACGTCACCGATGAGGACGAGGTCAAGGAGTACGTCCGCGCCGCCGTGGACCGCTTCGGCACCATCGACGCTTTCTACAACAACGCCGGCATCGAGGGCGACATCAAGCCGATCCCCGAATACTCGCTGGAAAGCTTTCGCCGGGTGCTCGACGTCAATGTCGTCGGCGTCTTCCTCGGCATGAAGCATGTGCTGCCGGTCATGCTGAAGCAGAACAAGGGCAGCATCATCAACACCGCCTCGATCGCGGGCCTCGTAGGATCGCCGATGATCGCGGTCTACAGCGCCAGCAAGCACGCGGTGATCGGACTGACCAAGAGCGCGGCCTGGGAATGCACCGGCACCGGCGTGCGCGTCAATTGCGTCTGTCCCGGCATGATCGAGAGCCGCATGCTGAGCACCATCCTGCAGGGGCGTTCCGGCGGCAACGCACCGCCGCCGGTCGAGAAGATCGTCGACCGCATTCCGGCGCGCCGGCTCGGGCTCGCGAGCGAGGTCGCCTCGATCGTCGCTTTCCTTGCCTCCGACGAGGCGAGCTACGTCTCCGGCTCCGCCTACACCGTCGACGGCGGCCGCATCGCCGCCTGACACTTCAGTTCAGCATGACAAGAAGGTTTGTTGCCTATGCCCGTCGTTCTCGATCCCGATGCCGCCGCCGTCTACAAGGCGTTCCAGGAGGCCGGCCGCCCAGCCTATGAATCGCTGACCGCGCCGGAAGCCCGCGAATATTATCGCGCCGCCCGAATCGTCTCCAATCCCGAGCCACCCGCGCTTGAATCGAGCAAGGAGCTGGCGATCCCGGCGCCGCACGGCCCGATCCCGGCCCGCATCTACACGCCGAAGACGCTGCGCAAGACCAACGGACTGGCAGCATGCCTCGTGTTCTTCCACGGCGGCGGCTGGGTGATCGGCGATCTCGATACCCATGAGGTGGTCTGCCAGAAGCTTGCCCATGAGGGCGAGCTGATCGTGATCTCGGTCGATTACCGGCTCGCGCCCGAGCATCGCTTCCCTGCTGCGGTGGACGACGCCGTCACCGCGACCAAATGGGTCGCCGCCAACGCGAAGGATCTCGGCATCGATGCCGCGCGCCTGATTGTCGGTGGCGACAGCGCCGGCGGCAACCTCGCGGCCGTGGTCGCCCTCACCGCCCGTGACAACGGACCGAAGCTCGCAGCCCAACTGCTGGTCTATCCCGCAACCGACTTCTCGCGGAAGCATCCCTCGCACAGCGAACCCGAGACCAGCATCCTCTTGACGCATTCGGTGATCGGCTGGTTCGGCAATCACTATCTCGGCGACGCCGACAACAGCAACTGGCGCGCCTCGCCCGCACGCGCGAACAGCTTCGCCGGACTGCCGCCGGCCTATGTGCTGACCGCCGGCGCCGATCCCTTGCGCGACGAAGGCGACGAGTACGCGAAATTCCTGAAGGACGCCGGCGTGCCCGTGACCTACCGGCATTTCCCCGGCCAGTTCCATGGCTTCTTCACCATGGGCAAGCTGCTCAACCAGGCCAATGTGGCGGTGACCGAGATCAGCACCTGGCTGAGGTCGCTGGGCTGAGCGATCAGATCGAGGGGCAACGCGCTGGTACCGGCGTCCCCCGATCTGGGCTCGTGAGCGCATGGCCGGCGCACCTTGCGGCGTTAGCGCGCCTTGAAGTTCCCCGCGCCGCGCGATAGTGCGGCCGGACGCGCTTCACGCCGCCGGGCACTCCAGCCAGCGAGATCACCTTGCTCACGCCACTCCTCGTCTACGGTATCCCGCTCGATTTCGTCCTGTTCGCGCTGACGCTGCTCGGCGTCGCGCTTTTCCATCATCACACGCTTGCGGTGGCGCTCACGGGCCTTGCCGCGATCGTTGCCTACAAGCTGATCTTCGCGGGTTTTGCGACATTCGGCGCAGGCCTGCCCGGCTTGGTGCACCACATCGAGCACGAATGGGTGACGCTCGCGAACCTGTTCCTGCTCTTGATGGGGTTTGCGCTGCTGTCGCGGCATTTCGAGGAGAGCCGGATCCCCGACGAGATGCCGGCGCTGCTGCCCGATGACTGGAAGGGCGGATTGATCCTGCTGGTGATCGTGTTCGTGCTGTCGGCCTTCCTCGACAATATCGCCGGCGCACTGATCGGCGGCACCGTCGCGCGCCACGTGTTCCGCGGCCGGGTCCATATCGGCTACCTCGCCGCCATCGTCGCCGCGTCGAATGCCGGCGGCTCCGGCAGTGTCGTCGGCGACACCACGACGACGATGATGTGGATCGACGGCGTCAGCCCGCTCACCGTCGTCGACGCCTATGTCGCCGCCGCCGTCGCAATGCTGGTGTTTGCGGTGCCGGCCTCGCTGCAACAGCACCGCTTCTCCCCGATCGTGAAGAAAGCACCGTCCGGCCTCCACATCGACTGGGCGCGCGTTGCGATCGTCGCCGTGATCCTGCTCGCCGCGCTCACGGCCAATATCACCGCAAATTTGAAATTCCCGGCGCTGCTCGACGCTCTGCCCGTGCTCGGGCTCGCGGTCTGGGCCGCGATCCTCGTCACCTCGGTGCTGCGGCGGCCGGACTGGTCTGTCATGCCCGAGACGCTCAAGGGCACCGTGTTCCTGCTTGCGCTGGTGACGGCGGCCTCGATGATGCCGGTGGAGAAGCTGCCCGCCGCATCATGGCAGACCGCGCTCGGGCTCGGCTTCGTCTCGGCGGTGTTCGACAACATTCCGCTGACCGCGCTGGCGCTGAAGCAAGGCGGCTACGATTGGGGCTTTCTGGCCTATGCGGTCGGATTTGGCGGATCGATGGTCTGGTTCGGGTCGTCCGCCGGCGTTGCGGTGTCCAACATGTATCCGGAGGCCAAGTCGGTGGTTCGATGGATCACCCAGGGCTGGCCGATCATGGTGGCCTACGTGGTCGGCTTCTTCGTGATGCTCGCCCTGCTCGGCTGGCATCCCGACGCGCCGCATTGACGGAAATGCTGATCTCGCCGTGTTGCGGCGCACAATCGCGCTATTTCAAACTTGTGGAAAAGCGAGACAAATCCGTTGACATTGCTAAACTCCATTCGCCGTAACAACTTATGGAGCGTTCGCATGAGTGTTAGTGCAGAAGTCCTCGCCCGCGCCCCGTTGGAAAAGACGGAAGGCGAAATCGAAACGGTGAGTTCGCATCGACCACGCGGCAATATTCGGCCTCTCTCACCGATGCCGGACTATGTCGAGCACCGCAACGGCGTCAATGAGGTGGGCATGCTGTCCGCCGAGGCGGTCGTGCGCGAATATGAAGCGGCGGTGAAAGAGATCGAGGCCCTTGGAACGGAACTGCAACTGGCCGCCAAGAACTGCGAGGCGATGGTGGCAGGCGTCCACGACATGATCGCGGAAATCAAGGAGTTCGCTGCGGGTTACCGCGATCAAGGCAAGCGCTTTTTCCTGCAGATCGAAGCCGTCTCGTTGATGACCACGGAGGTCAGGGATACCTGCGAAGCACTCAAGAAGAAGATCGCGACCGACACCTTGACCCGGTGATCTCTGGGCTCCGGCACGTTTCGTGCTCAGCGCATTCGTCGATTTTCAACGTGTATTGGTGAACGGCTGCGCCAATCCGGCGCGGCGGAACCGTTAGTTTCTATTCGGGACCAAGTCGTTCGAGATCGCTGCCCGCTTCGGCGGGGGTTTTGTGCTGCAGCAAACCCTGCGCGCCTCGAAGGGCCGGACCTGACCGATTCAGCGCGCGTCAGGTGCGCGCTCAGCCATGTCGGTCGCCGACGGTAAGGCGGATATCGCGGACCACCGGTCGCTAAAATCCTTGGCCGGGAGCGCGTCCGCGTCGGAGACGACAACGCCTGCGGTCCGGGGCAAGTGCGACCTCACCGTCGCGGCGGTTGCAGTGACAGCCAGCAGGGCGACCGCCACGAACCCGGTAATCGTTCGATGCTTTGTCACTAGAACCTCCTCTGGTCCCCAACACCACTTGATGTGGGTCACGGGAACCGTCGCGTCGGTTCACTACAAAGACAGCATCGATCGGATGAGTTTGGACAACGAGCTTGTCCCAAACTCAAATTGCTTCTGCCGACGGTGCCGACGAGTTTGGCGACGGTCCCTCATCGGCGGCAGTGCTCGCTTCGCCGTTTTCCAAGAGCTCGTTCGAGAGCTCGCCGGCGTTCGCAATTCACGACCTACCCGGCGCGTGACGCACGGCGCAGCGATTGCGGCGGCTGGCCGAAGGCGCGGATGAAGGCGCGGCGCATCCGCTCGGGATCGCGGAAGCCGGTGATCTCGGCGACGCGCTCGATCGCCTCGCCTGACGACTGCACGCGCTGCCGCGCCACTTCGATCCTCAACCGTTCGACCGCTTTCGACGGCGTGGTGCCGGTCTCCGCAATGAAGGCGCGGGTGAAATGCCGCGAGCTCATCCCGGCCTTGTCGGCGAGGTCCTCGACCGTCAGCGGCGCGTCGAGATGCTCGCGCGCCCAGGCCAGCAGCGGCCCGAACCGGCCGTTCGGCGTCTTCAATTCCAGCAGGGAGGAGAACTGCGACTGGCCGCCGCTGCGCCGGTGATACAGCACGAGCTGCCGCGCGGTTTTCTGCGCGATCTCGTCGCCGTAATCCTCGGTGATCATGGCGAGCGCGAGATCGATGCCCGCGGTGATCCCGGCCGAGCTCCAGATATTGCCGTCGCGGACGAAGATCTGGTCCGGTTCGAGCTTGATCTTGGGATAGGTCTTCACGAAATGCGGCGTGCGCTGCCAATGCGTGGTGGCGCGGCGGCCATCGAGCAGGCCCGCCTCGGCCAGCACATAGGCGCCCGAGCAGACGCTGGCGACGCGAATGCCGCGGCCCGCCATCCGTCGCACGAATGACAGCGTGGTCGGACAGCTCGCCGGCGTGCGCACGCCATTGCCGCCGGCGATGATCAGCGTCGTGATCGCCGCCGACGGCTTGAGGCCGCGTGCGAGCATCTCGACGCCGGACGAAGAGCGCACCGGCCCCGCCTTCACCGCAATCGTCTTGATATCGGGCGCGTCGTTGGCGAAACGCGCCGCGATCTCGAAGGCCGCGATCGGACCGGCTGCATCGAGCAACTGGAAGTCGGGAAAGATCAGGATGCCGATCATTTGCCAAATCCTCGCCACGTCCGAAAATGAGGGAAATACGCCATTCTGGACGGGAGGCCATCATGGCATCGTGGTTCCGTCAAGCGCTATTTGGAGGCTTCCGATGTCCGAACCCCTGCAGATTGGATTGCTCGTCTTCCCGAAGGTGACCCAGCTCGACCTCACCGGTCCGCTGCAGGTGTTCTCCTCGGTGCCCGGCGCGAAGGTGCACCTGATCTGGAAACGGATCGAACCCGTTCCGAGCGATTCCGTCATGGTCCTGACGCCGACCACGACCTTCGCCGACTGCCCGCAGCTCGACGTGATCTGCGTGCCCGGCGGGTTCGGCACCGACGACATGGTCGACGACGAAGAGATGCTCGCCTTCCTGCGCAAGCAGGCCGAGGGAGCGAAATACGTCACGTCGGTCTGCACGGGATCGCTGGTGCTCGGCGCCGCCGGTCTCCTGAAGGGCTACCGCGCCACCACGCATTGGAGCGCGATCGATTTCCTCGCCGGCTTCGGCGCGATCCCGACCAGGACCCGCGTCTGCGTCGACCGCAATCGCTTCACCGGCGGCGGCGTCACGGCCGGCATCGATTTCGCGCTGACGCTGGTGTCCGAGCTCGTCGATCGGAAGACCGCGGAAGCGATCCAGCTCAGGCTCGAATACAACCCGGCTCCGCCGTTCAATGCCGGCTCACCGGATACCGCACCGGCCGAGATTCTCGCCTTCATGAAGGAGCGGATGGGACCGGCCCACGCGCGCCGCGGCGAATTGATGGGCCGCGCGGCGGCGCGGCTCACCCAAGGCGGGTCCTCGTGATCGCAAGCGACAATTGCTGCTTCAGGGAGCAACGGGCTCCAATCCCTTGCTCCGTATCACTGCGGCAGCCGCCGGCGAGTGCAGGAATGCGATCAATTGCTCGGCGGCCTTCCGCTCGCCGGCATTGGTGCTGATGCCGACGCTGAAGGCGGTGTAGTTCTGCAACTCATCCGGAAGCACGCCCGCGAGAGCGACGCCCTCGACCCCGACGATGTTGGGCACGGTGATCACCGTCAGCTCTGCTTCGCCGCGTGCGACGGCCTCCACCGGGCTCCGCCCTGCCACAGCCAGGAGCTTCGGCTTCACGTCGTCCGCAATTCCGAGGCGATCGAGCAGATGCAGGAAATAGCTTCCGCTCACGCTCTCGCTTGAATAGGAGATTGATCGCGCCGCCAGCAGCGTTCGCTTGAGGTCCTCGCTGGAGGCGACCTGGGGCATCAGTGCACCCGCGCGGATCGCAACGCCGGCCGCGGTGCGGGCGATGTCGGACCGCGAACCCACGGCGATCTTGCCGAGCCGCGTGAGATCATCGACCACCGCCGGCAGCAGGACGGCGGCATCGAACGTCTCGCCCGCCTCGATCTGCCGCTTGAGCACCGGCACGCCCTCAAAGGTGAGGACAAGCGTATGTCCGGTCGCGCGCGCGAATGCGGGCGCAAGGTCATTGAAGACACCTTTCATGGTCGGCGTGCTGAGAACGGTGACCTCGGCCGCACCGCCGGTCGTGGCGCTCATCGCCAATACAAGCGCCGTGACCACGACGCGAATGCCCCTCATCACCGTCTCCTGCGTCTCAAGCGGATCCAGACTGCGAGTTCAGACCCAGATCTGGAGTCAGCGCCAGAACGGGAGTATCCACAAGGTCGATTATTCGACAGGCCGGTAGCCATTTAGGTACGTCATATGCGCTGGGCCGACAGGGTTGGGCGTTTCCTCAAGCCTCGCGACCTCCACGTCTTCATGACGGTGGTCGAGGAGCGCAGCATGGCGAAGGCCGCCGAGCGCCTGGCGATCTCGCGGCCGGTGATCTCGCGCACGATCGCCAATCTCGAACACATGCTCGGCGTGACGCTGCTCGACCGCACTGCGCGCGGCATCGCGCCGACGCTGTTCGGCAAGGCGCTGCTCAAGCGCGGCACCGCCGTGTTCGATGAACTTCGGCAGAGCGTCGAGGAGATCGCCTATCTCGCCGATCCCAAGGCGGGCGAGCTGCGCATCGCCTGCACCGAGGTATGGGCCGCCGGCCTCGTGCCGGCAGCGATCGAGCGGCTGTCAAAGCGACTGCCGCGACTGCGCGTCAGGCTGGAGCAAGGCACCGCGCTGCATCAGTTCAACCTGCTCCGGGAGCGTCAATGCGAGATCGTGATCTCGCGGCTGCTGACCGAGACACCGGACTCCGACATCGACATGCAGCCGCTGTTCTACGAACCGCTGGCCATCGTCGCCGGCCCGCAAAGCTCCTGGGCGCGCCGCCGCAAGCTGACACTGTCAGAGCTCGTCGACGCACCGTGGATCCTGTCGACGCTGGAGGCCGAAGCCGGCTCGCCTTTCGTCCAAGCATTCCATGCCGCAAAACTGCCGGTCCCCACCGCAACGATCTTCAGCAACTCGCTCCACCTGCGCATCAGCCTGCTCGCCACCGGACGCTACCTCACGCTCGTTCCGGGCTCGGCGCTGCGGTTCGGGCCCGGAACCGGTCTGCTCAAGGCGCTGCCCGTGGCATTGCCGCGGTGGCATCTGCCGACGGCGATCTTCACCCTGAAGGGCCGCATGCTGAGCCCGGTGGCGCAGGTGTTTGCCGATTGCGTTCGCGACGTTGCCGGGCCGCTGGCTCAAGGCAAGGCTAAAGCCAAGGGCACGCCCTGACGCTTCGTCTGCCCTGCAACAGAAAAAGGCCGCCCGGTTTCCCGAGCGGCCCTTCCTGTCTCACGGTAGCCTCACATTTGCGGGCGATTTCAGGACATCTGTACCGGGGGCCTATCTCCCGGCCGCATCCAACTCGGAGGCCGCTGCTTATCGGGACAGTCGCGATCTGGAGCCCGATCCGACGCGATGGTTTCCCATCTCCGTAAGATGGCTTCATTGAGCCGCCAACCCACGCGCGGCGCAAGCGGCAAGCAGCGGCGACGCCGCACCTGTCCCCGCTGTTACCGTTGTCCACAGGCAAGCGTGCGACGCACGCGCGTAGTTGCGCGCATGCACGCTCAAGACAACACCGCGTGAAGGTCAGCTTCCCGGCGTCCAGGCGTGATAGTCGCCGGTCGCCTTGGGGCGGCGGCCGCTCGCCAGCGTCGAGCCGGACGGGCGGTAGGCCTGCGCGGTGCCGGTCATGTTCGGCAGATGCGGTTTTTCCCATTCCCGCGGCGCATGCTTGTCCTCGGTCGGGGGCACATCGACCGTGTGGTGCATCCAACCGTGCCAGCCGGCCGGAATCCGGGACGCTTCGGCATAGCCGTTATAGACCACCCAGCGGCGCTCGAAATGCAGCGTCGGGTCGATCTCGCCGCCCTTGGTGCGATAGTAGCGATTGCCCTGCTCGTCCTCGCCGACCAGTTCGCCGAATCGCGAGGTCCACAATTGCGTGCCAAAGGTCTGGCCGTTCCACCAGGTGAAGAATTTCAGCAGGAATTGTTTCATGCGCGGCCGGTCGTCGGTTCGAGGCTATGGGGCTCTGATGCCACCTCAATCCCCAAATGTCCAGCCACCGCCAAGGGTGCCCGGCACTCCCCGAATTTGCCCCCCGTCCAGCGACCATTCGGCGACCAAATGACGCGGTCACGGGAAGTTTTGTTCACCTGCCATACATGCGCCGCTGGCTACGCAAACATGACGGACAATCAATGTCTAGCGCTGGAACGTCCGACCGCACAAATGGTTAGACATTGTCCGTTTTGATGGAGTCCAAAATGATCAATCTGAAGGTTCTGAGCACTGCCGCGGCATTGGCGCTTGCGCTGCCGTTGGCCGTGGCGCCGACCGTTTCGTTCGCCCAGACCGCCGCGCAGATGGGCGCGATGGGCGGTGGCGGTGGTGCACGCGGTGGCGGCGG
>NZ_JACMYO010000257.1 GCF_020889685.1 Bradyrhizobium oropedii
CGCCCTACTACGCCCGCTTCGGCTTCGCGGCCGCGAAGACCGGCGAATTGTCGCTGCCCGGCGCATTCGAGCGCGACCGGCTGCTCGGGCTCGAGCTCATCGAGGGGGCGCTGGACGGCGCTTGGGGCATGATCACGCCGACCGGCGCGGCATTGCCCGAGAGCAAGGCAACCCGGACAAGGTCCCGGACCCGGAAGGCACCGCTCGCCGTGCCGCACGCGGCGTAAGGCGGTCACCATGGCAGAGCGCCTTCCCGCAATCGACGGCGCGCGCCCGCGTTGGCGCGGCCTCGTCACCACGGTCATGCTGATCCTGATCTCGGTCATGATCGTCAGGGACATCCTGATCCGGCGCTGGACCGGCACACCGCCGTCGCCGCCGGACGCCACGCAGCAGTCCCACTAACCGCCGGCCGTCAGGCCAGAATCCCAGATCGGAATGCGAGGGGTTGCGCGGGCGGCAAAAATGCCCGTAAACCCCGCGCAACGCCCTTTTCCGTCGAGGTCCAACATGCCCCGCCGCCTGATTTCCACCGGCTCGCCCTTCGAGAAGACCGCAGGCTACAGCCGTGCCGTGATCGACGGCGATTTCGCCTTCGTCGCCGGAACCACCGGCTACGACTACACCACGATGACCATGCCTGATGATGTCACGAGCCAGTCACGGAACTGCTTCAAGACCATCGAGGCTGCCCTCAAGGAGGGCGGCTTCACGATGGCCGACATCGTCCGCGCGACCTACTACCTCACCGACGTCAACGACGCGGACGCCCATTTCGCGGTCTGCGGCGAAGTCCTCGGCGACATCCGCCCGGCGGCGACGCTGCTGATCGTGGCCGGGCTCCTGAAGCCCGAGATGAAGGTCGAGATCGAAGTCACCGCAAAGCGACGTAACCCCTGATCCACCCTACCCGCCGCTCGGCGCTCTCCTGGAGAAAATGATGAGCCCCTCCTCGCAGATCTACGCGAAAATCACCGGCCCCATTGTCATGATCGGCTTCGGCTCGATCGGCAAAGGCACGTTGCCGATGATCGAGCGGCATCTCGACTACGACAAATCGCGCATCACCGTGATCGATCCCAAGGACGAAGGCCGCAAGGCGCATTGCGAGAAGCAGAACGTCAAGTTCATCCAGAAGGCCGTGACCAAGGACAATTACCGCGAGTTGCTGACGCCGCTGCTCACCGAAGGCGGCGGCCAGGGCTTCTGCGTCAATCTCTCGGTCGATACCGGCTCGTCCGACATCATGGAGCTCTGCAACGAAGTCGGCGCACTTTATATCGACACCGTCAACGAGCCCTGGCTCGGCTTCTATTTCGATTCGTCGAAGGGGCCGGAAGCGCGCTCCAACTACGCCCTGCGCGAAGTGACGCTGGCCGCCAAGAAGGCGCGCCCCGCAGGCTCGACGACGGCCGTCTCATGCTGCGGCGCCAATCCCGGCATGGTCTCCTTCTTCGTCAAGCAGGCGCTGCTCAATGTCGCCGCCGATCTGAAGCTCAATGCCCCCAAGCCGAAGACCAAGGCCGAATGGGCGGACTTGATGCGGCAGGCCGGTATCAAGGGCATCCACATCGCCGAACGCGACACCCAGCGCGCCAAGTCGCCGAAAGAGCCCGATGTCTTTGTCAACACCTGGTCGGTGGAAGGTTTCCTCTCGGAAGGCGTGCAGCCGTCCGAACTCGGCTGGGGCACCCATGAAAAATGGATGCCCGAGAATGCGCATACCCACGAGGCCGGCTGCGGCGCTGCCATCTATCTGATGCAGCCCGGCGCCAACACCCGCGTGCGGACCTGGTGCCCGACCCGCGGCGCGCAGTATGGCTTCCTCGTCACCCACAACGAATCGATCTCGATCGCCGATTACTTCACGGTGCATGACGCATCGGGCAAGGCGGTCTACCGGCCGACCTGCCACTATGCCTATCATCCGGCCGACGATGCCGTGCTGTCACTGCACGAGATGTTCGGCCGCGCAGCGAAGATGCAGGAGAAGCACCACATCCTGGATGAGAACGAAATCGTCGATGGCATCGACGAGCTCGGCGTGCTGCTGTTCGGCCATGACAACAATGCCTATTGGTACGGCTCGCAGCTCTCGATCGAAGAGACCCGCAAGCTCGCGCCCTATCAGAACGCCACCGGCCTGCAAGTGACCTCCGCCGTGCTCGGCGGCATGGTGTGGGCGCTGGAGAACCCGAACGAAGGCATCGTCGAAGCCGACGAGATGGATTTCGACCGTCTGCTGGAAATCCAGCTGCCCTATCTCGGCCCGGTGAAGGGTTTCTACACCGACTGGACCCCGCTGACGGATCGTCCGGGACTGTTCCCGGAAGACATCGACGCCAGCGATCCCTGGCAGTTCAAGAATGTTCTGGTGCGCTGACCCGAAGGGTCATCCCGGGATGCGCGCTTAGGCGCGCAGACCCGGGATCTCGAGATTGTTGCGCGAGATTCCGGGTTCATCGCTGACGCGATGCCCCGGAATGACTTCGTCACCTCGCCATGTAGTCGAATGCGACCGAGCCGAGGCCGAGCGTCAAATCCGCCTTGTAGTACAGCGCCGAGACCACTTCGCGCACCGGCAGGCGGGCGACATCGCACAGCGCGTGCGGGAACAGGCCGAGCGCGGCGGGGCCGGTCCAGGCTTCCTTCAGCACGATGTCGTCGAGCTGAAAGCGCACCAGCTCGCAGATCCGCGGGTTGCCGTCGACATGCGGGATGATCTTCAAAATAAAGTTCGGCGCCTTCATCGCGTTCAGGACCGTGTCGTGATCGACCTTGCGGTATTTGTAGCCCATCGTGGCAGAGGCACAGAGCACCGAGCCGTAATGCAGCGAGCCGACCAGCACGTCGCTCTCGACCGCGATCTTCGGCCGCGCCAGCTTCTTCGGAAATCCCCACAGCTCGCGGCCGCCGGCGATCGGGGCCTCGTCGTCGAGATACATGGCGTGGGTATAGGCCCCGACCTCGCCCTTGAAGCGGACCGGGATCACCTGCCCGGTCTCGGTGTAGTCGCCGAAGCCGGTCGAGTCCGGCATGCGGATGAATTCATACTTCACCACGGGCTCGACGACCTCGAGCGGCTCCGGCACCACGGCCGCGAGGGCTTCGGGGTCGGTCTTGTAGGTGATGATGAAATATTCGCGGTCGAAGAACCGGTACGGCCCCGGCGGAAACGACGGGTTGGTGAGCGGCATCGAATAGGCGGTGCGCCGGACGTCCTCGATCTTCATGGATAGCCCCATCTGTCGTTGGCAAGACGACGGATTATGGCGGGCGGGGATGACGGAGGCGAGACCGTATAATCGGCAGCGTCAGTCAAATGCGCGTCACAATTCACTGACCGGAGCGCTTATTTCTTTTCGATCGGCGGCGCGGTCTTCTCGGCGGGCGCTGGCGGCAGCATCGGCTTGGCGCCGGCCTTCTGCGCCTCACCGTTCGGACGCGCGGGCTGCGGCGCCGGCGTGGTCGGCCGCTCGCCGCCGGGCTTCGATTCAGCCGGCGGCACGGCCTTCTGCGGCTCCGGCGTGGACTGCAGCGGCTGGGTCGCCTGCGCGATGTCCTGCGGCGGGACCGCGTTGATCGCGTGCAACGACAGCGCCGCGATCGCAACCCCTGCCACGACCAATGCCGAGGCGATCAGCACGTCCTTCCGCAGCCCGGTCCGATCCGCAGCCATCTCGTTCACCCGCGCATAGTCAGCGAGGTCAACGATCCTGCCACGGCTTGGTTCCCCGGCAAGGGCCTCCGGGAACCCTCGCCTCAGAGCCTCTTCCGTTCCGATTGAAGCGGAACGGGGCTCTGGATCTTGCTTGAACGCGTTTTCTTCACGCGAACCGGTATCCGCTTCGCTCGAAAACGCCCTAATCCGTGGTGCTGATTTCCCATGTCGCGTGCCGCACGCCGGGCTGATGCTGCAGGTCGACGATCACGGCATTCAGCTCGTTGGGTTCGACCGCGGTCGAGACCAGCTCCGCCACGATTTCGAGGAAGTCGTCACCGGCCTCGACCACGTTGACATCGGCGACCGGATAGTTGGCGGCCTCGAGCTTCTCGACCAGGCGGTCGCGCATGTCGGGCAGCGCCTCGGGGGTCACCGCGAGCTTGAAATAGTACGTCGCCTCCAACGCCTTCTCGTTCAGCGGGATGCGGTTGATGGCGTTGACCAGCGGACGCAGCAGCGTGTTGCCGGCGATCACGAACACGGTCAGCACCGCCGCCTGCGCCACCAGATCGGCGCCGGCGCAGGAGCCGACCGCGGCCGAGGCCCACAGCGTCGCCGCAGTGTTGAGGCCGCGCACGTCCATACCCTGCTTCATGATGACGCCGGCGCCGAGGAAGCCGATCCCCGACACGACATAGGCGATCACCCGCACCGCGCCGTCGGCGCCGGCCAGATGCATCGCGAGGTCGACGAAGGCGGCCGCCCCGACCGCGACCAGCACGTTGGTGCGCAGGCCCGCGGTACGCTGCCGGTACTGCCGCTCGGCGCCGATCAAAGTGCCGAGCACGAAGGCTGACGTCAGGCTGACCAACGTGTCGAGGAAGTCGGCGAGCTGGAATGTCGTGAGAAATCGCATGGCGCTGCCCCGGCGCGTGGGTGTTCTTTTGACGCGTTTTCTTCACGCGAACCGGTACCCACTTCGCTCGAAAACGCTGCGTGTGCCGCGATCTCTTACATTTCCACGATGCCCGCGTCACCATCTTCCGTGCCGAAGGCGAGCAGCGTCCCCTTGGCATTCCACCCGAGCGCCGACACGGTCGGGCCGGCATTCCGCCGCACCAGGATCTCGGCGCCGTCCTCGAGCCGGACCATCAGCACGGTGCCGTCGGCATAGCCGACCGCCATGATGTCATTCTTCGGATGGCAGGCGACCACCGCGACCCGCGCCGGCATCGGCGCCAGCATTGCCGGCTCCTTGCCCATCGGCCCGTCCTTGCTGGTGAACGGCCAGACGATCACGGTATCGGCGCCCGAGGTCGCGAGCCCCTTGCCGCCAACGCTCCATGACATCGAGCGCACGCGGCCGGGATAGCCGCTCATCCGCATGTGCCGGTTGTCGGCGAGCCGCCAGCCATGCATCGCGGCCTCGTGCATCGCCGTGACCAGGAACTTGTTGTCCGGGCTGAAAGAGACCGCGAGATGCGAGCCGGCCCATTCCAGGAATTCCGGATTGGCGGCCATGTTGGGAAACCACAAGGTCACGCCGTTGTAATGCGCGATCGCCAGCCGCAGGCCTTTCGGCGCGAATGCCAGCCCGCCGACGGTCGACGGCACCTCGAAGGTTTTCTCCTCGCCCTTGGGATTGCGTACGAAAGCGGTCTTGCCCGCCGACCACGCCACGGTGCCGTCGCCATGCAGCGCGACATTGTCGATCCAGCGCCGCTTGGCATCGGTCGCGATGGTGAAGGTCTCGCCCTTGGCGTCGATCGCGATCAGCTTGCCGTCGTCACCACCGGTGACGAGGCGCTTGCCGTCGGATGCCGCGCAGAGGATGGCGCCGAAGTGCGTCTCCGTGCGCGTGATCTCGCCGTCGGCGGTCGCGATCGCGACACTCTCCTCGGCGCCGACGAAGAACGCGCGGTCGCCGAGGAAATGCACCGAGCCCACAGCCACGCCAAGCGGAAGCTGCTTGACGCGATCGGTGATCGAAACGATGGAAGAAGGGGCCTCGCCCGGATCGAACTCTTTCATCACGTGGTGATGCACTGCTCGAAGCCGTCGCGGATCGCCTGCTCTGGCAGTTCGCGACCGATGAACACGACGCGGCTCTCGCGCTTCTCGCCGTCCTTCCATCTCCGCTGGTGGTCGCCCTCCAGCATCATGTGGACGCCCTGGAACACGTAGCGGTCGTCATCGCCGGTGAAGGCGAGGATGCCCTTCGAGCGCAGGATCTTCTGGCCCTCGGTGGCGACGAGGTTCTGCAACCAGGGCATGAACTTGGTCGGGTCGAGCGGCTTCTCAGAGCGCAGCGACAGCGATTGCATGTCCTCGTCGTGATAGTGCTTCAGGCCGCCGTGGTTATGATCATGGTGATGGTGGTGATCATGGTGATGATGATCGTGGTCATGATCGTGTTCGTCGCCGGCCTCGAGGAAATCGGGCTCGATTTCGAGAATACGGTCGAGGTCGAACGCGCCGCGCTCCAGTACGTCGGTCAACCCGACCTGGCAACGCTCGGTGCGGTGCAGCTTGGCATAGGGATTGATGCCGCGGATGCGGGCCTCGACTTCGGCGAGCTCGGGCTTGGAGACCAGGTCGGTCTTGTTCAGCACGATGACGTCGGCGAACGCGATCTGGTTCTTGGCCTCCGGCGCGTCCTTGAGGCGATCGCTCAGCCATTTGGCATCGGCGACGGTCACGACTGCATCGAGCCGGGCGTTCTTCTGCACGTCCTCGTCGACGAAGAAGGTCTGCGCGACCGGCGCCGGATCGGCAAGGCCGGTGGTCTCGACGATGATGGCGTCGAACTTGCCCTTGCGCTTCATCAAGCCGTCCAAGATGCGGACGAGGTCGCCGCGCACCGTGCAGCAGACGCAGCCATTGTTCATCTCGAACACTTCCTCATCGGCACCGATGATGAGGTCGTTGTCGATGCCGATCTCGCCGAATTCGTTGACGATGACGGCGTATTTCTTGCCGTGGTTTTCCGACAGGATGCGGTTGAGCAAGGTGGTCTTGCCGGCGCCGAGATAGCCCGTCAGCACGGTCACTGGAATTTTTTGCGAAGCTTCAGCCATAACAACTCCGAAGGAACTTGGATCGCGGCGCTCGACCCGGCAAGGAGGCCCCTGCCCTAGTTGGCGAGCGCGCTGGTCAGGGCCTTTATATTGTGCCTGACCATATCAATGTAAGTGGGTGCATCGCCCTTTTCGGCCGTCAGACTGTCCGAATACAGGGTACCGCCGACCCGGGCACCGGTCTCGGCCGCGATCCGCTGGATCAGACGGGGATCACTGATATTTTCGAGAAAAACTGCCGGAATTTTCGCAAGCTTGATCTGGGCAATGATGGCCGCAATATCGCGCGCACTGGGCTCGGAATCGGTGGAGACCGAGAGCGGCGAGAAGAACGTGACCCCGTAGGCATCGGCGAAATAGCCGAAGGCGCCATGGGTCGAAATCACCTTGCGCCGCGCCTCCGGCACGCGTCCCACCGCCTCATGCACCTCGCGGTCGAGCGCCTCGAGCTTGGCCAGATAGGCGTCGGCATTGGCCTTGAAGATGGCCGCCTGGTCGGGCGCCACCGCGATCAGCCCGTCGCGAATATTGATCACATAGATCTTCGCATTGGCCACGGATTGCCAGGCATGCGGATCGTCATGGCCGCCCATCTTCCGCGGCATGATGCCCTTGGTTGCCACCGCGACCGGCGCTTTGCTGCCGGAGGCCTGCAGCAGCCGCGGCATCCAGCCTTCGAAGCCGAGGCCGTTGATGACCAGCAGCCTGGCGTCGGCGACCTTCTTGGCATCCGCCGGCGTCGGCGCGTAGACATGCGCGTCGCCATCGGGCCCGACCAGCGCCGTCACGTCGACGCTGTTGCCGCCGACATTGCGCACCATGTCGGCGAGGATCGAGAAGCTCGCGACGACGTTGGTGCGCTCGGCAGCATGCGCCGGCCCGCTCGCCAGCATCAGCGCCAGACCAATCAAACCGAACAACCGCCGCATCGTACTCATGCCTCGAGATGGCGGCCGGGAAACAGCTGCCGCACCAGGCCGCTGACATTGCCGAACAAGAGCGACACGATATAGAGCCCGGCCGCAACCAGGATGATCGCCGGGCCGGAGGGGATCCGGGTCTGGTACGACAGCACCAGCCCGGCATAGCCCGACAGCATGGCGCTCGCGACCGCGATGCAGATCATGGTGGTGATGTCGCGCGACCAGAACCGCGCAATGCCCGCGGGCAGGATCATCAGCCCGACGCCGAGCAGCGTGCCGAGCGCATGGAAGCCGTTGACGAGGTTGACCACCACCAGCGCGAGGAAGGCGAGATGCGCCGGCGCGCCGGCCCGGCTCACGGTGCGCAGGAATACCGGATCGACGCATTCGATCACCAGCGGCCGATAGATCACCGCGAGCACCAGCAGCGTGACGGTGGCGTTGAACGCAATCACCAGCAGGGTCTGGTTGTCCATCGCCAGGATGTTGCCGAACAGCACGTGCAGCAGGTCGATATTGGTACCCTTGATGGACACGATGGTGACGCCGAGCGCGAGCGAGACCAGATAGAAGGTCGCCAGCGACGCGTCCTCATTCAACTCGGTGGTGCGCGCGACGAGGCCCGCGAGCAGCGCCACCGCAAAGCCCGCGATCAGGCCGCCGGTCGTCATCGCGAACAGATTGAGCCCCGAGATCAGGAAACCGATCGCGGCGCCCGGCAGGATCGCATGCGCCATGGCGTCGCCGACCAGGCTCATCCGCCGCAGCATCAGGAACACGCCGATCGGCGCGCCGCCGAGCGACAGTGCGATCACGGCCGCCAGCGCGCGGCGCATGAACTCGAATTCGGTGAAGGGCGTGATCAGCGCGTCGGTCAGCATCTGCGTCAGGCAGCCCTCGAGCGCGGATCGACGGCGCAGGCGCCGGCTGAATCATCGAACGCCTCGCACATCCGCATCGCGACCATCAGGTTATCCGCCGTCAGCGCCTCTGCGGTCGGTCCCCATTCCACTGGGCCGCGCGCCAGCAGCAGCGTTTCCGGGAAATTGTTGCGCACCATGTCGAGGTCGTGCAGCGCCGCCAGCACCGTGCGGCCTTCGCCATTCCAGCGCTTCACCAGCGCCAGCAGATCGGCGGTGGTCTTGGCGTCGATGGCGTTGAACGGCTCGTCGAGCACGATCAGGCGGGCGTCCTGCAACAGCACGCGCGCGAACAGCATGCGCTGCATCTGGCCGCCGGACAAGGTGCCGATCGGCCGGTTCTCGAAGCCGTTGAGGCCGACGGCGGCGAGCGCCGCCAAGATCTTGTCGCGCGCGGCCCGGCCGATGCCACCGAAGAAGCCGGTCGAGCGCCACAGCCCGGTGCCGACGAAATCGAACACCGAGATCGGGAAAGTCCGGTCGATGTCGGCGGATTGCGGCAGATAGGCAATGTCGCGGTGTTCGAGCCCGTCGAGATCGATCACGCCCGACAGCGGCTTGAGCACGCCGGCGATGCCGCGCAGCAGGGTCGACTTGCCGGCACCGTTCGGGCCGATCACGGCCAGCAGCGCGCCCGCCTCGACCGCGCCGTTAAGATGATGCACCGCCGGGTGGCGATCGTAGCCGAGCGTGACGTCGCGGAAGGTGACAAGCGCGCCCATTGGCTTACCTCATCGCCAGCCAGATGACGGCCCACAGGCAGGCAGAGACCGCGAGCGCCGCCGACAGCCGGGCCGGCACGGGCATGCGCAGGATCGACCAGGGCGCGGCCTGGGCCGGATGCGCGTGCGGGGCGTGGCTGTGCCCATGGGGATGGGCGTGGCCGTGATGGTGGTGGTCGTGGGTGTGCGTATGCGCCATGGGGAAACTGTTATATTATAACATAACGCGAGTCCACCAACGAGGAACTCATGGCCGATCCGCAAAACCGGGAGATTTGCCCCATGGAGCCTGAAGGTGGGCGGCCCCTCCCCCACGTCGTCCAGCGTCGCGCAACAATGAACTTCGGTGG
>NZ_JACMYO010000258.1 GCF_020889685.1 Bradyrhizobium oropedii
GGGTACTAGATTGGTGGCTAAGGCGAATTGGTCCTGCTGGGTTCGGTGCGCCACGCCTTCTCTGCGACCGTCGCCGGCATCAAGTACTGCACCGGTTTTCAGTCAGCGGCGCAGAAAGTTCGTTACCAGCACCATGCCGCTGCCGTCTCACGCCCTGAGCGTCACTCTGTCATGCGCTTGCTGCGAAATATGAAGACATCGCCGCAATAAGGCTCCGTGCGCAGTTCACCAACGCCGACGGCGTGCGCACCGACTTGCGAAAGGTGACCGGCCGTGTCGGCAGCACCACTTTGATGGACCTAAGTGCAATTCCCGGATGCCCGAAGCGCCGCCAGCACCGTAGACAGCGTCGTCAATTCCACTCGCGGCTCGCCCAGATGGCGTCCCACTCAGCTCGAGCTTGATCATCTCCCAGGCCCTAATCGGCGCCCTGCTGATCTCCTTTGCCAACGACATACGTTCGCGGGCTTTGCTGGTGCTCTCCGTATCATTTTGGATTGGCGGAGAGTTCGGCGCGTTGCCCGCTTCCGCCGCCGCAACCTGGTGTCGCCACACCGTGAGCAGCCCAAGGGCTAGGCCATTGCGCCGTGCGACCTCGGAGAGGTCTATACTTTCCTCAAAGCTCCCCACCACGATCCGGGCCTTCTCCCGCCCGTCATCTCAGCCGACGTTCCCCGGTGTGTTGTTCAATTACACTAGTTTGATGTTGTCCAATCACACTAGTTTGATGCGTGGGGCAATAAGATGATTAATTGTCAATGGGTTCCGTAGATCGATGAAAAAGTTCCGGAGTCGAAAGGCACCGTCGTCGTGGCCTTTCCTCCAGCAATCTGGCGACCAAAAGTACCAAAGCGCCCCGCTTGAAAGACTGGGTTCCGGGAACTCTTCTAGCCGAAGCCGACCATCGTCACGCTCATCATCGGACGATCATCACCGGCAGCAGCAGCGGCGCCGCGCCTATGAAACGGCAGCCGAAGATGCCGATGATGATCAGGGTCGGGCAGGCCTGGCCGATCGGTTGCGATGGCAAAAACTGGAAACCCGCCGAATCGGCGTGTTTTCGATTGTTTTTGGGCTCGGGGGACAACTTTGTCTCAAAAAGGGGCAAACTCTTAGGGGACCAACGTGCGGCTGCATCGGCCCACCGCCAACCGCGCGTTCGACTGTGGGCCGTTCCGGGTGGATGATGCAAACTTGGCGTTTCAAGCTACGCACCACAGACCTGAAAACCAACGACCCTCATTTGGATATCGTTCCAGGAGTAAGGCCACAAAGCTACGCCGCCCGTTGAAAATCTTACAGGCGGCGTGGCCTTGCGGCCCGAGAGCGTACTAACAAAATCCCGGATATTGATCCGTCGTCCGTTAAGAAGCCCATTTGAGCGCGGTCGAGGCGGTGAGGAGTTGCGACAAGACGTTCCAGATTAGGCGCAACAGGAGCCTCAGCCAGGCGAGGACGAGGCGGAGATTGTGGCCAGCCGACGGCGGAGAGAATGACGTTGGCGGCGCATCTGCTGGCTGTTGGAGCTTTGCAGCTGGCGCGCTTTCGCGCGACACGCTCGGAGAAATCGTGAACATCGAGCATTGGCACGCCGACCCCGGCCTTTTCGGGCTCCGTGACCAGCGTGGCGTCGGTCGGGAAAGCTTGTCGCCTAGTCGTTTGCGCCAATGGCTGAGGTCGGAACGCTCGTGCGGAAACGCGTGCCGGAAAAACTCAAAGCCGGTGAAGTACTGGAAATACGGGTCATAGACCCAGCGCTCACACACCGCTTCATCGGACAGGCCGTAAATGTGCTTGAGCAGCAACAGCCCGATCACGATGCACGAAGCGGGTCTCGATCCCCCGGCCGGCCATTCTCGCTGTAGAGCGTCGCAATCTCCTGATCGATCCACTCCTAGTCGATCTTGGCGGCGAGCTGCACCAGCTCATGCTTCAGATTGATGACCTGATCCAGCCTGGCGCAAAACAGATCGCCTTCCCCCGTCGTCTCCGGCGTCGCATCGTCCCCTCCGTTGCGACCACGGAATCATGACCAGCGATTCGAGGAAATCCTTAAGACGAAATCGCAAGCTTTCGCGGCTTCAACTCTCGAAAGCTTGCAATCTCAAACTCCCTGGCGGCGTCAAAAACCGATTCCTGCTCAACGCCTTGGGGACTTCTTCACGGACGACTGATCCGTCCTGCCGGCGCGAGGAAAGGTTCAGCCAAAGATGCTACCTACGCGGCGGCCCTCTCAGGTTGGTGCCCAGAGCTCCCGTGAGGCTAACCACTCCGTCACCCGGCAAGCGGCCTCAGCTTGGCGAGCCCGGAGAATAAGCCTGTCGCGCGCAACATCTGGCGGAGTGCCACGGGCTACCTTCCGCAATCGATCCGCTTCCTCACAGAAACGCTTGTCCAGAGGATCAATTTGCTTGGAAAGTAGGAGCTCGCTCATGGCGCTCGGCTCCCATGTTTGGCAGGCGGGAGAACTGTCGGTCTCTCTGCCAACCGCGCTACGGATTACCCACGGCCCGTGATGTTGGAACCATCATCCCTCTCGGAGATAGTTGCAAGGAACTTCGCTCGCACTGCAAAGATCATTTTAGAAACGAGCTTAATACGAGCTGCGCCCAGGTTCAGGTGGGAGTGGAACCCCACTCGAGGGCGGCGGCGACCCGGTTGGTCCGGAGCAGTCGCTCATCATCAACAGCATCAGCACAGATAGACCAACTGCAATCATGATCGGCATCGTGCCGCCGAAGATCAGCAACAGTGCAATGCTGGCAGCGCCATGATGGCGCTGGTTCCGTCGCTTTGGCTTCCTTGTGGCGGACTGAATCCCTCGCCTTTGGGGAGCTTTCATTTCGTTGCTTTATTTAGGGTATTATATACCCCAATATATGTGTTGAATTATGTGGCCTTGCGTAATGCAAGGTTTGGGGTATTATATACCCTAAGGAGCTCATCAAATGGTGGGGAAAAAGGGGAAAGTTGAAAGGTTCCTGTCTTCTCACCCGGTGTTCACTCGGACCGAGTTCCGCAAAACCGTGTCTCCCGGCCAGCCGTTCTCTTCGTCGGATTCATTGCTCAAATATCATGCCGCCTCCGGACGAATACGCCATGTCGCGCCGGGCGTGTACGCCTCCGTGCCGCGGCACCTGAATCCAGCGAACTTCCATCCCGACCGGATTCTGGTCGCATCGCGCATACGCGCCGATGGCGTCGTCGCCTACCACACCGCACTTGAACTGCACGGGCTCGCCTATTCGGAAAGCTCTCAGACCCAACTCCTCAGCGGAGGTCGCCCGGGCGAAATGAAGACGCTCGTCGGCCCCGTCCGGTTCGTCGCGCAACCCGCATCGCTGCGCCGTCGCTCCGAGGAAATGTCCGGCACGATCACGATGGACCGCCGTGGCCTCGACGTTCTCGCGACCGGCGTCGAGCGGACGCTCGTCGACTGCATCGAGCGACCGGACCTGACCGGCGGCGTCGAGGAACTCGCAAACGCACTCCACAGCGTCAAAGCATTCGACGTCGGCAAGTTCGCGGAGTTCGCGCTTGGTCGCGGAAACCAGACGCTCGTCGGCGTATGCGGCGCCTGGCTCGAGAGCCGGAAAGACGAACTCTTCGTCGACACGCACGTACTGGACGAACTGAAGCGCGCGGCCCCGCCGGCGCCGCGGCCCGCGCTGGGAAGCGACGCCCAAGGCCAAGCTAAGGAAGGCTGGAACGTTGTCCTGCCTCCGGATTTCCTGAACCCGTCCTTCGAAGGGATGTCGCCGGAGATGATGCCATGATCTCGGTCGAACGCCTCGAAAAGATCGCCACCGACGTCAAATTCCAACCGGCCTCGGTCGAGCGCGTCATCCGGTTGATCGACGTGCTCCACCAGATCGCGAACGATCGCGAGCTCGGCAAGCTGCTCGCACTCAAAGGGGGCACCGCGCTCAACCTGTTCTATCTCGAACTCGACCGGCTTTCCGTCGACATCGATCTGAACTACGTAGGCGCCGCGGATAGAGAAGCCATGCTGCGGGATTCCAAGATCATCAATGTGCGACTTCCCGCGCTCCTGCAGAGCAAGGGGTACGAAATCGCCCGCGATCCTTCTGCCGAACACGCCGGTGGCAAGTGGCGCTTCAGGTACGTGTCGGCCTATCGGCGTCCAGGTACGCTGGAAGTGGACGTGAACTATCTCTTCCGGACTCCGTTCTTCGGCTGGGAGAGGATGGATTCTGCGAAGCTCGGCGACTACATCGCCACGAACGTAGGCGTGGTCGATCTCCACGAAATCGCCGCCGGCAAGATCGTCGCCCTGGTGGCCCGGCGGGCATCGCGCGATCTGTACGACGCCTGGAGGCTGCTGCAGAACGAAGAGATCGATTGGGCGCAAGTGAAGGTCGGAGCGCTTGCGATCGGCGCCGCCGCAAGAGATCTGGATTGGCGAACAGTGTGGCTGAAGGACTACAAATACGATCTCAACGACCTGAACAACAAGCTGGTGTCCGTGGTCAAGAACGGCATCTTCGACGCGGACGGCGGCCCGAAGAAATGGTGCGACCGGATCTTGGCGGAATGCCAGGAGAAACTGGCGCCGCTCTTCAAGTACGACGACGGAGAGCTCGCCTTCCTCGACGCGCTCTACGATCGCGGAAGCATCGAAGTCGACACGCTTCCCACCGACGACGACGTGAAGAAACGCATCGAAGCCTTTCCCGCACTCCGGTGGAAAGCGCAACACGTCGCCCAGCACCTGGGACGGAAACCCGGCATCTGATCGAACGTCGACCCAGCACCGTCCGCCGGTGAACCGATCGTCCGGAATGGCTGACGCGGGTAGTGCCGATCATCGGCGGCAAGACCACGATCATGACCAAGATCGGCTTGAGGATAAGACGTTTTCGAATGCAATCTGCGGCTCTTCCACTAGCGGGATTAACGACAAAGGTCAGCCGCACCTGTCCGACCGGTTCTCTTCGCGGATTTGCCCCATCCCGCCATACCTTGGCAGTTTGTCAGATTGGCCTCACTGCCCAGCTAAATCCTTCCACTCGCTAATGAGCTGAAAACAGCAACATATTTATCCCTTATCTGTCTACGAGCGTGGCATGAGATTTGCTTCATTAGCTGAGAGGCTGCGGAGCCGTGCCGCGAGGCACAGCGAAGGAAGGAAACAACTTGCTAAATCTGCGACCGGAAACGCTTTATGTGACCGGCAACACCAACCGCCTTCTGGACCATACCAACGCAGGCGGCGGTACCGCGCAGACGTGGGAACATCACGGTAGTACGCGCCCGTCTCCGGCTCGGCTGCGTAATACCCTCACGCCGATATTTTTGTGTAGTCGCCGCCGAGGGAGCGGTAGGCCTTTTGGGTGTAGCAGGACTACTGCACGTGTTCTTCGCGACCGGCGGCTGGTTGTTCTGACGGAATTCCGCGTCCACCGTCGCACGCGCAATAGGAGGATTGCGAGGATCGAGTTAGATCAAAATGAATTTTTCGCTACCCGGCACGCGGCGATGACGAACATGGATTGGCAGGTTTTTGCCGGCCTGCACCGTCCAAATAATCATAGCTTGCCTTTCCGCTTCGGGAGCGCGCGGACGCCGCGCTTCCAGGTCAGAACAACCGGCCTCCAGCTTCCGCAATAGTGACTTTAACCTGTATCCCGCAATCGAACACTATGATTGTGCGTAGCCTGCACGATGTTGAAGCGACCGATCACTTCGTCGATTGGGGCAATGGTACTAGCCACCGCCTTCTGACGGATAAGGACGGCATGGGTTTTAGCATCTGCCACACCGTGGTGCGCGCTAACACCGTTTCGCTTCTGCAATACCGGAATCATCTCGAAGCCTGCTACTGCATCGCCGGAGAGGGCGAGGTCGAGGACATGGACGGCAATGTCTTCCCGATTCGCAAGGGCGACATGTACGTGCTTGACAAGCATGACAAGCATCTCCTGCGCGGGGGACGGGACAAGGACCTGATCCTCGTCAGCATCTTCAACCCGCCCCTCAACGGAACCGAGCGCCACAAGCTCAACGACCCGGCAGGCTCGGCATATTGAGCAAGGCGAAGAAACGCCAATTTCACATTGAACCGCCGCTAATTGCGAGAAACATTCATCTTAGCGATCCAACACCATCCGTACCGCACGGCGCGGACCTCAGAAAAAAATTCGTTCGTACGAATTTCAGGAGAGTCGCACCCGAAAAGGCGGTGCGCGGCCGGCCTGGAAAAATCACTTTGGCATTCCAGGTCCACTTTTCTTTGCCCGGAACACATCAGGCGAGATTCCGGAGGCTTGTGCCGATTGATAGCGCGCTCAATGGTACGATGTCCGGCGACGTCGGATAACTGACATAGCAGTATTATTGCTATCATATTGATTGAGATCGATTTCACCTTTGGCACGATCCATGCGTAATCCTCTGGAAGGCGGCACAGAGGAGAAGTCGTCCGATGATCACGCTCAGCGGAAACTCAGACGAGGTTTGAGTGGCAGCTGCGATACTGCCGGCGACGATATTTGGTGACGCGGGAGCTTGGCGGGGACATTGGGGAGATCTGGCTCGGCGCAAGGTTCGTCACATCAACGCACGCCAGATTACGCGCCGAGCAGATCCGAACCAGTGTGAGCGATTACGTGCTTCGGCGCTAGATAGGGAACTGCCCAGCATGGTGGGTGAACTGCTGGAGGGGTGAAGATGGCCCATCGGTCTTCTCTGGGGCGCGGGAGCGCCTACGAACCAGGCGATCGGGATAGACATCCTGTAGCGCGATCAATCTCCTCCAGCGTGTTTGTTGGCAGTGGTACGCCCGCTATCCGCTGTGCTCAGCTGGCAATGGCGATGGACCACGTCATTGGTGCGGCCCTGTGTGGCGACGCCATATTCACTGAGTGGGCGACTCGTGCCAACATTCCGTGCATGGAAAGTGTTGAAGAGCTCGCCTCTTTTTTGAAGGCTGAGCCGGTGGATTGGATTTTCTCCATTGCCAATCCGTTCATATTGCCACCGGTCGTGTTTGGGCGAGTGCGTCGAGGTGCTTTCAATTACCACGACGGTCCATTGCCACGATATGCGGGAGCGCACGCGACGTCCTGGGCGCTGCTGGCGCAAGAGACCGAATATGCCATCACGTGGCATCGGATCGATGATGGTGTTGATAGGGGTGACGTCGTGGTTCAGCGCCAAGTGCTGATTGCGCCCACCGATACGGCACTGACCCTGAACCTCAAATGTCATGAAGCCGCGATCGAGGGCTTCCGCGAGCTCTTAACTCGCCTCGAGAAAGGGAAGCTTACGGCCTATCCGCAGGCGCTCGTGGACAGAAGCTATTTTCCGAGACAACGACGCCCAAATTCGGCAGGCTGTCTGCGATGGGATCAATCCGCGCAAGAGAGGTCATCGATGACACGGGTCCTAGGCTTTGGGCCATATCATCCCAATCCAGTATGTCTGCCCAAGGCTCTCCTAGGCGATCAGGCTGTCACAGTCAGACACCTGGAGGTATTGACTCGAAGTTCGGGCGTTCCGGCAGGTTCCCTGCTTGAAGTCCACTCCAGCCATTGGCGTGTGGCGACGGGTACAGAGGATGTCGACGTTTGCTTTGGCGAACCCGATGGGCAGATGCTGGACGCGCGAGCCCTCGCCAGGCACTTCAATGTGGATGAAGGTAGTCGCCTTCCGATCTTGAGCGATGAACAGGTGCAGAGCATAACTGCCACCCATGAATTGCTGGCGCCTCGGGAGGATTTTTGGCGACAGCGGCTCGGGCAGTTTAGAATATTGCATCCTCCTTTCCTGTCATCGTCCGTGGCTGCAGCGGCTCCCCGATGGCAGTCGAGTCCGTGGTTCAGTCCAAGCGCTTTGGCTAAACTGTCCCTACTCGATCGCTCGGAGTGCTTGGTAACGGCTTGGCTGATCTATCTCGCCCGTATCACGGGCGAAACAGAGCTTCAACTGGGATGGAAGTTTGCATCGGATGGATCGCAAGCTGGCTCCAAAGCGGTGGAGGTGTTGATCGCCTCTGTCGTGCCGATGGACGTTACCATTGAGCTTGCTCATGATTTTGAAGAAGTGCGCAAAACCGTAGCGGCCGAATTCGCTCAGCTGAGGGCGCACGGTAGCTTTGCCCGGGATCTTATCGCGCGCTGCCCGGCATTGCGAGGTGTGGAGGCGCTACGGTCGCCCCAGCCTTGGCCGATTGGCATTACAATCACGACAGAGAGCTGTTCCGCCGCTGACGATCTGACGACGAGCCACAGAGCTGGCCATGCCCTATGCGGCGATTTGCTGACCTTTGAGGTTTGCGCTCTAGATGGGAGCTTCCGCTGTCATTTTGATGCCAATCGATTAGCGCCGGAGCAGATCGACTGCATGACGCAGCATTTGCAAACTTTGTTACTTGGCGTGATGGCCGATGCGGGGCAGCCGGTCGGCCGCATCGACATTCTGCCGACCGACGAACGCACCTATCTACTGGAGGAGTTGAATCGGACGGCGGCGCCTTATCCGTCGGAACGATGCATCCATGAGCTGTTCGAGGCGCAGGTGCAAAAGACGCCGGAGGCGGTGGCGGTGGTTCATGAGAAGGAGGGACTGAGCTATTGCGAACTCAATGCGCGGGCCAACCGGCTGGCGCATCATCTGATCGAGCTCGGGGTCAAGCCGGATCAGCCGGTGGCGATCTGCCTGGAACGCAGCCTGGCGATGGTGGTTGGTGTGTTGGCGATCCTGAAGGCAGGCGGCGCCTATCTGCCGCTGGATCCAGCTTATCCGTCGGCGCGGCTGCGGCAGATTGTCGGCGATGCAGAACCGCAACTGCTGCTTTGCGATGCCGCCGGTCGAACCGCACTGGGCGCCGAGGCGGTGGCCGATGTCAGCGTGGTCGATCTGGATACTGCCACCCCGGCCTGGGGCGAGCGGCCGGCTTCGGACCCGCAGCCGCGCAAGCTTGGTCTCACATCGCGCAATCTCGCCTATGTCATCTATACCTCCGGCTCAACCGGAACCCCAAAGGGCGTCGAAATGTCCCACGGCTCGCTTGTGAATTCGCTGGCGGGGGTTGGCACGTCAAAACGACGCACACTTCAATTCGCGACCCTGAACTTCGATGTGTCCTGCCAGGAATTGTTCATTTGTTGGAAGGACGGTGGACTGCTCGTGCTCGTGCGGGAAGAGACCCGCAGTCACTTCTCCGACTTGCTCGAATTCGTGGACGGGGCGGCGATCGAGCGACTTTTCCTCCCATTCGTAGCATTGAATCATCTTGCAGAAGTCTGGAGCACGCAGCGCGTGCAGCTGCCCTCTTTAAGAGAGCTTTATACAGCCGGCGAACGATTGCAGGCCACTCCACTGCTTAGGGCTTTCTTCGAAGCACACCCGAACGCGAGATTGATCAATCAATATGGGTCCACAGAAATCAGTGTCATTTCCGAGCACCACCTTGCAGCTGATCCGTCATGTTGGCCCGAGATGCCTCACGTT
>NZ_JACMYO010000259.1 GCF_020889685.1 Bradyrhizobium oropedii
GCTCGCGAGCGCGCTGGTGCGCGGTGTGGCGCCGCCGATCGCCAAGATCGGGCTGGCGATCTGGCCGAGCCCGCTGTGGGCCTGCCTGATCGGCTACATCATGTCCTCGCTGGTGGTGCTGACCGTGCAGCGCGTCCGCAAAGGTAGCTTCATGGTGCAGGCATCGCGCGACGGCCGATTCTGGTTCACGCTGACCGGAATCAGCAACGGGCTCAGCGCGCTCTGCCTGTTCGCCGCGGTCCGCAACGGCCCGATCACATTGGTGGCGCCGCTCGCTGCGATCTACCCGCTGGTCACCGTGGCGCTGAGCGCGGTGATGCTCAAGCATGTCGAGATCACCGCGCGGATCGTCGCCGGAACCCTGCTGACCGTCGCCGGCGTCGCGCTGGTCCTGATCGCCTGATTGCCCGATGCGCAAGACAGTGTTGCTGCCTCTAGCGCTGGGCAGGACCGCCGCGGCCTGCCACAATGCGTGCATTGCTGGAGTGAATTGTGAGAGCCCCCGCCCCGTCCTACCCGCATCCCGCGCGGTTGATCCTTATTTTGTCGCTCGCACCGACAGTCGGTCTCGGTATCGGCCGTTTCGCCTATTCGCTGGTGCTACCCGACATGCGCGAGCAGCTGGCCTGGTCGTATTCGGCCGCCGGCTTCATGAACACCATCAATGCCGCCGGCTATCTGGCCGGCGCGCTGTTCGCCTCACGCCTGATCCAGCGCTTCGGGCTGGCGACATCGGTGCGCTGGTCGACGCTCGCCTGCGCGCTGTCGCTGGCGCTATGCGCCATCTCGGGCAATTTCGTCGTGCTGAGCTTTGCCCGCCTGCTGGTCGGCTTCGCCGCCGCGATCGGCTTTGTCGGCGGCGGTGCGCTGGCGGCAACCATCGCGCAGTCGCGGCCGGAACGCGCCAACTTCCTGCTCAGCCTGTTCTATGCCGGGCCGGGCATTGGTATCCTGGCATCCGGCCTGATCGCACCCTTCGTGCTGCAGGGCTTCGGCGCCGGCTCATGGTGGATCGTGTGGTGGGCGATGACCTTGCTCTCCGCGATCATGATCGTGCCGCTGATGCTGGCCCCATTCCACGCCGATGCTTTCGCCGGCGGCATCGTGCGAACCAAGTTCGCGATCATGCCGGTGGTGATCTACCTCGCCGCCTATTTCCTGTTCGGCGCCGGCTACATCGCCTACATGACCTTCATGATCGCCTATGTCCGCGACGGCGGCGGCGGCGCGGCGGCGCAAAGCGCGTTCTGGAGCCTGATCGGCGTCAGCGCCTTCGTCACGCCATGGGTCTGGCGACGGGTGCTGGCGCTCGACCGCGGCGGGCTCGCCACCACCATCATCCTCGGCGTCAACGCACTCGGCGCGGCTCTACCGATCTTCGGCCATTCGCCGCTGCTGCTTGGGATTTCCGCGCTGGTGTTCGGCGTCGCGTTCTTCGCGGTGGTTGGGTCAACGACCGCCTTCGTGCGCTTCAACTACCCGCCGGAAGCCTGGCCGACCGCGATTGCTGCGATGACCATCGCCTTCGGCATCGGCCAGACGCTCGGGCCGATCGTGGTCGGCGCCATCACTGACGCCATGGGCAGCCTGTCGTTTGCGTTGAACGTTTCCGCCGCGATGCTCGCGCTGGGGGCGGTGCTATCGGCATTTCAGAGGAAGGTCGGGCCGTAACAAAACTTGTCATTCCGGGGCTCGCGAAGCGAGAACCCGGAATCCATTGTGACGCAGCGCATGCGGTCAAATGGATTCCGGGCCTGCGCCCTTCGGCGCATCCCGGAATGACGAGGCGAGAGCTAGCTCCCGCTGAACGAATTATACCCCTGGTCTTCCCAGTAGCCGCCCTTGTAGTCGTTGGTGACTTCCATCGAGAGCACGTATTTCGGGTTCTTGAAGCCGAGTTTTGTGGGCACCCGGATCTTCATCGGAAAGCCGTAGGCGCGCGGCAGGATCTCGTCGCCGAACTTGAATGTCATCTGGGTCTGCGGATGCAGTGCGGTGCCCATGTCGAGCGGCGAGTTGTAGCCGTCCTTGTCGGCACACTGGAACCAGACATATTTGGCGTGCGTGTCGGCGCCGACGAGCTTGAGGAAATCGCGCAACGGCGTGCCGGTCCAGCTGCCGATCGCGCTCCAGCCCTCGACGCAGATGTGGCGCGTCACCTGCTTGACCTGCGGCAGCTTGTACAATTCGTCGAGCGTCCACGACTTCTTGTTGTCGACCAACCCGCGCACCTCGAGCTTCCAGTCCGCGCCTGCGATCTCCGGCGCCTCGTCAAGACCGTAGTAGGCATTGAACGGGAACGGCTTGGTGATCATGCTCTCGGGGAAGGTCGGGGCCAGCGCATCCGGATTGAACATCCAGGCCTGCACCGCGTCGTTGAACTTCGAGACCTTTTTCAGCAGTTCCTCCGCCGACGACGAATCGACCACGTCGCAGCCGGTCAGCAGCGTCAGCGCACCGAGGCTGGTCCCCGCCGTGATGAAACGGCGGCGCGTCAGCTCCGGCATCGTCTTTACTGCATCGCGCACGAGCAGCTTCTTGTCGACACCGGGGATCAGGAGCTTGCGGAGACGACCCATTTTATCCTCCCTCAGCGCCCAATGATCATCGCGCGCAGGCTCTTCGGCACCAGCAGCGCGAGCGCGACATGGATCACCAGGAAGGCGACGATCAGCGCCATGCAGGTGAAGTGGACATAGCGCGCGATGTCGTAGCCGCCGAACAGCGATACCAGCCAATGCAATTGAACAGGTTTCCACATCGACAGGCCGGACAACACGATGACGACGCCGACGACGATGATGCCGGTATAGAGCAGCTTCTGCACCGAATTGTACTTGCTGAGATCGTCATGCGACAGCTTGAAGGTCAGCGCCGCCTTGGTGTCGGAAATCACGCCCGCAGGGGTAATCGGCAGCAGCTTCTTGCGGAAGCGGCCGGTGGCGAACCCCAGCGCCAGATAGATCAGGCCGTTGACCATCAACAGCCACATCGCGGCGAAGTGCCAGAGCAGCGCACCGCCGAGCCAGCCGCCAAGCGTGATGTTCGAGGAGAAGCTGAAGCCGAACAGCGGCGAAGCGTTGTAGATCTGCCAGCCGGACATGATCATCAGGATCATCGCGAACGCGTTGATCCAGTGCACCATGCGCACCCAGACCGGCTGGATCACCTTCGCCGGTGTTGCGGTCTCTGCCTGGTGGTCGCCGACGGCAAGGCTCGTCATGGAAGTTCTCTGCTGGTGGTCGTTACCGGCTTATACGCCCGGAACCGGCCTTCCGTTACCGGGCCGCGCATCATCAGTTTGATATAGGGCACTTCATCTGGTCACAAAAATGCGAGCCGGGGCGAGGCTCCGGCTCGCTATTCGCAAGGCGATCAGGGACTAAATCGACCCGCCGGGTGTTAGGTCGCCGGCATCAGCACGGTGTCGACCACATGGATGACGCCGTTCGACTGGTTGACGTTGGAGATCGTCACCATCGAGGTGCCACCCTTGGCATCGACGATCCAGACCTTGCCGTCCTGGTGCTTCACGGTCAGTTCCTCGCCCTCGGCGGTCTTCAGCTTCTTGCCGTCGGTGAGGTCGGAGGCCTCGAGCTTGCCCGGCACCACATGGTAGGTGAGGATCTTGGTCAAGGTCGCCTTGTTCTCGGGCTTGACCAGATTGTCGACGGTTCCCGCCGGCAGCTTGCCGAACGCGGCGTTGGTCGGCGCGAACACCGTGAACGGGCCCTTGCCTTCCAGCGTGCTGACGAGGCCGGCGGCCTTCACCGCGGCAACGAGGGTGGTGTGATCCTTCGAATTGACGGCGTTCTGGACGATGTTCTTCGAGGGGAACATCGCGGCGCCGCCGACCATCACGGTCTTTTCCTCGGCGCGGACCGGCGCCACGACGGTGGCCGTGATCGCGAGGGCGCTGAAGGCGGCGGCAGCGAGATAGGCAATACGCTTCGACATGGTTCGTCTCCCGATGGGTGATCCAGCCGGCGACATCATCGCCGGCGCTGAAGGGGCAACGACGCGCTTGGGTTGATCATTGCGGCGTCGTTGGCCGAGCTACGGGAGGTTTTCAGGGCGGTTTCCGGAAATAAATCTTTGTGATTCCTGAAACCGGTTGGGGCGAGCTTCGTATGCGCGGCGCTTCGCGCGACCGATTGAGCATTCCATCGAACGGAATGGACGGGTGCGCTGCCGCGAGCAATTCGCTTGCCGCCATGGCGCGATTGGTTCAGCCTGAGATTGCGGCGCGATTTCGCAGCAGGCGGCAGTGGGGAAAACAATCATGAGCAGCATCACGGCTGATGGTCACGCCGCGCCTGCGGTGAACGATGCGAGCGATGACATCGGTCCGCTCGAGCAGAAGCACCTGCAATACGCCAACTACCGCGCCGTCGCAGGGAGCACGGAGCTCACGAAAACGCATTGGCACATCGCCACCGCCAATGCGCTCGGCTGGGGTTTCGACGGCATGGACGGCGTGATCTTCGCGCTGATCTCGCCGATGGTGATCAAGGACTTTGCGCTGACCCTGCCGGAATATCGGTCGGGCATGCAGATCGCGCTGTTCGTCGGCATCGCCGGCCTCTATTTCTGGCCATGGCTTGCCGACCGCTACGGCCGCCGCACATTGCTCGCCGTCAACATCGCGCTGTTCTCACTCCTGATGCCGGTCGCGGCGCTGTCGCCGACCTTCGCGGTCTTCGTCATCGCGCGCTCGCTGCTGTTCTTCGCGCTCAACGGCGAGTGGTCGCTGGGCTCGATGCTGGTGGCGGAAACCTGGCCGGCGCGGCTGCGCGGCCGGGTCATCAGCATCACGCGCTCGGCCTGGTGCCTCGGCGCCACGCTCGCCGGCGCGATCACTGGCCTGGTCGCCGCCAATTACGGCTGGCGGATCGCCGTGATGGTGCCCGGCGCGATCGCGCTGCTCGCGATCTATATCCGCTCCACCTGTCCGGAATCGCCCTATTGGGTGCGATCGCAGGACCGCAAGCGGCGCATCTCGGAGACGCTGGCGCGCAGCGGCACGGTCAGCGACGAGGACAGCGCCTGGTTCGGCAAGGCCAAATCGGTCGGCATCCGCCAGGTGTTCCTGCCCGACGTGCTGCCCTCGACGCTGGTCGCGCTGTTCGTCGCCTGCGCGAGCACCTGCATCTACGGCACCGTCGGCGCCTGGATGCCGCTTTATCTGTCGACCGAGAAGCACTGGTCGACGACCGAATACAGCCTGTTCTATGTGTTCTACGGCCTCTGCGGCTTTCTCGGCCTGTGCCTGGTCGGCTGGCTGATCGACAAGATCGGCCGCCGCCGCACCTTCATCATCACCCTGATCGAGGGCGCCATCTTCATGACGCTCTGGGTCTATTCCGAGGACCGCGTCCTGCTGTGGACGTTCGGGCTGCTCTGGTGTCTCGGCTTCCTCGGCTTCTGGGGCCCGAGCACGACGCTGACGGCGGAAATCTTCCCGACCCGGATCCGCGGCGCCGCCAACGGCGTGGTCTGGGCGATCGCCTATTTCGTCGGCTTCGTGCTGTTTCCGTTCGTCTCGATCGCACTCCAGCAGCACACCGGCTCGTTCGCGCTGGCGTTCCTCTGCATCCCCGTGCTGATGATCGCGATGGCGATCGGCGTGTTCCTGTTCGTGCCGGAGCACTCCGGCAAGGAGCTGAACGAGATCAGCGAGTAAGGTAGATCGCAAAACCATCAACGCTGTCGTCCCGGCCAAGCCACCGGGTCGGCGCGAAGCGCCGCCCGACGACAGGCTCCGCGCGAGCCGGGACCCATAACCACGAATGGTCGTTTTGCGGGGGCTGTGGCTCCAGCGCACGCTAGCAACCAACAACGGTGGCTATGGGTCCCTGCTTTCGCAGGGACGGCCCGTTGAGGGAGTGGGGCCTAATCCCTGTTCGCCGGCGTCTGAATAAAACCGCGATTATGGGTCGGGCTGATCAGGATCTCGTTCATGCAGACCCGCGCCGGCATGCTGGCGACGAAGGCGATGGTGCGGCCGCAATCCTCGGGCTGCAGCATCCTGGCCTGCTCGGCTTCGCTCGGCACCACCGGACGCTGCTTCAGGATCGGGGTTGCGACCTCGCCCGGCGACAGGCAGCAGGCGCGCAGGCCGTTGACGCATTCGTCCATGTTGAAGGAATGGGTCAGCGCCAGCACCGCGTGCTTGGTCGTGGTGTAGGCCGGGCCCGGCATCTTGGAAACATGGCGGCCGGCCCAGGAGGCGACGTTGATGATGCAGCCGTCCTGCTGCTTGCGCATCGTCGGCAGCACCGCGCGCATGCAATAGAGCACGCCGTTGAGATTGACCTCGACCAGCTTGTCCCAGCCTTCCAGTTCCATGTCGGCCCAGCTGCGCTTCGGCACGTTGATGCCGGCGCTGTTGACCAGGAGGTCGATGCGGCCGTGCCTGGCGACGATCGTCTCGGCGGCCCTGTTGACGTCGGCCTTGCTGCTGACGTCGAGCGGGATCGCCTCGGCCTTGCCGCCCTTTTTCGTGATGTTGGCCACCACGCGGTCGAGCTCTTCCTTGCGGCGGCCGGAAACCACCACCGTCCAGCCGTCCGCAGCCAGGAATTCCGCCCCGGATTCGCCGATTCCGGTGCCGCCGCCGGTGACCCAGGCCACGCGTTTCCCATTATTTGTCATGCAAACTGTCTCCGTTGCTTTCCGAAGGGCGTTTTTGCTAATCCAGAACTAGTGCCCCGCTTCCGAAGTTCGTGATCCGCCGCGGCGGACACTGACACGAACTTCGGAAGCTTACGGGGCACTAGCAAACTTTAATCACTCTAGTGCCGCTGATCGATTTGAAGTTCCTGGGAAGACTCGCGGCCCCAGCTAGGAACTTCAAATCGGCGGCACTAGCCTCTTACCGGCGCTTTCGCCCCTCAGGGGATGTTGCATGAACACGACCACCAACGCCAACCTGTTTTCCCGCCTGTTCGACGGCCTCGACGACCCCAACCGGCTTGCGATCGAGCAGCTCGACGGCAGCCGCATCTCCTATGGCGACCTGATCGCGCGCGCCGGCCGGATGGCGAACGTGCTGGTTGAGCGCGGCGTCAAGCCGGGCGACCGCGTCGCGGCGCAGACCGAGAAATCGGTTTCGGCGCTGGTGCTCTATCTCGCCACCGTGCGCGCCGGCGGCGTCTATCTGCCGCTCAACACCGCCTATACGCTGAACGAGCTCGAATACTTCATTACCGACGCCGAGCCGGCGCTGGTGGTCTGCGATCCGTCCAAGCTCGACGGCATCGGGGTGATCGCCGCCAAGGTGGGCGCGAGGGTCGAGACGCTCGATCCGAGCGGCAAGGGCTCGCTGACCGAGGCCGCGGACAAGGCGCCGAAGCAATTCGCCACCGTGCTGCGCGGCAATGACGACCTCGCCGCGATCCTCTACACGTCGGGCACCACCGGCCGCTCCAAGGGCGCGATGCTCTCGCACGACAATCTGGCCTCGAACTCGTATTCGCTGGTCGACTACTGGCACTTCACCGACAAGGACGTGCTGATCCACGCGCTGCCGATCTATCATACCCACGGCCTGTTCGTGGCGAGCAACGTCACGCTGTTTGCGCGTGCCTCGATGATCTTCCTGCCGAAGTTCGATCCGGACGCGATCATCAAGCTGATGGCCCGCGCCACCGTGATGATGGGCGTGCCGACCTTCTACACCCGTCTGTTGCAGAACCCGGGCCTGAGCAAGGACGCCACCAAACACATGCGGCTGTTCGTCTCGGGCTCCGCGCCGCTGCTCGCCGACACCCATCGCGAATGGTCGGCGCGTACAGGACATGCCGTACTCGAGCGCTACGGCATGACCGAAACCAACATGAATACGAGCAATCCCTATGACGGCGACCGCGTGCCCGGCGCGGTCGGCTTCGCGCTGCCCGGCGTGACGGTGCGGGTCACCGATCCCGAGACCGGCAAGGAGCTTCCGCGCGAGACCATCGGCATGATCGAGGTCAAGGGCCCGAACGTCTTCCAGGGCTACTGGCGCATGCCGGAGAAGACCAAGGCCGAATTCCGCGGCGACGGCTTCTTCATCACCGGCGACCTCGGCAAGATCGACGGCAAGGGCTACGTCCACATCCTCGGCCGCGGCAAGGATCTCGTGATCTCGGGCGGCTTCAACGTCTACCCGAAAGAGATCGAGAGCGAGATCGACGCGATGCCCGGCGTGATCGAATCGGCCGTGATCGGCGTGCCGCACGCCGATTTCGGCGAAGGCGTCACCGCCGTCCTGGTTTGCAGCAAGGGCGCCGATATCAGCGAAGCCTCGGTGCTGAAGGCGCTCGACGGGCGGCTCGCCAAATTCAAGATGCCCAAGCGCGTGTTCGTCGTCGACGAACTGCCGCGCAACGCGATGGGCAAGGTGCAGAAGAATATTTTGCGGGATACCTATAAGGATATCTACGCGAAGACTTGAGGGGACGCGACAACTTCGCGAGGGACAATGAAGCGAGAGCAGGCTGACCGGATCAACGATCACTTGCTCGATGCCTGGGAAGCGATGGACAAGGCGAGAATGGCCATCGCAGGTCTTGCCAAGGCCGAGCGGCTCAAATTTAACGGCCTGCTTCACGAAGTCGTCTCCGACTTGCAGGACAAGGTGCTGTTGCAGATTTGGGAGCAGTATCCCGATCTGATGCCGCCGGAAAATGATCGCGCGCCGCCCGAGATCTGCAGCGAGCTGACGTGGAACGACGTGAATCTCCCGTCATCGGTGAGCGAAGGCCAGCTCGACGAAATCATCCTCTCGCTCTTGAGGCCACAGTGGCAAAAGGTGACGGCGCTTCTCACCAACGCCGGAAAGCGTTGCGAGCAGCTCGGCTTACCCGTCAGTCACGGGGTGATCGCAGCGCGATTGCGGCTACTCTCAGATTCCGATCGTATTGAAGGTGTCGGCGATCTCCGAATCTGGGGGCGTAGCGAGGTACGGTTGAAGGACTAGTTCGTAGCCCGGATGGGGCAACGGGTCGCGTGAATGCGCGCCCTGTATTTGCAAGGTGTAGTCACGAGGCCTTTGGCCTGGATCGAGAGCGGGCGGTCGAGCTAAAGAAAAGTCTACTGAAAGTGGGCCAGGCACTCGAACGCACCGTCATCGCCACGAAGGGAATCGACAAGGTCGACTGCGACGCCTTGTTGGAGCATCTGACCAAGGCCTGCCAAATCGTCTACGTGAAGCTGTTCGACATCTATGCCGAGCATCCAGAGCTGGCGCCGCGACCGAAACCTCCACGGATCAGCAGCACGCTCACTTGGGACGAGGTTTCGCCAAACCTGTCCGTATCGGTCACCAAACTCGACCAGATCATCTTTTCTGCCATGGAGCCACAATGGCGGAAGATGATGATGATTGTAGGCAAGGCATTCGTGGAGTGCGCTGACATCTCAGTGACATCTAG
>NZ_JACMYO010000260.1 GCF_020889685.1 Bradyrhizobium oropedii
CCCGATGCGGATATTCTTGGTCTGCAGCAGCGCTTGCGCGATCAGCAGATCGGGCGACGGATGCGGCTCCCACGGTGCGGTGTGATGCTCGCCGATCCAGGCTTCCTGATAGCCGAGCTCGTCGAGCCAGCGCAGCGTCTGCAGGTCCCAGTCGTGCCCCTCCTTCAATCCGCACTCCGGCGGGTGCGAGGGCATCGCGAAGTATCCGAGTTCCATGGGCTTCCTCTCTTTGTTCGATGCGTGTCTTCCGCACGCGCGCAGAGAGTAGCTGCCCCGGCTACGGCAGAACAATGGCTTTTGTCGCAGTCGGATCGGCGCGCCGTCGCTACCGCGCTCCGAACGTGGTCTTGCCGAACAGCTGCTTCTGCGTCGCGGGCTGCGAGCGCCAATATTGCGGCGGCGCACTCACCTCGCCGCCGAGTTCGGCGGCGGCGTGCCAGCCCCAGCGTGGGTCGTAGAGCATGCCGCGGGCGAGCGCGACCATGTCGGCTTTCCCTGATGTGACGATCTCTTCCGCCTGCTTCGCTTCGGTGATCAGGCCGACCGCCATGGTGGTGACGCCGGTCGCCTCCCGCACCGCCTGCGCCGCCGGCACCTGGTAGCCCGGCCCGAGCGGAATCTTCTGCAGCGCCGAGACGCCGCCGGACGAGACGTCCATCCAGTCGACGCCGCGCTTCTTCAACTCCTTCGTGAACTCGATGGTCTGCGCGACGTCCCAGGCACCCTCGACCCAGTCGGTCGCGGACACCCGGACGCCGACCGGCTTGCGGTCCGGAAATGCCGCGCGAACGGCGTCGAACACTTCCAGCGGAAACCGCATCCGGTTCTCGAGCGAGCCGCCATAGCGATCGGTGCGCTTGTTGGCGAGCGGCGACAGGAACTGGTGCAGGAGATAACCGTGCGCGCTGTGCAATTCGAGCGCGTCGATGCCGAGCCGGTCGGCGCGCTTGGCCGACGCGACAAAGGCCTCGCGAATGCGCTTCAGCCCGGCGTCGTCGAGCGCCACTGGCGCCGCCTCGCCTTCCTTGTGCGGGACCGCAGATGGTCCAACCGTCTGCCAGCCACCGTCGGCAATCGGGATCAACTGCCCGCCCTCCCAGGGACGCTGGCTCGAAGCCTTGCGACCGGCATGGGCAAGCTGCATCGCGACCGCTGCCTTCGAATGCTTGCGCACCGAGGCCAGGATCGGCTTCAACGCCGCCTCGTTGGCATCGCTGTAGAGGCCGAGGCAGCCCGGCGTGATCCGACCGATATCCTCTACATGCGTCGCCTCGATGCAGAACATCGCGGCTCCCGACAGCGCCAGCATGTTGATGTGGGTGAAGTGCCAATCATTGGCGGAGCCGTCGATCGCCGAATACTGGCACATCGGCGCGACCATGATCCGGTTGGAGAGCTTGAGGCCGCGCAGTTCGATCGGAGAAAACAGGGTGCTCATGCGAGGGATGTCCGGGATCGGGGAAAGGGCCACCATAAGATAGAGGCAGCCCAGGCGATCACCAACTGTCCGGAATGCCCCGCAGGCCGGAACGCAGATCAGCAATGCTCTGACGGCGCCCCTTGCTGAGCCCCTTGGCGGCGTCTCACTCAACCAGCGTGAATTGCAGCAGCAGATTGCGCTGGATCAGAGAGAAATTGTCGTCGGAGATCATGGTCAGCACGGTCTCGCCCTCGGCTGTGACATGGGCGTCGATGCCTTCCATGTTGTCGATTTCGTTGCCGAGATCGGCGTTGAAGATCGCGGGACCATCGACCACGGCGCCGGGCGCGATGTCGGACAGCGCAAGGCGGCGGATGCGGATGCCGACGCCGCCAAGCCAGGAGAATTTCCGCTCCAGGATCAACAGATCGCCCGAGGGCAGCAACACCGCGTCGCTGATGTCGAAACTCTCGGTGCGGCGGACGCTGAACTGGCCCGGCGTCTTGCCGCCGACCAGGAAGGCGATCAGATTGCCGCTCGCATCGAGCCCGCGTTCCGAGAACGCGATCAGCGTGCCGGCGAGCGACTGTCCCCTGGCCATAACCTTGGGCACGAAGACCAGCGCCTCCAGCCCCTTGTTGAGAGGAAGCTTGCGTGCCGCCGGCGGCAGCGGCACCACCTCGCCGCGCGAGCGGGTGAAGCCTTTGGCGAAATCGTAGCGCAGCACCTGGTTGACCCGCTCAAGCCCGACGTAGGCGAACGAGCCGTCGAGCGCGAGCGATTCCGAATCGTACCAGCCGCGGGTCGCGGTGATCGGCTTGCCGTCGGCGGCAAGCAGCGGGGCCGCCTCGACATCGTCGAGCCCGGCCATCTCGCGGCCGCGATAGACGATGCGGCCGGTGAACCAGCTGCCCTGGTCGCTGACCGCAATGAAGCGCTCGCCTTTGGCGTCGAGCCGCAGCGCGGAGAGACCGCCGAAGCCGGAGAACGACGAGGTCAGGATCAGGCCGCTGCGATATTCCAGCGCGCCGAACCGCACCCGCGCACGATCGCGGATATCGAACGAGGGCAGCGGCCGTGCGTTGACCTCGACCGCGACGGGTTCGTCGACGCGGTGACGGCCTGGCCTGCCAGGTGGTCCCGGTGTCAGCGACGGCTGGGTCGCGCCCTGCGCCAGCGCGAGACACGGCAATGCTGCGGCCGACAGCCCTGCCGCCACACCTCTCACGATATGGCGGCGGCTAACGGGTGAGTGCATGTCTCACGAGTGGAGGCGGCGCCGCGTGCCCGGTGCGGGCGCCGAGCCTTGCGTCTCGCTGAACAACTCGGCGAGCTTTTCGGTGATCGCGCCGCCGAGCTCTTCGGCATCGACGATGGTGACGGCGCGGCGATAGTAGCGCGTGACGTCATGACCGATGCCGATCGCGATCAGCTCGACCGGCGAGCGGGTCTCGATCTCTTCGATGATATGGCGCAGATGCCGCTCGAGATAGTTGCCGGGATTGACCGACAGCGTGGAGTCGTCGACCGGCGCGCCGTCGGAGATCATCATCAGGATGCGGCGCTGCTCGGGACGCCCAAGCAGACGCTTGTGCGCCCAGTCGAGCGCCTCGCCGTCGATGTTCTCCTTGAGCAGGCCCTCGCGCATCATCAGGCCGAGATTTTTCCGCGCGCGACGCCAGGGTGCGTCGGCCGATTTGTAGATGATGTGCCTGAGATCGTTGAGGCGGCCCGGATTGGCCGGCTTGCCGGCGGCAAGCCACGCCTCGCGCGACTGCCCGCCCTTCCAGGCGCGGGTGGTGAAGCCCAGAATCTCGACCTTGACGCCGCAACGCTCCAGCGTGCGCGCCAGGATGTCGGCGCAGGTGGCGGCAACCGTGATCGGACGGCCGCGCATCGAGCCGGAGTTATCGAGCAGCAGCGTCACCACGGTGTCGCGGAAGGTCGCCTCCTTCTCATGCATGAAGGACAGCGGATGATAGGGATCGGTGACGACGCGCGACAGCCGCGCCGGATCGAGGATGCCCTCCTCGAGATCGAAATCCCAGGCGCGGTTCTGCTGCGCCATCAAGCGGCGCTGCAGACGATTGGCGAGCCGCGCCACGATGCCCTGCAGATGCGCCAGCTGCTTGTCGAGATAGGAACGCAGCCGCTCGAGCTCGTCATGGTCGCAGAGATCTTCGGCTGCGACCACCTCGTCGAACTTCGGCGCGAAGGCATGATATTCCGGACCGCGCGGCTCGTTCTGGCCGCGTGAATTCGGCCGGGTCGCCTCGCCCGGCGTCTCGTCGTCACCGAGCTCGCCGTCGTCGAACGTGTCCGACGTGGAGGCCTGCGCGCTCTCCATCGCGCTTTCGCTCATTTCGTCCGCGGTGGTCTGGGCCTGGTCGGCGCTCATCTCCTGCGCGGCGTCGGAATCCGGCGAGCCTTCGGCACCGGACTGATCGCTCTCGCCGTCCTGGTTCTCGTCCTGATCCTCGTCATCGTCGGAATCCATGTTGCGGTCGTCGCCGAGATCGAGTGCCGACAGCAGATCGTGGACGAGGTCGCCGAACCGGGCCTGGTCCTCGGCAAAACGGCTCAGCTGGTCGAGCCGCGAGCCGATCTTGTCCTCCAGCGTCGGACGCCAGAGATCGACCATCTTCTTTGCGGCCGCGGGCGGAGCCATGCCGGTGAGACGTTCGCGCACCAGCATCGCCAGCGCATCGGACAGCGGCGCATCGGCGCGGTCGGTGATCTCGTCATACTTGCCGCGGTGGAAATGGTCGTCGAGCATCGCGGTGAGGTTCTTCGCGACGCCCGCCATCCGCCGCGAGCCGAGCGCCTCGACGCGCGCCTGCTCGACCGCCTCGAACACGCCGCGCGCCTGCGGGTTGCCCGGCATCAGCTTGCGATGCACCTTGGGATCGTGACAGGCGATCTTGAGCGCGATCGAATCGGCGTGGCCGCGCACGATCGCCGCGTCGCGCTTGGTCATCTTGCGCGCCGGCTCCGGCAGCCGCGCCTTGCCGGGCGCGAGCCCGGGGCGCTCGGCAGCGAAGCTGACTTCGAGCTCCGGCTTCTTGGCGATCGCCTTCAGGCACGCCGACACCGAGCGCTTGAACGGCTCGTTCGGCGCTTCCTTCGATCCGGGACGGAATTTGATGTTGGAGGCTGTCATAGCGATTTCGTAAACCAATGGCGCGTTACGCCACCGGGATACCCCTCAATCGAACCGAATTCTTTATATCCGTTGGCGCGGTAGAAACCCGGCGCCTGGAAGCTCATCGTATCCAGATAGGACTGCGTGGCGCCGAAGCGCCGCGCCTCGTCTTCGATCGCCTTGATCAGCTTCGCGCCAAAGCCCTTGTTGCGAAACTTCTGCTCCATCCAGAACAGCTGGATGAACAACACCGCGGTCCAGACCTCGCCGACGATGCCGCCGACGATCTCGTCGCCTTGCCGCAGCGAGATGGCGAAGCGCTTGTACTTCTGCTTCCCCATCTTCTCGTTGTTGTAGCGGAGCAATCCGCCGAGCACCGCCTTCTTCGTCTGTGTGACTGTGCGCTCGACGGAGATTTTCGGCATGGACTAGCTGAGCGCCACGTTGACCGAGGATTCCGGCAACTCGACGTTGAAGCAGCGCTGGTAGAACTCGGCGACCAGCGGCCGCTCCAGCTCATCACATTTGTTGAGGAAGGTGACGCGGAACGCGAAGCCGATGTCGCTGAAGATATCGGCGTTCTCGGCCCAGGTGATCACCGTGCGCGGGCTCATCACCGTCGACAGGTCGCCATTGGCGAACGCGTTACGGGTGAGATCGGCAAGCCGCACCATCTTGTTGACGATGTCGCGGCCTTCCTGCGTGCGGTAGTGGCGCGCCTTGGCCAGCACGATCTCCACTTCCTCGTCATGGGCGAGGTAGTTCAGCGTGGTGACGATCGACCAACGGTCCATCTGGCCCTGGTTGATCTGCTGGGTGCCGTGATAGAGGCCCGACGTATCGCCGAGGCCGACCGTGTTGGCGGTCGAGAACAGGCGGAACGCCGGATGCGGCTTGATCACCTTGTTCTGGTCGAGCAGCGTCAGGCGGCCGGAGACTTCCAGCACGCGCTGGATCACGAACATCACGTCCGGGCGGCCGGCGTCGTATTCGTCGAACACCAGCGCGATGTTGTGCTGCAGCGCCCAGGGCAGAATGCCGTCGCGGAATTCGGTGACCTGCTTGCCTTCCTTGACCACGATCGCATCCTTGCCGACCAGATCGATACGGCTGATGTGGCTGTCGAGGTTGACGCGCACGCAGGGCCAGTTGAGGCGGGCCGCAACCTGCTCGATGTGGGTCGATTTGCCGGTGCCGTGATAGCCGGTGACCATCACGCGGCGGTTCTTGGCGAAGCCGGCGAGGATCGCGAGCGTGGTGGCGCGGTCGAAGCGGTAGTCGCTGTCGACTTCCGGCACGTGCGGATCGACTTCGGAATAGGCGGGAACTTCCAGGTCGCTATCGATCCCGAAGACCTGCCGGACCGACACCTTCATGTCGGGCAAGCCGACGGGTTCCTGAGCTTTGGTCTGGACGGCGGTCGTCATTCATCCTCCGAGGTCCCGGGCGTTCCCGAAACCAGATTAATCGTTTGGCTGCGGATGGGGTGCTTCGCACAAGCCTAGCAGAGAGCAACGGTCGGCAGAAGCCCGCGGGTAAATCAAAGTTCCGTTGTTGTATCATAAAGATAAGAGCGAAACTCGGTTTTTGGAAGGCTGCTCTGCAAATCCCGCCGTACTTTTGCCGCAGCGCCACGGCGGCCTGCCCGTCCGGGGCACTTTTCAGCGCGGCAGGGAGTTGTTAGCTCTCGGACCTGTTTCACCACTGCCCAAGGGATTCTGTGACTTCATTCCTTGACCCATTGATTGCGTTCGTTTCGGCCCATGCCTGGCTCGCCTATCTGACGCTGTTTCTGGCCGCCCTGCTGGAAGCTGTGCCGGTGGTCGGCTCCCTGGTGCCGGGCTCGACCATCATCCTGGCGCTGAGTGCGCTGGTGCCGGGCGGCGAATTGAAGCTCGTGCCGGTGCTGGCCGCTGCGGCCGTCGGCGCGATGCTCGGTGACGGCACCGCCTTCATGATCGGCCACCGCAGCCAGCGCGAGATCCTGTCGGCCTGGCCGCTCTCCAACTACCCGCGCGTGGTCGCGCAGAGCGAGGCCTTCTTCAATCGCTGGGGCGTGCTCGCGGTGTTCTTCGCCCGCTTCGTGCCGCCGATCCGCGCCTTCGTGCCGATCACGGCCGGCGCGCTCGACATGCCGCCGGCGCGGTTCTACGCGGTCAACATCCCCGCGATCCTGCTCTGGGCGCCGGCGCATGTGCTGCCCGGCGTGCTCGCGGTCACGGCGCTGCACGACTATGCCGGCCTGCCGCATCATGAGCATGTCGGCAAGCATCTCTGGATGTTTGCGGTGGCAGGCGGCGCCGTCATCCTCGCGCTGGCGATCTGGACCATCCGGCGCCGGCATGGCGGCGGCCTGATCGAACCGTCCAAGCCGGCGGAATAAGAGCTAAATACTATTGGTCGAACCGGCCCGCCCGGGTGCCGGGCCGACATAGCGCGCCCGAGGCCTGATCAGCTTGCCGAGCTGAAGCTGCTCGCTGGCATGGGCGATCCAGCCGACGCTGCGGGCCATCGCAAACAGCGCCAGCTCGCTCCCCGCCGGCATCCGCAGCGCATGCACCAGCACCGCCAGCGCATAATCGATATTGACGAATTCGCCGGTTGCCTCCGCGATTCTATCAGGCACTTCCCTGGTGAATTTGCGCGGCGCACCCGCGCGCGTCAGGGCTTCGAGCAGCGAGATCGCACGCGGATCGCCCTTCTTGTAGACGCCGTGCCCGAAGCCGGCGAAACGCTCGCCCAGCGCAACCCGCTCGCGGACCACAGGCGCGACGTCGTTGTCGATCATCGTCCTGACCAGGCGCGAGGCGAGCACCCCGGCGCCGCCATGCATCGGCCCTTTCAGCGCGACGAGACCCGCGATGACGGCGTCGTACAGATTGAGCCCGGTCGATGCCGCGCAGCGCGCGGTGAAGGTGGAGGCGTTCAGTTCATGATCGGCGAGCAGCACCAGCGCGCGGCGAATAAGGTCGGGCGCATGCTTGTTGTCAGGCGTCCAGACCCGCGCCACCTGCTCATGCAGCGGCTCGGCCGACGGCATAGCATTCAACATGGTCGCGACCAGCAGCCGCAAGATGCGGCCGCCGACCATCGCGCGGCCATCGGGCGCGCGGGTGAAGGCGCCGGGATCGGCACTTGCCGCCAGCGCAAACACCGCGACCGTCCGGTCGATCGGCTGGGCGCGACGCGCGGCCTCGGCGATCGCACGCATCTCGTCCGAGACGTGCGGACAATTGTCCGGCGCGAACGGATCGACGCCGGTGACATCCCACAGCAGTGTCGCGGTGTGCTCCAGCGTATCGCGTTGGGCGAGATCGACGCAGTTCACGCCGCGATAGATCGGGCCCTGCTCGGTGATGGTTGCGATCGCCGAATCCATCACCGGCAAGTCCGCATCGAAGTTTCGGAACCCGCGCGGCTCCGGCGACGGTACGCGGCGCTCCTTCAAACCCCTGATGTCCTCGGCACGGTAGCGATGGCTGCGCGAGTCCGGCGACGGCTCGGAGCGGATGAGGCCGCGGCTGACATAGGCGTAGAGGGTCGCCGGCGAGATCGCGAGCTCGGCGGCGGCTTCGCGAGCGGAGAGGTAAAGCTCGGCGGATTTTTTCATATTGATTTATATAATCAAGATTGATCAACCCGTCCAGAGGCCCGACCTTGAAGGGGTGAAGCAAGGAGATCGGGCCATGAACATGATTCTCACCAAGAGCCAGATCGGTCTGGACGGCGTACCCGCCGCCGAGACCGTGTTGAGCCATGTCGACGGCGAGCGCGGCGAGTTGATCATCGCCGGCGAGCACGTCGCCAACCTCGCGGGCAAATCGAGCTTCGAGGCCGTCACGACGCGGCTATGGAACGGCGCGACCGGCAAGTCGCTGAGCGAAGCCAATGTCCGCGCCAGCCTCGGCGCCGCCCGCGAACGCGCCTTTGCGCGGCTGCCGGACCTGCTGCCGGCGACGCACGGCATGTCGATCGTCGACGGCTTCCGCGCCGCGATCGCAGGCCTGCGCGCCGAGAGCGGGCTGGAGCACGAGGCAACCATTGTCGGCGCCTTCCCGGTGATCGCGGGCGCCCTGGTGCAGAACGCCAAGGGACACGCCCCGATCGCGCCCGACCCGAATGCCAGCCACGCCGCCGACACGCTGCGGATGCTGCGGGGCCGCAAGGCCGAGCCGCGCGAGGTCGCCGCACTTGACGCCTATTTCGTCACCGTCTGCGATCACGGCATGAACGCGTCGACCTTCACCACGCGGGTGATCGCCTCGACCCAGGCCGATCTGTTTGCGGCGATCACCGGCGGCTACTGCGCGCTGACCGGCCCGCTGCATGGCGGCGCGCCGGAGCCGGTGCTCGAGATGCTGGATGCGATCGGCACGCGCGAACGGATCAAGCCCTGGGTTGACGGCGCGCTCGCACATGGCGAGCGGCTGATGGGGTTCGGCCATCGCGTCTATCGGGTGCGCGATCCGCGCGCCGACGTGCTCAAGGTTGCGATCGAGCGCCTGGAGGCCAGCGGCGCCGACCTGCCGTTTGCCGGCGAGGTCGAGGCCTATATCCGCGCAGCGCTGCGCAAGAAGAATCCGGAGCGGCCGCTCGAGACCAATGTCGAGTTCTTCACCGCCATCCTGCTCGACGGGCTGGAGATCCCGCGGCAGGCCTTCACGCCGATCTTCGCCACCGCCCGCGCCGCCGGCTGGACCGCACACGCACTCGAGCAGCGCCGCACCGGCCGGCTGATCCGGCCGAGCTCGTCGTATGTCGGGGCGGTGCCGAAGGACTGAGAGCTGACCGACGAGATCGACAGCGGAGCTACACTCTCCGCTGTCGTCCCTGCTTT
>NZ_JACMYO010000261.1 GCF_020889685.1 Bradyrhizobium oropedii
GTCCGGAAGGCGTACCGCCGCCGGTGCCGCCGGCAGCGCCGGGCGTGCGAGGCTTCCGCGACATCACCGCCGATGCCGACGATCTCGGACGTGCGGCGGCGCAAGCCAGCCGCAACGCGCGCAAGACCTACGCCAACGTGCCGTCGCCCTCGCCGGAATTCGACCGGCTCGAGCCGAGCCTGGAGAACCGCGGCGGCGATCCTGAAGCTCCCTACTCCTACGACGAGTCGATCGAGGAGGCGGAGCGCTACTCCCCGCAGCCGCCCCAGGCCCCGCCGCCGCAACGGTCGCGGGTCAGCAACGCCGAGCGCGCGCCGAAGCAGCCGCGCGTCGGGTCGATGTTCCCGTTCAAGACGGCGATCGTGATCGGCATCCTGCTGATCCTGGTCGGCACTGGAATCCTGTTCCGACAGCAGGCCACGACCCTTGTCAGCAGCCTGTTCAAATCCTCCGCGCCCGTCGAGGCGCCAAAGGATGCCGCGGCGACGCCTTCGAGCAAGAAGATCACCGACCGCGTCGGTCAGCCCTCGTCGTCGGGCGAGCCGGTCGCCCCGGTGGCGCAGCGCGTCGTGCTCTATGACGAGGACCCGTCGGATCCGAAGGGCAAGCAGTATGTCGGTTCGGTGGTCTGGCGCACCGAGCAGGTCAAGGGCTCGGGCAACCAGAAGCCCGACATCGCTGTGCGCGCCGACATCGACATCCCCGATCGCAAGTTCAAGATGACGATGTCGTTCCGCCGCAACACCGACACGTCGCTGCCGGCGAGCCACACCGCGGAATTGACCTTCATCCTGCCGCAGGACTTCGCCAATGGCGGCGTCGGCAACGTGCCGGGCATCCTGATGAAGTCCAACGAGCAGGCGCGCGGCACGCCGCTGGCAGGCCTCGCGGTCAAGGTCACCGACGGCTTCTTCCTGGTCGGCCTCTCCAACGTCGATGCCGACCGCTCGCGCAATCTGCAGCTCCTGAAGGAGCGTTCGTGGTTCGACGTGCCGCTGGTCTATACCAACCAGCGCCGGGCCATCATCGCGATCGAAAAGGGCGCCCCCGGCGAGCGGGCCTTCAACGACGCCTTCGCGGCGTGGGGCGAGTAGCGAGCCTCGCTCTCATCTCCTGCACGATGTCATCGCCCGGCTCCGTCCGGGCGATTCCGTATCGCAGCGACGTCAGCGGCATCAGGTTGTTGCAGCGCATTCGACGCACGCCCCGGAACATTGCCGGGCGCTGTCGATTTTCCCTAGAACCGTTGCGTGACTGCGTTACACTTGGCCGACGTCGGGCAAGGGCACGCCATGAAACGCTATCTGATCTTCGCAGCCATCGGGCCGTTCATCGGCGGCTTCCTGCTGTTGCTCATGACCACCTATCAGTCCGGCTACTGGACCGAGACCAATGGCGGCGAGGTGACGAAACTGTTCGTCGTGTTCGCCAAGTCGCTGCAATACAATTATCTGTTCGGCATCGTGCCGTCGCTGATGTTCGGTGCGATCGACGACATCCTGATGCATGTGCGGCGGATCTCGCCGCTGGTGCGGATGCTGCTGGTCGGCGCGGTGGCGTTCGTCGGCGCAGCGCTGACCTACGCCTCGCACGGCTCCGAAAGCGGCGCGGTGCAGTTCATCCTGTACGGGCTGGTCGGCTTCATCCCGGGCGTCATCACGTCCTGGCTCGCCCACAAATATGCGGAAGAGCTGCATGTGCCGGCGGAGCCGGCGTCTCAGCACTAGGGTCGTTACCCTAATCCTATCAATGTATTAGGCGCCGGCCGCAAGTCGGGTGAGCGTCCTTCATACGATTGTCACATGGGCGTCATGTAAACGTAGTCCCAATGTCACATGGCCGCTTTTGTCCTCCCACGGCCATGAGGGCGATCTCATGAGCGATGTGGCGTTACCTGGTTCGATCGAGCCTGCGCGGCGTGGCGGGCCCGATCTCGAGAAGGGCTTTCATCCCCTCACCGGCATCATCTATCTGGGCATCATCGGCGCCGCGCTGCTGTTCGTGGCCTACAGCATTTATGCGGACGTCGGTGCGACGGGCGCCGGCAAGACTTCTTATGCGGCGTTCCTGCTGCTGTTTGTTGCGCTGTTGATCTCGCTCGGCTTCGAATTCGTCAACGGCTTTCACGACACCGCGAACGCCGTCGCAACCGTGATCTACACGCGTTCGATGCCGGCCCACATCGCCGTTGTCTGGTCTGGCCTGTTCAATCTGATCGGCGTCCTTCTCTCCAGCGGCGCCGTTGCGTTCGGCATCGTCTCGCTGTTGCCGGTCGAGTTGATCCTCCAGGTCGGCAGCAGCGCCGGTTTCGCAATGGTGTTTGCGTTGCTGATCGCCGCCATCATCTGGAACGTGGGGACCTGGTATTTCGGACTGCCTGCCTCAAGCTCGCACACCCTGATCGGATCGATCATGGGCGTCGGCATTGCGAACGCCTTGATGCACGGAAGGGAAGGGACATCAGGCGTGGATTGGTCGCAGGCCGTCAATACCGGCAAGGCGCTGCTGCTGTCGCCGCTGTTCGGATTCATGCTGGCTGCGATCCTGCTCTACGGGCTGAAGAGCGCGTTGTTGCGCGCAACGCCGGCGCTGTTCGGCGAGCCGAAGGGCGATCAGCCGCCGCCGTGGTGGATTCGCGGCATCCTGATCCTGACTTGTACCCTGGTCAGCTTCTTTCACGGATCGAACGACGGTCAAAAAGGCATGGGTCTCATCATGCTCATCCTGATCGGCGTGGTCCCGACCGCCTACGCACTGAACCGCGCGATGCCTGCGAGCCAGATCGAGGCGTTCACCGCGAATTCGGTTGCGGCGAGCAAGGTCGTCGAGGACAAGGGCGCCGATCGCAAGATCACGGGAAACCCACGTCCGACGGTGACCAACTATATCGCGCTTCGGCAACTCACCGACGATACCTATCCCTCACTCGCCGTTCTCGTTCGCGAAATCAGCGACCAGGTCACCCAATACGGTTCGCTGGCAAAATTCCCGGCCGAGACCGTCGGCAACACGCGCAACGACATGTATCTGGTGTCGGAGGCGTTGCGCCTGCTGATGAAGAGCAACGACAGCGGGCTGAACGATGCCGATGTTGCGGTGCTTAATCGCTACAAGGGCTCGCTGGATGCCGCCACCAAGTTCATTCCCTCATGGGTGAAGATTGCGGTCGCCATCGCGCTCGGCCTCGGCACGATGGTCGGCTGGAAGCGGATTGTCGTGACGGTGGGTGAGAAGATCGGCAAGACCCATCTGACCTACGCGCAGGGTGCCTGCGCCGAGATCACGGCGGCTGCGACTATCGCTGCGGCCGACGGATACGGCTTGCCGGTCTCGACGACGCATGTGTTGTCGTCCGGTATCGCAGGCACCATGACCGCGAACGGGTCCGGCCTGCAATGGTCGACAATCCGTAACATCGCCATGGCATGGGTCCTGACCTTGCCGGTGGCGATGCTGATCTCGGGTACGCTCTACTTTGTTTTCGCACATTTATTTTAGCCGGAGCGCAGACAGCCGGGACGTCTGCGTCCGGGTTCGGGGAAAGGAATTCATAGTGGCAGATGCAAGCTTCAACCTTCTGACGGGCAACGATATCGAAACGCGCCTGGTGCGGGCCGGTGGCGTCATTTTTCGCGAGGGCGAGCAAGCCAACGAGCTGTTCGTGATCAAGAGCGGCTATGTGCGCATTCAGGTCGGCAACAAGACCATGGCGGACCTGGCGCCTGACACGATCTTTGGCGAAATGGCGTTGATCGACAACGAGCCCAGGAGTGCGACCGCCACAGCGCTCACCGATGTCGAACTCGTCCCGGTCTCGGAAAAGCAGTTTCTCTTCCTCGTCAGCCAGACGCCGCATTTTGCCCTGAAGGTGATGAGGACGCTGGCCCAGCGGCTCAGAACCATGAACAAGGGCGTCTATTGAGCGAGGCGAAGCTCTTCACGAGGGCCGGCGCCCCTTTGTTCGAAGACGCTCTAATTTCGTCTTCACATGGAAAAAGCGGCGGACGTTTCGGTCCGCCGCCTGGGTGATGCAAGAGGCCTGCGTGATCAAATCGTCAGGTGCCGTTGGCGCGGCAGCGGCCGCCGGGGCCTAGATACCAGCCACGCGGACAGGCGTGCATCCATGGCTGCGCGTAGTTGCGGCGGCAGCCGCCATAGGGCCCGCGATGCCAGCCACCACCGCAGCCGCCGGCGACCGTGATGACATCGGGATTCTGGGTGGGTGTCGCCGGCGCGAGCGGCATGGCACCGGCGCTGCCGAGCGTGGCGAGAAGGAAGGCGGCCGCAATCAATCTGGTCATGAGTATTGTCCTCTGCTGATGTCAAAAATCATTCGTCAGGTTGTTCGCTCGAAAATGCTCTAGCCGCCGCCGGCAAACGCGATGCCGGCACGCACTTCGCCCATCGCCTGATCGATCAGGCCGAGCGCACGCTCGCGGTGGCCGCCCTTGTTCGGCGTCGCCTTGGTGAGCTCGGCACGCGCCGATTGCAGCATTGCAAGGGTCTCGTCCATGTGCGGCTGGGCGCCGATTGCGTAGCCGATCCCCATGCTGGTGGTGATCGCCACGCCGAGCAGCAGCTTGCGGATCGCGGAGGTCTTCATCTCATGGTCTCCTCTGGTTGGCCCGCTTGTGTGCGGCGGCTCACTTTGAGCGGTCTGTCCTGGCTGCGAGCCCGGTGCCATCGGTAAGCCCCCCGCGGCATGTGCGTCTTGGACTGGGAAGCGCCGGAGAATTCCGCACTTGGACTGTCCGGCGCTGTGGCACAGACCGACGACGAGATGGTAGATTTCATCCGCCGTTCATCTGGCGGTTGCCAGATTGCGGCGCACACCTTGGTCCCGTCCTTCCGATGTCCGTCATCAAGAAAAGGCTGTCGACCGACATGCTGCCGCCGGGCCTCGGCGAGCGGCAGCGCTACATGTTCTTCGCCGAGCTGTTCGAGCATTTCTCCAACACCGGCGAGCTCGACCCGTCACCATCGGTGCCGTTTCGCGCGACGATGAACTCGATCCATATCGGCACCACCCTGCTCGGCCGCTGCAATGGCAGCTTCACCACCGTGCGACGCGAGCGGCGCCAGGTGCTTGCGACCAATGATGACCGCTATTGCCTGGCGCGCAACACCGGTGATCGTGCTTCGATGGTGACCCATCGCGGCCGCGAATTTCAGATGCGGCCGGGCGCGATGGTGCTGCTCAAGCTCGACGAGCCGTTCTTCACCGCCGACGGTGCCCATCACAAGCGCTTCACCAATGTCCACCTGCCGATGGCGACCTTGCGATCCATGGTTGCCGGGGTCGATGACCTGGTCGGCCACGAGCTTGCGCCGGGCGGCGCGCTGTCGCTGGCGATGGACTACAGCGACCTGCTGCTGCAATCGCCCGATGCCGTTGACGAGGCCGGCTTCGCCATTGCCGCGCATCTACTGGATCTCGCAGCGCTCGGCCTCGGTGCCCGCGGCGATCTTGCAGTTGCCGCCCAACGCCGTGGCCTTCGTGCGGTCAGGCTGAAGTCGCTGCTGATGATCCTGGAGAAGCGCTTCACCGAGCCGGATTTTTCCGCGCACAGGCTCGCCGCCGCGACCGGCCTGTCGGAGCGCTATGTCAACGAGCTGCTGTTTGAGGCGGGCGCGAGCTTCACCATGCGGCTGACCGAGTTGCGGCTGACCAAGGCTGCCGAACTGCTGGTCCATGACGCCGAGCGGCGGATCAGCGACATTGCCTTCGATTGCGGCTTCAACGATCTGTCCTACTTCAACCGATGTTTCCGCCGCCGTTTCGGCTTGACGCCGTCGGCAGCGCGCGGCACGTGATGTGGCTTGAACGGCCTTGAAGGTGACACAGTGGTAATGTGACGCAACTTGAACCACCTGCCTGCGTTACCATGTGATGGCCATGACCGAGGACGACATCTTCACCCCCCACGCTACGCGATCGCGGCCGCCCTTCGGCGGAGCGCAGGCGCGCGGCAAGGTCATCGATCAGGACGGGCGCGAAGTCGGCGATGGTTCGCTGCATCCGCAGTTCGAGGGCTTCCAGTTCGACTTGCGCAACTCGCGCGCCAATCCGTTCGGCAATCTGACGCGTGAGGAGCGGCTTCAGCGGCTGGAGATGATTGCGAAGCTGCTCGACGTCGCCTTCGTCGTGCCGGGCACCAATGTCCGCTATGGCATCGACGGCCTGATCGGCCTGATCCCGGTGATCGGCGATATCATCACGACAGCGATCTCGCTGTGGCTGGTGCGCGAGGCCCGTCTGCTGGGCGCGCCTGGCACATCACCGCGCGGATGCTGGCCAATGTCGCCGTCGACGGCGTGGTCGGCATGGTGCCGGTGGCAGGCGATGCCTTCGACGTCATGTTCCGCGCCAATATCCGCAATGTGCGGATGCTGCGGCGCTGGCTCGACAAACAGCCCAGACTCTAATCCCCAAAACAAAAGCCCCCGGATCGGTCCGAGGGCTTTTCGTTAGCGATGAGTAGAAGGTCTATGCAGCGTCGGCGTCGGTCTGGGCCGGCTCGGGGCGCGGACGGCGCGGCAGCGGGAAGCCTTCGCTCTCATACAGCGAACGGATGCCGTTCTGGTCGAAACGGGCTTCCTCGACCTGGAGATATGCGCCGTTCAGCGAGTCCGCCGGGAGCTCTTCCATCGCAAAGCGCACGGCTTCGGCGGCGGTGCCGAAACGGCGATAGGCGAAGCCGGCCCGCTTCTTCTTGCGGATCGCGGCGGGGAACAGTTCAGCGGACGTGTTATAGTTGAACGGACGCAGGGGACGCATGGTCGACGACCTCTTGTGTTCTTGGCATAGAGCGGCGAAAGGGATTTTGGGGGACGGCGGCCTATAATCGGCGGCGCGCCGTACATGTCATTTCGATCCCTAATATAGGCCTCTTTGACAAAAATGCGACCCCAGAAGCGGCCCGGGCAGAGCACATGCTGAATCCGCGCATGGCACCGCGCGCGGTCAAATAAGTCTATTTATTTCAATAGCTTATGACCGTCAAATCTTGTCGAGCCAGGCCAGGATCGCGACCACGATCAAAATCACCCCGAAAAGGCCCATTCCGGAGTGGCCGAGCCCATAGCCATAGCCGCGGATCCGGCCGCTATAGCCGCCCAGCAGGATAACCAGCAGAACGATGATGAGGATCAGTCCAAGCGACATGGCGCCCTCCTCAGAACAGGCGGCAGCCGCACGGCGAGACGCCTACGGCCCCGCAGGTTCCAAGCAAAGCACATTCCGGAGCGCGAGTCGTTAAGGCTGCACGCCGATCACGAGGATGTTGTTGGCCGTCGGGGCGGCTACTTCCTGCTTTCGTCGATCGGGAGCACCTTCAGCGGGGTCGGGTAGGGCTCGACCCGCAGCGAGTCGCTGGCGATCAGGCCGATCTTGTGCAGCGGCGCCTGTTCGAGATCGCCTGAGGCGGATTTGTGCACCGCGTACTGCCAGACGCTCATCGAGCTCTTGGCGACCAGCATCTTGGCGATGCCGCCGGCGTTCTGGCCTTCGACCTGCGCAAGGTCGGCATCGGTCAGGCCGATGACGATTTCGTCCTTGGAGGTAATGACCTTGAACAGCGAGATCTTGTCGGCGGCGGACGCAGGCCCGCTGACCGCGCTTGCCATGATGACGCCGGCAAGACCGAGACCGAACAAGAGCTTTCCAGAAATCGGTGACATCAAAATTTCCTTATGTTGAAGCGCGCGGAAGCACGGCCGCGCCAAAACAAAACCCCGCGCGACCGGTTCTTGGTCGCGCGGGGCGGAGCAAACGTTCGACGGGTCGGGCCGATTATTCAGTTCGGCCGGTCACAGGCGGGTCGAGCCCCGCGTCTGACGGTCGCTACTTCTTCTCGTCGAGCTTCAGCGCAGCCGAGTTGATGCAGTAGCGCAGGCCGCTCGGGCCGGGGCCGTCGTTGAAGACGTGGCCGAGATGGCCGTCGCATTTCGAGCACAGCACCTCGGTGCGGATCATGCCGTGGCTCATGTCACGCTCCTCGTCGACATGGCTCTCGACCGCGGGCTTGGAGAAGCTCGGCCAGCCGCAGCCGGAATCGAACTTCTGGTCGGACTCGAACAGCGTCTGCCCGCAGCCGGCGCAGACATAGGTGCCCTTGCGGGGATCATGCTCGTATTCGCCGGTGAAGGGACGCTCGGTCGCCTTTTCCCGCAGCACCGCGTACTGCATCGGCGTCAATTCCTTGCGCCACTCGGTCTCGCTCTTGCGGACCTTGCCGTCGGTTTTGGTATCGGACATGGAAACTCCCTTGTTGTCGTCATTGCGAGCGAAGCGAAGCAATCCAGTGTGAGGGACGCACATGGATTGCTTCGTCGCTTCGCTCCTCGCAATGATGGTGACTGTTCCGTCAGTTGGTGACCTTGCTGCTGCTCACCAGCGTCGGCTTCTCGATGTAGTTCTCCACGAAGATCTTCTTCAGGTTCTCGACCTTCGGGATGTCGTTATACGCAATATAGGGTTGGTTCGGGTGCAGCGTCAGATAGTCCTGGTGGTAGCCCTCCGCCGGGTAGAACGCCTCCAGCGCGCCGACCTTGGTGACGATCGGCTTGTTGTAGACCTTGGCCGCGTTGAGCTGGGCGATATAGGCGTCCGCCACCTTCTTCTGCTCGTCGGTGGTGGTGAAGATCGCCGAGCGATATTGCGTGCCGGAGTCGGGGCCCTGGCGGTTCAGCTGGGTCGGGTCGTGCACGACGGAGAAGAAGATCTGCAGGATCTTGCCATAGGAGATCTTCTGCGGATCGTACTTGATCTCGACCGACTCCGCGTGGCCGGTGGTGCCGGTCGACACCTTCTCGTAGTCGGCGTTCGCCTTGCTGCCGCCGGAGTAGCCCGACACCGCGCTGACGATGCCGGCCGTGTGCTGGAACACGCCCTGCACACCCCAGAAGCAGCCGCCGGCGAGCACTGCGGTCTTGATGCCGGTCTCCGGTGCGCTCGCGGCAGGCGGCGGGATGATCACGGCGTCCTCGGCAGCAAGCGAGGGCGCAACGGCAAAAGCGGCGACGGCCAGCGCGCCGACCGCGGCGGCGCAGAGCGAGACGCGGCTGAGGGAGCTTTTGGGCATGGGTTCCTCGTGAGATCGCAATTGGGGGCCAGTCTAGAGCGGGAGCCGGCATTGGCAAATCGGGCCGGACCGCTCCGACGCTCCAAAATACGGGTGAGGGGACGTTTTGTTACGGCGCCGGCCACACGGTTTCGTGAGGGAAATAGTGGTGGTTCAAGGGTGTACGTGGCGTCCGCCCCGTCATCCTGAGGAGCGGCGAAGCCGCGTCTCGAAGGATGCACGGCCCGGCTGGTGGCCGTGCATCCTTCGAGGCTCGCTCCGCTCGCACCTCCAGCGACAAAGGCGAAGCCTTTGCGCGGGGATGACGGGT
>NZ_JACMYO010000262.1 GCF_020889685.1 Bradyrhizobium oropedii
AATGTAAGCGTCAATTCCTCCGACACGCAGAATTTCGGCCAGATGGGACGGATTTTGGAAGAATGCGGTTCTGGAGCCCGATACGGTGAACACCGTTGGGCTCCGGTAGGGGCCTCTGATGCCTAATCGCGCCACTATCCTCAGATTGAATACCCGTCTCGACCCGTCCTGCAGTTAATGGATTCTCCGATGACACAGTTCTCACCTGTGCTTCCAGTAGTCGATCAGCATCACCTTGATCGACAGCTCTATCCGCATGGGGTTGCCTTCATGGATGGGCAATACCTGCCGATGTCCGAGGCCAAGATCTCAGTGCTAGATTGGGGGTTCCTGCATTCGGACGCGACTTACGATACTGCACACGTCTGGAATGGTAGGTTCTTCCGATTGGATCTACATCTCGACCGTTTCTTGGGCGGCGTTGAACGTCTGCGAATGAAGCTGCCGTATGATCGCGAGGAGATCATATCAATTCTGAACGGTTGCGTCGCGCTATCTGGCCACAGATCCGCGTATGTCGAAATGATCTGTACCCGCGGCTCATCGCCGACATTCAGCCGCGATCCCCGCCAAGCGGAGAACCGCTTTATCGCGTTTGCCGTTCCTTTCGGCTCTGTAGCCAACAAGGAGCAGCTGGAAAGAGGCTTGCACGTCGCGATCAGCGAGACGGTCCGCATCCCGCCCAAGTCGGTCGATCCCGCAATCAAGAATTATCATTGGCTCGACCTTGTGAAGGGTCTATTCGACGCCTACGAAGCCGGAGCAGAGACAGCGCTGATCCTAGATACGAACGGGCACATTGCGGAGGGGCCTGGCTTCAACGTTTTCATTGTAAAAGGCAGGTCCTTGAAGACACCTGCTTTCGGTGTGTTGCCGGGCATCACACGGCGGACTGTATTTGATCTTTGTGCCGAGATTGGGCTCTCGGTCACTCCTGGTAACGTGGAGCGTGACGAAATTAGAGACGCAGACGAGGTGTTCATCACCTCGACCGCAGGCGGCATTATGCCGGTGACGCGGATCGACGCTGCCACGATTGCTACCGGATATGTCGGGCCCATCACCCGGCATCTCATGGATCTCTATTGGCAAAAACACGAAGATCCGTCATGGTCCAGTGGGATTATCTATCCCTGATGGAAATTTAGACATGCGGCCGGTTGATTTGCGAGTCGTCCGTGAAGAACCGGTGCGGCGCCCGGCTCAAGCGATGTTTTGAGCCGGGACGGTTTCGACGAACGTGCGGATGACACGCAAAAGCTCTGCCAGCCATCGCAGAAGCAGGCCGAAGTTGTAGCCGGCAGCGGCAAGGACGGCGTTGATGCGGTCGCCGCGGCGTCCCTTGAGATAGTTGCGGTCCATGCGGTGTTCGGCCTTGACGTGGCCGATGACGGGCTCGACAGCCGCGCGACGCTTCATCTCGCGACGGATGCAAGCCGTGACGCGGCGGACCTGCCCCGAGATCCAGACCCTGAACCTATGCGGGTGGTTGTGACCGCGATACCCTTTGTCGACGTGGATGCGGCGAGCCTCCACGCCGGTGAGCTTCTCCATGTCGGCAATTACAGGGCCGAGCGTGTGCCCGTCGAAGGGATTGCCGTGCAGTGCCTTGGCATGGAGCACGAACTGTCCGCCCTTCGGGGACGTCACGGGGGTAGCGATACTGACCTTGCAGCCGAACTCGTAAGGCGCGCGGGCCTTGCCCTTGCCGATGCACTCGACCTCCGGGGCATGTAACGCATAGACCTTCGGACCGCGATGATGCTGATCCTGGCTACGCACCCGCTGCGCTAAACCGAGCAGCGGGCCAAAGCGAGCTTCCAGAACCGCATCGCCACCGATCTTGCGGCGGATGTCGCGGATGATCCGGCCAAGCCGTGTCCGCAGGAACTTGAGCTGGCGCCCGGCGCGTTTGAACTGATGAGCATGGGTATAGCGGCCGACCATGATGGCGGCGCGCTTGGCCAGGCGCAAATAGCTCTGGCGCAGCGCCACGCGGTTATGCTTGGCGAGCCCGACGAGCTTGGTGATGGCCCGATGCATCAGTCGCGCGTCGGTCGGATGCGCAACCGCCTTGGGCTGCACCGTGGTATCGACCACCACGCGCTCCAGGTCCTTCGGGCCGATGGCGCCAGTCTTGTGCGCCACCGACAGGCTTTCCTGGATCAGCGCGACGAGTTGCTCCTCGCCGAGCCGCTGCCGCCAGCGCGTCATCGACGATCGATCGAACGGCAGCCGGTGGCAGAAGCTCAACTCGCCGCAGAAGTATTGGTAGTAGGGGTTCTCGATCCAGCGGGCGCACAGCACCTCATCCGAGAGATTGTGCATGTGCTTCAGAATGAACAGGCCGCTGACAAGCCGCGTCGGCAAGCCAGGCTGTCCCGGACCGGTTTGGCACACCGAACCAAAGCGGTCATCCAGAAATTTCCAGTCGATCAACGCCGCCAACCGCACCAGCGGGTGGCCCATGTCGATGATTTGATCGAGCGCCGGAAGTAACAGGTCTTTCTGGCGATCATCCCGCGGTTTGCTCATCGCCGTCCCCAATGCCGATGACCCACCGTCAGGGAATCACGAATCGTTCGAAAGCAAAATCCCAAAACGCAACAAAGCGCGCCACAACACCCGGCTTTCCTGCAAAATCGAATACTTTATTGAGGCAACTTCTACCCGTCTCCCAGGCCCATCTGCATTCTTCACGGACGACTTGCGAGTGCCTGCGTGACGAATAGCAGATTGCCTCACCTCCGTCCGGAGGCCCTCGGGCGAGCCTAGCTTCCTGAACACTACTGTCCGGATCGGCCAAGCAGCAAGGCTGCTGCGGCTCTCGTACAAGTAGTTTCGAAACGTTGACGGTGCGCCCCATTGTGGGGCGCACTCCGTTGATGGTGTGCTTGAAAAGGCTTGCCGACTTTTCGACAAATGACCAGATCCTATTCGAACCGCGCTTCGATGCGAACGCCGGCCTGTTCGAGGACTTACCCGATGCAGATGATGCGATGATCAGGGACGTCACGAGAGTGGCCGCCAAACGAATTACAGGGGCCGGATACCCTCAGCGTCGGGATACATAGCAAGAAGGTGAGCTACCTACCGCACCCATCCAACCGTTCGTGGATCTTGCTTCGTGGTACCCCTGATTGAGCGCTTTGGTCAAAAAGCCTGTATTGCGGGTCTAAGGCTGATGCGCAAGGAGTGCGCCTCAATCAGGAGAGCTACGAACTGACCGGGCCACCACGCCAGCGCGGAAGGTCTTGCGTCCCCAAAGCAACATCAAGTGCATACTGCGCCAGTAATCGCGTCGAATCCAGTGTCGGAAGCGGAGACTGCTCAGGCGTAATAAGCAAGGGGATTTCGGTACAGCCAAGGACAACTGCATCGCAGCTCATTGCCTTAAGGTCTTCGATGATTCTGATGTGCTGTTTACGGGCTTCATCAGTGAAGACGCCCTTGCACAGTTCGGCGAAAATAACATCGTTGACGTACCGTTGATCCACTTGGTTCGGAGCTAAAGCGGCCACTCCTTTCACCCGCGCGGCATCGAAATACATCGACTTTGCCATTGTCCACTTCGTCCCCAGTATTCCGAGCTTCTTATAGCCGTGTCGAACCGCTTCCGTTGTGACGACATCAGCTATATGTAACCCTGGTAGGGCCAAATCCGGACCGGGTAACTCGAGAGCGAGGTGAGCGGTGTTGTCGGGGCAGGCGAAAAAATCGCATCCCGCTGACCTTAGACGTTCAACGGACTTCGCCAGCGTTGCGCGTATTGGCGCAAGATTCTCAAGCTCCCAGTTTGGCATACTCACCCCCATCGATATTATGTCCATCGTTATGTCGGGGTGCATGTGATCCCCAAGTCTTGACGAGCCGGCGTGGCAAAGCGCCAGATAGCAGAGTGAGGACCCCTCTGCGCTGTGTGAAAGAATTCCAACGTGTTTCATAAGATTTGCGCCTAGCCTTTTTATCGAGCGGTATGGCCACGGGGACCTTAATCCACCATAGGAGCGCCTCGGCGCAGTTTATGATCGTTTTCGGACGCTTCGACCTCGATATCTTGCATTAATCTCGACTTAGGCGCCGGCCCCAGCCGACATTCTAACCAACGCCGGCATCCGATAAGTGGCGGGGCTTCTCCTCGAAAGCCGACGTCATGTTCGGTGCTGATCGTTCTGTCGAGTTCATGCAACCCCGCGCCCCAGCGGATAAGCCACGTCGATTAGGGAGTAGCTGGACCCCATTTACTTATCGCGTCGATCGAGGAGAATAAGGCCCGTCGTTGGTTCTAGGCGTCCGCGCCTTGCCGGAACCTGACCGATCCAACGGCATCGGTGAAATCTGCCCATTGAGGCGAGTGCGGTGGCGATTTGACAGAATTTCGGCGTCGCGGGGGGGCAGTTCGAAGAAATTCTGCACTCAGCCTTGGTACGCTTTAATAATTAATGCCGCGATGGAGCGCATACAATTAGGAGGGGAAGAATGGGCTTTGTCATCGATCGCAGGCGTCTTATGCAGGCGGGATCGTCCGCTCTCGCGGCAGGTGCATTGGGTGCTTTCCAAGATAGAGCTCGCGCCGAGTCAAACGAGCTTACAGTTATATGTGACGGTGGCGATCTGGCTAAGGCTAATATTGCAGCATATTGCAAGCCATTCGAAGCTGCGACTGGGATCAAGGTGAATGCGATCACAGATCAGGTGAGCATGGCCGATATCGAGCTAATGGTGAGCACGAATTCCGTGTCAATCGACGTGTTCGGTACGAATCAAAACTCACATCGAGTTTTACGTGAGAAGGGTTTGCTCGAGGAGATAGATTATTCAATCTTTAAGAAGGAGGAGCTTGATGAGATAGTCGGCTTTACCAAGCACAAGTATGGTGTCGGTGCTACCATCTTCTCCTACGTCATGGTTCTAAGCACTGAGAAATACCCGCCTGGGAAGCCTCGGCCGGTGACGTGGGCCGACGTCTGGGACGTCAAAAAATTCCCGGGCGTGCGGAGCTTCATCTCCGGCCAGCTCGGAGCGGAAGGCTTATGGGAGGAAGCTCTGCTAGCTGACGGGGTGCCGGCCAATGCAGTATACCCAATGGACATTGACCGTGTGTTCGCGAGCCTCGACAAGATCAAGCCGCACGTTCGTAAATGGTGGGCGAATGGCTCCGAAGTTTACCAGATGATGAAGGAGAAAGGGGCTGATATAGTTAACTCGTATGACAACCGGGCCCGTATCGCGATCGCTGAGGGGGCGCCATACGAGATCAACCACGGCCAGAGTAAACTGAGTTGGACTCTATGGGCCATCCCTAAGGGTAGCCCCAAGGTACGGCTTGCTCAGAAGTTCATCGAGTTTGCTACACGTGCCGAACGTCAAGCCGCATTCATCAAAATGTTCCCTCTCGGCACGTCTAATCTGAACGTGTTCAAGCTCATCCCGGACGCTCTCGGGCGCTCTTTAGCAAGTCATCCGGATTACATTGCCAAAAGCATCCCGATGAACGCGGACTGGTACGGGCAGAAGGGCGCGGACGGTGTGACCAACGCTGAGCGTCTTCGTGACCGTTGGAAAGAATGGGTTCTCCTCTAACGCGCTTCGATTCCATGCGGCGGGGCTGTCAGCGTGAAGTGCCGAATGCGCGTGCAGTTGTGGCGCTCGTTCGAAACTGAGATATGCTGCGCATGCCGCTCACGCTGTGATGTATGGCTGCCATCGGCGTCACTCCTAAGGGTAAGGATCTTGAACATTCGCATGGGTATTTCAGGCTCGTTCGCGGCCGACGGCGAAACGAAGACCAAGTCGGTCCCCGCGCAGATCGAGTTTCGCAACGTGACAAAAATGTACGGACAGATCGCGGCGGTGCGCGAACTGTCATTGGTTGTTCATCGTGGCGAGTTTGTAACCGTCTTGGGTCCGAGCGGGTCGGGAAAGACGACCACGCTTATGCTGCTTGCGGGATTCGAGGCGCCGAACTCGGGCGAGATTTTCATTGGCGGCAATTCTGTCGCTGCGGTCCCCTCGTATCGACGCGATCAAGGCATAGTTTTTCAAAGCTACGCGCTTTTCCCACACCTTACTGTGCGCAGGAATCTTGAATTTCCGCTTGAAATGCGGGGCATGAAAGCGAATGAACGGGCTGCGCGAGTCGAACAAATACTCCGACGAGTGCATCTGAGCGACTACGGCGATCGAATGCCGTTCCAGTTAAGCGGAGGTCAGCAGCAGCGCGTCGCGTTGGCGCGCGGCCTGATCGCCGATCCCCCGATTCTGCTTCTGGATGAGCCGCTTGGTGCGCTCGACCGAAATCTTCGCGAACAGATGCAAGGAGAAATAAAGGGGCTTCATAAGGAATTTGGCACCACAACGGTATGTGTGACCCACGACCAGGAAGAAGCTCTTACGCTTTCAGACCGCATTGTCGTTATGCGGGGCGGCATGATCGAACAAACCGACACGCCGGAGGCGCTTTACGATCGACCGGCGACAAAGTTTGTCGCAAATTTCCTTGGGGAGGCCAATATCCTTGACGAGACCAATTTTCCCCTCGAAGCCAATGGGCAGCCGCCTGAAGGCACAGTGGCGATGATCCGTCCCGAACGCGTCCGCCTCTTAGGTCGCGCGATCCCGGCCCGAGTGGATGCCGTCCAGCGACAGACCGTCAAGGTCGTCGTCGAGGAGATGATCTATGCCGGGCCTCTGCGCAAGTATCGCGTACGCATCGGTAACCAAGTCTTAGTTCTGCGAGAACATGTCGCCGCCGGGCAGGAAACATTTGAGCGTGGCGACGAAGTGCACCTTGATTGGCTGCACTCAGATATGCGGTATGTGAGAGTATGACGCGCCTGGAGCAGTGGATGTTGATCATTCGGAGACTAACTCAGCAACCGATTGTATTGGCGTTGCCGGCACTCCTGATCCTGGCTGCTGTATTCGGTGCGCCGATTGTTCAGCTCTTTTTCAAGAGCTTTAATCTACCCTCATTCTCTCTGGTCAACTATCAGGCTTTCTTTTTTCAGCCCGCGAATGTTCGCGTTCTCTACCAGACCGTCGAGATGAGCTTGACCGCAACCGGCATTTGTCTCCTGCTCGGTTACCCAACGGCCTACCTGATTTCAACAGCCAGAACCAGTGTGCGCGTAGTTCTAATTGTGCTGGTTGTAATTCCTTATCTGACGAGCAGTTTGGCTCGAACGTATGCCTGGATCGTAATATTGGGCGATCACGGCTTAATAAACAACTTCCTGATAGATAACGGTTTTATTTCGGATCCCCTTCCGTTGATCTACAATCGTTTCGCGGTGTACCTGGGAATGGTGTACATCATGTTGCCAGTCATGATTCTGCCCATGGTCAGCGTGATGGTGGGCATTGATCGCTCATTGATGGCGGCCGCCCAAAGCATGGGTGCCTCGTCATTTACGTCATTCTGGCGGGTATTCTTTCCCCTAAGCCTCCCCGGTGTGCGGAGTGGTTGTCTGCTCGTTTTCGTCCTCTGTTTGGGCTTTTACATTACGCCAGCAGCTCTCGGTGGATTGCGCGACACGATGCTCTCGAATTTCATCTACGCGGAGGTATCGACTTCCTTCAACATTCCGCGCGTCGCCGCCTCTGCGTTTATCCTTTTGGCTGTCGCCTTCGCCATGCTCTGGATTGTGGGGCTTGATCTTTCGGGGAGCCACGGTCTTCCTGGCCAGAGCCCGAAAGATGAGCGGGGTAGAGCTGCCGCCTTGATTGGAAGGCTTCTACGTTCGCTGAGCGAGTACCTGATCTCGCATCGTTCGAAACGTTGGAAGAGCCGGCGGTTTCGGCCTGAGCGAAGCGGCCGGATGCCAGAAGTCGCTGGCGCAATGTTTCTTGCGTCGATGATATCCTTCCTCGTAATACCTGGAATCATTATTGTCGTAATGTCATTCAGCGATGCAAATTACTTTCAATTCCCGCCGGCCGCGCTTTCACTGAGGTGGTATTATCAATTTTTTGGCGATCCGTCTTGGGATGGCGCACTACTGGCTAGCTTCCAGATTGGCGTTGCTGTTACCGCGATTGCCACTGTTGCCGGGACGCTAGCGGCTTATGGTTTGGCGCGCGCGCATTCCACCGTAAGGGCGGCGATCACGATGTTCATGCTTATGCCGATAACTTTGCCGGCAATTGTTGTGGGTATCGCTACCTACCTTGGACTCCTTAACTTCGGATTGCTTGGTTCGAAGCTTGGCATCATCTTGGCTCACAGTATCGGCGGTGTTGCATATGCGATGGTCATCGTCTCCGCGACGCTCGCTAACTTCGATCGGCGTCTCGAACGGGCGGCCATGAGCATGATGGCAGGGCCATTTCGAACTTTCCGGAGGATAAGCTTGCCGTTGATTTTGCCCGGCGTGCTTGGTGGAGCGGTTTTCGCGTTCATCCACTCATTCGACGAGGTCGTGATCACCTCGTTAGTCAGCGGACTTTCTATTCGCACACTCCCTCTCAAAATGTGGGAAAACATCCGCCATCAGATCGATCCTACAGTGGCAGCCGCCTCATCGCTTTTGATTGTTCTCGCGATGATCTGGCTGGTTGCCATTTATGCGGCGTGGTGGCGCACAACGTCGAGAACCCAGCGGATCGCGGCAGAAGCTCAGAACTGACTTGGGCCGACCCTCCAAGTCAGGTTGCCCACCTTGTTGATTCTGTCTTAACTCTGGCCGTTGTTCTCTTGAACTGTCACAACTCTGAAATCCGAGTCTCAGGTCAATAACAGTGAGCGAAGCCGTCGTCCTCAGGTCACGGCTTTGAGCCTTGACGGTAGACAGAAGAGAGGAAGTTGACCGATTTCCGGTGGGTATGTTCGTTGACCCGGTTTAGGACATCGGCCAGATACAAGGTTTGCTGGGTCCGACGGCGGCGCCGAGCATTGGGCCATCGTGTCGCTTACACACCGCGTAAGCCAAACGAAGTCGATCCGCTCGCCTGGTTTTTCCGGTGAGGATGATCTGCGGATGGAGCGCTCTACCATCTTGTCGAACTCGGTGCGACCATCATCGATGAAGGCGTAAATGTCCTCCGAACGCGACAACGCATAGCTGCGACACTTGGCGATAGTGTCGAGTTCGCGGGCGACATGTTCGCCCGAGATCGAACCGTCGACGACCGTGGCCAGGCACTCTCGGCTCAAGTCGTTTCAATGGACGCACAGGATCGGGACGCGACGTCCATCGTCAGCGTGTCGAGACGAAGTCGAGGCTCCAACGCCGGTCGGCATCCTGCGGTATCGCCACCGGCGCCCTCGTGCTGAGCGTCCTCTTGCGGCCGCCGCGCTTGTGCACCGTCGGCCGTTCTTCGCGATCGAGCCGGTGGAGCTTTTTCAAC
>NZ_JACMYO010000263.1 GCF_020889685.1 Bradyrhizobium oropedii
CGCCGGTGGTGCGTCCGGCCGAGGCCGAATTGAACGCACTGGCCGCGCTGCTCAATGGCGCCAAGCGCGTCACGCTGTTCTGCGGCCGCGGCTGCGCCGGCGCGCATGACGGCCTGGTCAAGCTTGCCGAGACGCTGAAGAGCCCGATCGTGCATGCGCTCGGCGGCAAGGAATATGTCGAGTATGACAATCCCTATGATGTCGGCATGACCGGCTTCATCGGTTTCTCCTCCGGCTATGCCGCCATGCATGGTTGCGATGTGCTGCTGATGCTGGGCACCGACTTTCCCTACAAGCAGTTCTTCCCGACCGGCATCAGCATCGCCCAGGTCGATCTTCGCCCCGAAAATCTCGGCCGCCGCTGCAAGCTCGATCTCGGCATCGTCGGCGACGTCGGCGAGACCATCGCGGCGCTGTTGCCGAAGCTGACGCCTAAGACCGAGCGCAAGTTTCTCGATGCCAGCCTCGCGCATTACAAGGACGCCCGCGCCGGGCTCGACGATCTCGCCCGCGGCAAGCCCGGCCAAAAGCCGATCCATCCGCAATATCTGGCGCGCCTGCTCAGCGAGCAGGCCACCGAGGACGCGGTGTTCACCGCCGATGTCGGCACGCCGACGATCTGGGCCGCGCGTTATCTGAAAATGAACGGCCGCCGTCGGCTGGTCGGCTCCTGGGTGCACGGCTCGATGGCCAACGCGATGGCGCATGCGATCGGCGCGCAGGCGGCGCAGCCCGGCCGGCAGGTGGTGTCGATGTCCGGCGACGGCGGCTTTGCCATGCTGATGGGCGACCTGATCACGCTGACGCAAGCGAAGCTGCCGGTGAAGGTCGTGATCTTCAACAACAGCGTGCTCGGCTTCGTCGCGCTGGAGATGAAGGCGGCCGGCTTCATCGAGACCGGGGTCGATCTGAAGAATCCCGATTTCGCGGCGATGGCCCGCGCCATGGGCATTCACGGTGTCCGGGTGGAGGATCCCGGCGAACTCGAGGGCGCGATCCGCGACGTGCTCGCGCATGACGGCCCGGCCGTGCTCGACGTCGTGACCGCGACGCAGGAATTGTCGATGCCGCCGACCATTACGCTGGAGCAGGTGAAGGGTTTCAGCCTGTGGGTGCTGCGCGCCGTGATGAGCGGCCGCGGCGACGAGGTGGTCGATCTCGCCAAGACCAATCTGTTGCCGCGCTGATCGCGCTCAAATCAAACAACCGGAAGGGGATGGCGATGCGAAGAACGCCATCCCCTTCCAACGTCCGATACCGCCGATTACTGCTTCTGCTTGCCGTCCTTGTCGAACGACGACACATAGGCCCACAGATTGTTGGCCTCGGTCTCGTTCTTGATGCCAGCGAATGCCATCTTGGTGCCGGGGATCTTGGCCTTCGGATCCTTGATGTATTCGAGGAACTGATCCTTGCTCCAGGTGATGCCGGAATTCTTGTTGGCATCGGAATAGTTGTAGTCCGGCGCGCTGCCGGAGTGGCGGCCGTCGAGGCCGTTGAGCTCGGGTCCGACCTTGTTCTTGGCGCCTTCGCCGATCGCGTGGCAGGCAAGGCATTTGTTGAACGAGGTCTTGCCGGCGGCGGCATCCTGCGCCAGCGCGGAGGATGCGGAGGCCAGCGATGTGACGACCGCCAGCACGCTCAAGGTCTTTAGGTTCATGGGGTTCTCTTCGTTTCGTCCCGGGGGGCAGTGTTTGGTTTGTGGCATGTCCGGCTTGGACTGGACAAGCCACGAAACTTTGACAGGTTTCATGACCGTCCGCTTGTCCCAGAGAGAACTCGGCATTGCGGGACGGGGCAATCCGACCTTCGGCCGGTTGACTGAAACAGGTGCAGACGTGTTTGATTTGTCGTAACAAATCGGCAAAGAGCAGAGCCCACCCAAGGGAACACCGATGTCCATCATGATGCCGGAGGCCGACCAGGCCGTCCTTGCTCGCCGCACAGAGATCGCGGCTGCCTTGCGCGCAATCGTTCCGGGCGAGGGCGTGATCGACAGTGCCGCCGAGATGCTGGCCTATGAATCCGACGGCCTGACCGCCTACCGGCAACCGCCGATGGTCGTGGTGCTGCCCGATACCACCGAACAGGTGGCGAAGGTCCTGAAATATTGCCAGCAGCAGGGCATCAAGGTGGTGCCGCGCGGCTCCGGCACCTCGCTGTCCGGTGGCGCGCTGCCGCTCGCCGACGGCGTGCTGCTCGGCCTCGGCAAGTTCAAGCGGATTCGCGAGATTGACTTCGACAACCGCGTCGTCGTCACCGAACCCGGCGTGACGAATCTGGCGATCAGCCAGGCGGTCGCCCACGCCGGCTTCTATTACGCGCCCGATCCGTCGTCGCAGATCGCCTGTTCGATCGGCGGCAATGTCGCGGAAAATTCCGGCGGCGTGCATTGCCTGAAATACGGCATGACCACCAACAACGTGCTCGGCTGCGAGATCGTGCTGATGTCGGGCGAGATCCTGCGCATCGGCGGCAAGTCGGCCGAGAATGCCGGCTACGATCTGATGGGGATCATCACCGGCTCCGAGGGGCTGCTCGGCGTCATCACCGAGATCACGGTGCGCATCCTGCAGAAGCCGGAGACGGCGCGCGCGCTGATGGTCGGTTTCGCCGAGGTGGAAGCGGCTGGCGAATGCGTGGCCGCCATCATCGGCGCCGGCATCATCCCGGGCGGCATGGAGATGATGGACAAACCGGCGATCCACGCCGCGGAGGCCTTCGTCCATGCCGGCTATCCGCTCGACGTCGAGGCGCTTCTGATCATCGAGCTCGACGGTCCCCAGGTCGAGGTCGACGAGCTGATCAAGCGGGTCGAGGCGATCGCGCAGGGCTGCGGCTCGACCTCATGCCAGATCTCGACCTCGGAGGCTGAACGCAATCTGTTCTGGGCCGGCCGCAAGGCGGCATTCCCCGCGGTCGGGCGCATCTCGCCGGATTATCTCTGCATGGACGGCACCATCCCGCGCGGCGCGTTGCCGAAGGCGCTGGCGCGGATCCGCGAGCTCTCGGAGAAATACAGCCTCGGTGTGGCCAACGTGTTCCATGCCGGCGACGGCAATCTGCACCCGCTGATCCTCTATGATGCCAACAAGCCCGGCGAGATCGAGAAGGCGGAGGCGTTCGGCGCCGACATCCTGCGCTGCTGCGTCGAGCTCGGCGGCGTGCTCACCGGCGAGCATGGCGTCGGCATTGAGAAGCGCGATCTGATGCCGGAAATGTTCACCGAGATCGACCTCAACCAGCAGCAGCGGCTGAAATGCGCCTTCGATGCCCAGGGTCTGCTCAACCCCGGCAAGGTGTTTCCTACCCTGCACCGTTGCGCCGAGCTCGGCCGCGTCCATGTCCATGCCGGCAAGCTGGCATTCCCGGATATCCCGCGGTTCTAGGGCGCGCATTCGTCAACGTCAGTTTCCGGGGCAAAACGCGAGAGGTCAGCATGCGAACGAACATCATGGGAGCTCTTTGCGCCATCGCAATGGTCGCGAGCGCACATGCGGCGGTGAGGGAAGAGCCGGTCACCTACACGGACGGCGAGACCACGATGAAGGGTTTCGTCGTCTACGACGATGCGACCCAGGCCAAGCGGCCCGGTATCGTCATGGTGCACGAATGGTGGGGCGTCACCAAGCATATGCACAACGAGGCGCGGAAGTTCGCGGAGCAGGGCTACACAGCCTTCATTGCGGACATGTATGGCGACGGCAAGACCGCCGACAACCCGATGGACGCCGGCGCGCTCGCGGGATCGGTGATGAAGGATGCCAAGGTGATGGAGGCGCGCTTCAACGCTGCGCGGGAACAACTCGCCAAGCAGGCGTCGGTCAATCCGCAACGGATCGGCGCTGTCGGTTACTGCTTCGGCGGCGCCGTGGTGCTGAACATGGCGCGCACCGGCGCTGATCTTGCCGGCGTTGCGGGCTTTCACGCCACGCTCGATCTCAACACGCCCGCGCCGGCGCCGGGAACCGTCAAGGCCAAGATCCTGATTCTGAACGGCGCGGACGATCCGTTCGTGAAGCGCGAGCAGTACGATGCGCTCAAGAAGGATTTCGACGCGGCGAAAGCCGACTACCGGATCGTCGAATATCCCGGTGCGGTGCACGCATTCACGAACCCCGAATCCACCGAACTCGGCAAGAAGTTCAACCTGCCGCTCAGATACGACGCCAAGGCCGATCAGGAATCGAAGGCCGAAGCGGCCAAGCTCTTCGCCGCAACCCTTCAGAAGTAAGCAAAAGGGGCCGCCGACATGGTGGCCCTTCTTCCATCCGGGCGGTTGTCGCCGCGCGACAGGCGATTGCCGGCAAGCCGGCATTTCCGGATATCCCTGCGGTTCTAGTACCGTCGGAGCAGGCCGAGCGCGGCGCTGCTGTCGCCATATTCGGCTCAGGCCCTGTCGGGGTCTGAGATCAGCTCCGCCCGGACTCGCTTGAACGTCTTGCCGGCCGCTTCGGACACTTCGGGGCGGAATTTTTGCGGATCGTAGTCATTGCCGTCGTGGGCCTTGATGGTGGCGTCGAACGCGCCGACCATGGCCATCGCGGCGTTCGGGCTGCCGAGAAGTCTCGCGCCGAGATGAACGCCCCCGGCGCCATCGGCTTCATAGCCGGCGCATCGTTGTTCGAGCACCGCGGCCGCAGTCGCGAGCTGGTCGAGGAACATCGCCTCGGCGTCGGTGAGCATGGCGGCGCGCGCCTGTCCTGCAGCGATCGTCGCGAGCAGCGCAGTGACTGTCAGCTTGATCTTCACGGTGGTGGTCCTCCCTGCTGCCATCGAGGCCGAATCGATACATTTCGACTGATCGCGCTAGCCAGCCGATAACCTTAACCGATGCTTGCAGCGACGGCCGTCGGCCAAGCGGCCGCCGTCGCGTGTCGCCGCAATTGCAGCGCGGACCCGTTTACACGGCCTTCAACTGTTCCTCGGTATTTTCAGGACATGCATGTCTTCGGCAACATTTCGATGCCCAGCCTGGCTGATCAGCTGGCTCTCTCGCGCAATCGGCCCGCGGGCTTCGACTACATGCGGATTGCGCTGGCGTCGTCGATCATCTGCCTGCACAGCCTGAACGTGACGCTCGGGCTCGGCCCGACGCTGCAGATACTGGGCTCGCTTCGCATCGCGATCGCGATGATCCTCGCGCTGTTCTTCGCGTTGAGCGGCTTTCTGGTGACGGCAAGCCTGCTGAGATGCAAGAGCCTGATTTCCTTCCTCGGCCTGCGCCTGCTTCGGATCGGGCCCGCGCTGGTGGTGGAGACGACGCTGTCGGCCATCATCATCGGTTCGGTCCTCACCGAGCTGCCGCTCACGCAGTATTTCGCCGATCCCAAATTCCACGCCTATTTTCTCAACATCGTCGGCGACATCCATTACGTGCTGCCCGGCGTCTTCCTGCACAATCCGATGCCCGAGCTGGTGAATGCCCAGCTCTGGACGGTGCCCTATGAGTTGTGGTGCTACGTCATCCTGGCGCTGCTCGCCGTGACGGCGATTGCCTTCAACCGGGTGGCGTATCTTGTGTTCCTGGTAATCGCCCAGATCGCCTTGACCGGCTACGACATCTACCGCTGGGACGAGGTGCCGATCCAGCTTCGCCCGCATCTGCTGGTGTTCTGCTTCCTTGCCGGCGTCTGCTTCTATCTCTGGCGCGACAAGGTGCCGTTCAACCGGACCGCCTGCCTGCTGGCGCTGGTGCTGTGCGCCGCCGGCATGGCGACCGGACGCGGCGACGCGCTTGCTCCCGTGCCGGCCGCCTATGTCGCCTGCTATCTCGGCCTGATGAATCCGCGGCGGAGCTGGATCGTATCGTCAGGCGATTACTCCTACGGGCTCTATCTCTATGGCTTCGTCATCCAGCAATGCGTTGCGACGTTCGGCCCGTCGGTGCAGCACTGGTATCTGAACATCCTGATCAGCCTGCCGCTCGCCTTCGGCGTCGCCGTCGCATCCTGGCATCTCGTCGAGAAACATGCGCTTCGGCTCCGGGGCCGGCTCGAGAAGCTCGAGGCCGCGGTGCTGTCGCGGATCGCGATCGTCGGCTTCTGGCGCCGCTCGCCCGAGCGGGTCGATCTGCGTGCAACCCTCGGCGGCAGCAGCGCATCACTGTGATCCGCGCTCGCGGGAAGGACTTGGCACGCGGGAAGGACTCGCGTCCTCCCCGCGGTACCGTCGGTCACAGCAGCGCGTATTGCGTCCGCTCGCGCTTGGCGAGCAGCGGCAATGCCTGCTCGGCGATGTAGGTCTTGAAGTAGGCGCTCTCCGCATGGGCCTTGAACGCCGCTTCGTCCTGGAACAATTCGTAGAACAGGAATTGCGCCGGATTGTCCTTGCCGCGGCCGATCAGGAACAGCTTGGTGCCGGGGTCCTTCTGCGCCTCGGGCAGGAAGCCGTCGAGAATTGCCGCGACCTTGTCGGCCTGCCCTTCCTTGGCTTCCCATTGCGCCACGACCAGAAGGCCTGACGTGTTGATCGCATCGCTGATGGTTCTCGTGCTCATCGCATAGTGCTTCATTGGCATTCCTCCGTTGCTTTGCTCCGATCGAGCCTGCGATCCGGCCCAGGGCGAGACGCCGGCGATCGTCATGATCGCGGCGAACGTGCCGATGGCCGATCGTCGGGTCTGCATCATCGTCGTGGTCGTGACTTCCGAACGTTTCATGTTCGCCTCCAGATGATTTGCGCCAACCGTCTTGCCGGCCGAACCGCAAGGCGAGAGATAGTGGATCGTTCCATGAGCTCGGTTAGGTGACGGTCGAAGTGTCGATGTCGTGAACATTTCGATCATGATCGAAGCGTTACGGACGGGTGCCGTGCGACAAACGCAGGGGCAATCCTTCGACCGACGCTGGAGCCTGCCATGCAGACCATCGCACCAGAGCTTGCCGAACTGGCCGGGCTGATCGCCGATCCCGGTCGCGCCGGCATCCTGTCGCGCCTGATGGACGGGCGAGCGCAGACCGCGAGCGAGCTGGCGCTGGTTGCGGGCGTGACGCCGCAGACGGCGAGCTGGCATCTGGCGAGACTGGCCGAGCGCGCGCTGCTCAAGGTCGAACGGCGCGGTCCGCGGCGCTTCTACCGGCTGGCCACGCCGTTGGTCGCGCAGATGCTCGAGGGCATGATGACGGTTGCGGCGATCGATCCGCGTCCGTCCCGCCCGCCGCCGCGGATCGGTGCGGAGATGCGCCGGGCCCGGACCTGCTATGACCACCTTGCCGGCGAGCTCGGCGTCGCCGTCACCGATGCGATGCGCCGACACGATCACCTCAACCTGGACCAGGAGGGCGGCGAGCTGACCGCTTCGGGCCGCGCATTTCTAGGCGATCTCGGCATCGACCTGCATGCGCCGGCGCGAAGCCGGCGGGTTCTGTGCCGGCCCTGCCTCGACTGGAGCGAGCAGCGTCTGCATCTGGCCGGGCGGGCAGGGGCCGCGATTGCCAACCTCGCGTTGCAGCGGGACTGGATCCGGCGCCGGCCGCAGGGCCGTTCCGTCGAGATCACCGCGGCCGGGCTTGTCGCATTCAGGGATTTGTTCGGTGCGCGCATTTGATTTCGGAGCCAAATTTCGATACCGCCTAGCGTGTGGAAACGCTCAAAGTCAGAGACGGCAAAGACGTCGAAGAGGTGGTGCGCGCGGCGGTCGCCAGCGAACAGCCGCTCGAGATCATCGGTCATGGATCGAAGCGCGCCATCGGCCATCCGATGGCGACCAATGCGGTGCTCGACGTCTCGGTGCTGAATGCGGTCACCTCCTATGAGCCGAACGAGCTGATCATCACCGTGCAGGCCGGCGCGCCGCTCGCCGACGTGCAATCCCTGATCGACGCCAAGAACCAGCAATTCGCCTTCGAGCCGATGGATACGTCGGTGCTGCTGGGCAGCGCAGGAGCCGGCACGATCGGCGGCATGATCGGCGCCGGCCTTGCCGGTCCGCGCCGCATCAAGGCCGGCGGCGCGCGGGATCACCTGCTCGGCGCCCACGCGGTGTCCGGGTTCGGTGACAGTTTCAAGACCGGCGGACGGGTGGTGAAGAACGTCACCGGCTACGATCTCTGCAAGCTGCTCACCGGTTCCTGGGGCACGCTCGCGGTCATGACCGAGGTGACGCTCAAGGTCATGCCGAAGCCGGAAGCCGAGCGGACATTGGTGCTGCGCGGGCTCGACGATGTCACCGCCAACAAGGCGATGACGGCGGCGCTGGGTTCGCCCTTCGACGTCTCGGGCGCGGCCCATCTGCCCGGCTCAGTGCTGCGGTCCGCAACCGGCGCGCTCGCCGGCCTTGCAGCCGCCGGCCAGCCGGTGACGCTGGTGCGGCTCGAGGGAATTTCAGCGTCGGCGGCGCACCGCGCGGCCTCGCTGAGCCAGACACTCTCGACCTATGGAACGGTCGACAGCCTCGCTGACGACGCTTCCGTTGCGATCTGGAGCGCGCTGCGCGACGTGGTGCCGTTTGCCGCAAACGGCGCGCTCGGGGCCTTACCGGTGTGGCGCATCGTTTGTCCGCCGGCCATGGGCGGTGCGCTGGGCCAGGCGCTGGCGCGGTCAACCGGCGGTGACGTGATCTACGACTGGGGCGGTGGGCTGATCTGGGCCGCGGTGCCGCAAAGCGCCGATGCGCAGGCCACGCTGGTCCGCAGCCAGGTCGAGGCGATCGGCGGACATGCCACCCTGATCCGCGCCGGCGAGGATGTGCGCCGTGCCGTCGATGTGTTCCAGCCGCAGGCGGCCGGACTTGCCGCGCTCGGCGAACGGGTCCGGGCGAGTTTCGATCCGAGGTCGATCCTCAACCGCGGCCGGATGATGCGAGGCGGGGCTGCATGAAGACCGAGTTTACCCAGGCGCAGCTTGCCGATCCCGACATCAAGGAAGCCGACAAGATCCTGCGCGCGTGCGTGCATTGCGGCTTCTGCACGGCGACCTGCCCGACCTATGTGCTGCTCGGCGACGAGCTCGATAGCCCGCGCGGCCGCATCTACCTGATCAAGGAGATGCTGGAGAAGGACAAGCCGCCGACGGCGGACGTGGTCAAGCATATCGACCGCTGCCTGTCGTGCCTCGCCTGCATGACCACCTGTCCGTCGGGCGTGAACTACATGCACCTCGTCGACCAGGCCCGGGTCAGGATCGAGCGGGACTACCAACGGCCGCTGACCGAGCGGCTGCTGCGGTCGGTGCTCGCCTTCGTGCTGCCGCGGCCGGGACTGTTCCGGATCAGCATGATCATGGCCGGGCTCGCCCGTCCGTTCGCGGCGCTGCTGCCGACGCCGTCGGTCGGCGCGGCGAACCCGGGCCTGCTGCGGCGGATCAAGGC
>NZ_JACMYO010000264.1 GCF_020889685.1 Bradyrhizobium oropedii
CGCAACCGGGGTCTACCCCGGTTGCGCATCGTAAGTTTGCGCAAGTCGGGCGAGCCCGACTTGCGTCGGGGGAGGGTTGGGGAGAGGGGTACCGCTTGCTCCGCTCTCCGTTAGAAACGGCGATGCTCGCTACGCAGGTTGAGCCAGCGTGATCACATCTCGTACATCTCTCCCGGGGCCACCCCTCTCCCCACCCTCTCCCGCAAGGGGAGAGGGAGCCTGAGTGGCGTGCTCACCTGACGAAGGATTTGGTACGCCGCTTCCGATACAAGCAACCGGGGACCGAACCGTGCTACCCGATCTGACCAGACGAAGCTTTGTGACTGCCGGAGGACTATCGATCATGGCCGCGATGACGGGGATACAGCCGGCAGGCGCCGCGACATGGCGCGATGAGATCCGCGCCATCGCGTTCGACATCCAGGGGACGTGCGTCGACTTCTACCAGCCGATCCTGCGTGCGGGGCAAGCCATCAACGCCGCGAAGGGGCTCACGCTCGACTGGGCCAGGCTCTCGAGCGAATGGCGCGATCTCTATCGTGCCGCGCTCGACGACGTGATCGCCGGCAAGCGCCCGTGGATCCGGGTCGACCGCATCTATCGCGTCGCGCTGGATGTGCTGCTCGATCGCCACGGCCTTTCGGAGGCGTTCTCCAGAGATGAGCGCGACGAATTGAACACGGTGTGGACCAGGCTCGACGCCTGGCCCGACAGCGTCGAAGGGCTGACCCGCCTGCGCGGCCGGTTCGTGACCTCGACATTGTCGAATGCCGGCATGGCCGCGGTGGTGGCGGTGGTCAAGCACGCCAGGCTGCCGTTCGACGCCGTGCTGACCGCGGAGCTGGCGCGCAGCTACAAGCCGTCACCCGCGGTGTATCAACTCGCCGTCGACTATCTCGGCTATCCCGCCGACAAGATTCTGATGGTCGCGTGCCACAAATACGACCTGAAGGCGGCCCGCGCCTTCGGCATGCGCACCGCGTTCGTCGCCCGTCCGCTGGAGTTCGGGCCGGCGGCGAAGGTCGACGTCGCGCCGGAATCCTGGATCGACCTCCACGCGGACAGTTTTACGCAACTCGCAGATATGCTTGTGCCGGCGTGACGACGCGAGGGGAGCCCGCCAGGGTGCTCGCCCTACGCCAGCGCACCCGCTTCCGCACAATTGGTCAGCCGCGCCGGCACGCCGACAGCGGTGCAGCCGGCCGGCACATCCGACGTGACAAGCGCGCCGGCGCCGACCTTGGCGAAGTCGCCGATCGAGAGCTTGCCGATCACCGTCGCGCCCGCGCTGAGCAGCACGCCATGACCGATCCTCGGGGCGTGGCGCGGATCATCCTGATGCCGCGCGATGGTGACGTTCTGCAGGATCGTGACCTCGTCGCCAACAGAGGCCAGCGCGCCGATGATGATGCCGGTGCCGTGATCGAGGAAAACCGCCGTTCCGATTTGGGCCGACGGGTGAATGCTGATCTGCAACTGATCCGCCGCCGCGCTTTGCATCAATAGCGCAAGATCGGGACGATCGTTCCGCCACAGCCAGTTCGACACGCGCCAGGCTTGCAGCGCGACGTAACCCTTGAAGTTCAGGAGCGGCGGCAGCAGGCCTGATATCGCCGGATCGCGGCGCACGATCGCGGTGAAATCAACGGCCGCGGCATCGACCAGCGCGGGCTCGGCCGTATAGGCCTCGCGGGCCGCGCGCGCGAACTGCGCACGGTCGGCATCTCCGCGGCCGATGCGCCGGCCGATCAGGAAAGCGAGCGCGCCGCCGAAATCGCCCTGGTCGAGGATGAAGGCGGCCGATGCTTCGAGAAAGGGATCGGCGACAATTGCGGCTTCCGCCTCGCGCCGGATCGCAGACCAGAGATCGTCAGACCTCGCCGTCGCAGATTCCGCCATCATCTTCGCCTCATCGTTCGGATTGCCGGACGATACAGTGGGCATCACCGTTGCAAAATGCAAACCGCCCGCTTGCTTGTCGCAAACGGGCGGCTCAGGGCCATCAGGTTCTATGGGGGCACATCGCCTGAAGGCTTAGTGCTTGCCTCGCGTGATCAGCTCTGCGGCGGCTGGTCGTTCGGCGGGGTCGGACGGGTCTTGTGCTGGGCCATGAAGGCGTCGAACTCTTCCTTGTCCTTCGCGTGGCGCAGGCGATCGAGGAAGTTCTTGAACTCGACCTGCTCCTCCTCGAGACGACGCAGCGTATCCTGGCGGTACTCGTCGAAGGCGCGGTTGCCGCTGGTGGGCGGGCCAAAGCCGCCGAACGGGAAGCCGCGGCGCTCCATGCGGCTCTTCATCCGCTCCATCTTGTCCTGCATGCGCTCCATCTTGTTCGCCCAACGATCCTGATCGTAGTGACTCCAACAGGCCATTTTTCTGCTCCCGAGTGTGAAAAAGAGAAGGGCGAGGCCGATCGGCCACCAGATCATGAAGCCGAGGATGATCCCGGCGATCTTCAGGGGATGCCACGGCGTCGCGTAGAAGTGTGGACGGTAGGGCTCTTCGACGGGGCCGCGCCAGCGATTGACATCTGCGGTGTAGGCCATTTCCTTCTCCATCACGGCAATCACGCCGTTGTGAATGTAAATAACATTTACATAGATAGCCGAGCCCTTGGGAAAGTCAAGCAGAGCAGATGCCGCACCCCTCGGATTATTTTTGGCTTGGTCGTTGAACCTTATTTCGGTTTGCCCCACGGGCCGGATCTGTCGCCGGCCGGCTCTTCGTCGGCTGCCGCGGTTCCCGGCCTGCGATCGGTGAGGAAGCCAAGGCCGCGCAGATAGATCAGCACTTCGGCCTCGAGCAGATCCTCCGGCGACATCGGCAGCTTGCGCCGCGCGGCATCGCCGCGGCCGAACAGCGAGGCGACGCCGTGCGACATCGACCAGATATGCAGCGCCATCATCATCGCCGGCGGGCGCGGTGTGCCGGGCGGCGCCAGTGCCGCGAGCCGCTCAGCGGCGGCGCGGATGATCGCGAACGCCCGTTCGCTTGCCGCCATCAGGGTCGGATTGGAATCGACCGGCAGGCCGGATTCGAACATCGCGGAGTAGAACGCGGGCTCCTCACGCGCAAAGGCGAGATAGGCCTTGCCGACCCGCTCGAACGCCGAGACGGTGTCGGGGCGGCCGTCGTCCCAGGCCTGCGTCAAGAGGGACTCGAACTGCTCGAAGCCGCGCTGTGCGATGCTGGCGATCAGTTCGTCACGGTCGCGGAAGTGGCGGTAGGGCGCAGCGGGGCTGACGCCGGCCATCCGCGCGGCATCGGCGAAGGTGAAGCCGGCCGGCCCCTTCTTCGAGATCAGGTCGAGGGCGGCCTGCAGCAACGCCTCTTTGAGATTGCCGTGATGATAGCCGCGCTCGGCGCGGCCTTGGTCCTTGCGCCAGCTCATGTGAACGGCTTTTACATGAGCCGGCGGTAAAGGTCACTAGCGGCCAGGCCGGCGGTTCATCAAGATTAACGGATCAGCCGGCTGAACGCCGTCGAGGACTTCCTCGCCAAGCCGACAGGCGCATTGCGTGACTAGGCAGGGACGTAGGTCAACCTGAGCGTGTTCTCGCCCAGCCGATCGCTCGCCACGAGGCGGAGCGGCGCGCGGGGGCCGGCAAAGAACGGCTTGCCGCGACCAAGCACGATAGGCCGGAGGTAGATTCGATACTCGTCAATCAGGCCGAGCCCAGTCAGGTTCCCGGCCAGCTCCGGTCCAGCGACTTCGATCTCGCCGTCGAGCCGGGCCCTCAGCCCGCGCACCGCCGCTGCGAGGTCCCCCTCGACGAGCGTCGCGTTGGGTCCGACCGACTTCAGCGAGCGCGACACGACCCACTTTGGCCGGCTCCGCCACGCTGCCGCATAGTCGCGTTCCTCCGCATCCCAGCCAGGGAGGTCTTCATCCCAATAGCGCATCACATCGTACATGCGGCGGCCGTACACCATGCCGGTCACGCCGCGCACCTGCTCGACGAAATGACGAAACAACCCGGTGTCCGGCAGCATAGCCTGATGATCGACATAGCCGTCGAGCGACTGGTTCAATCCGAAGACGAGCTTCGCCATGGCGCGAGACCTCTACCCGGGGTTTTCAGATTTGCTTGGGCCGGCATGATTTGAGGGCGATGTCGGGCGGATCAATGCAGGCAGCCTGTCGGTAGATCGAACAAGCCGACGTTCGTTCTCCGGATGGGAGCCCTCTCCCGCGGGAAGCGGGAGAGGTACAGTGGGTTTGGCGCTCCAGCGCCCCGGGCTCTATCGCCCCGGGATCGGCAGCACCGGCATGATCTCCACGGCTTCGCCCGGGAAGATCGCAAAGTGCGGGTGGTTCTCGAACAGCTTGGCCGCCGCCTCATGCGAGGGCGCACGCACCACCGTGAAGCCGGTGATCAGATTGGTGATGTCCGCCGTGCCGCCGGCGCCGACCTTCTTGGTCTTGCCGAGCGGTCCGCCCATCTCGACGATCACGTCGTGATGCTTCTCGACCCAGGCGCCCCACGCCGCCATGCCCTGCTGCTCCTTGGCGCGCCGTTCAGCCTCGGGCATCGCGTTCCAGGCTTCCATGCGCGCGCCGGTTTTACCGCCGCCGAGATAGACGGCAAGGAAGGTGTTGCTGCTCATCATGCTTCTCCGTTGTGGTGGTTGGTGGTTCGACGATCGGTTGGTGGCGCGATGCCGCCGTGCAGCGGCATCGCCTGGTGTTCAAAAATCAGCGCAGCGCCTTGCCCCAGCCGCCCTGCGGATGCTCGAAGGTGGCGGCCGCCTGTTGCACCTCCTCCGAGAAATCGCTCATCTCCTGCACCTGGCGGATCTCGATTATCTCGTTCGCGGTGGCGGGGCACTTCTTGGCCCATGCGATCGCCTCGGCGCGCGAGGCGACCTCGATCATCCAGAAGCCGCCGATCACCTCCTTGGCCTCGGTGAACGGGCCGTCGATCACGACGGGCTCGCCGGTGTCGAACTTGACGCGCGCGCCTGATGCCGGCGGATGCAGGCCTTCCAGCGTGATCAGCACGCCGGCGTCCTTGAGCGCCTGATTGTATCGCATCATCGCAGCGACCCGTTCGGGGTCGAGCTCGAGCTTGGCCGGCGCGGACTCGTAGCCGAGCGGGATCATCAGCATCATGAAACGCATTGGTCGGATTTCCCTATCTGTTGACGCACTCGCAATCTTCACCCTCGTCATTCCCGGACGTGTCAGGCCCGGAATCCATGACTTGCGACGGTGGTTATGTATTCCGGGCGCATCGCCTCGGCGATATCCCGGAATGACGTCGGGTGTCATTTCTTGCCTGCCTGCGCGCGCAGGCGCTCTCCCCGCTCGCGCAGCTCCGGCGTCAGCGCCGCGCCGAAATCGTCCGGCGTAAACACCTGACGGATTTCGATCTCGGAGCCGCCGCCGAACGGCGCGCGCTTCATCCAGTCGATCGCTTCATCGAGCGATTTGGTCTCGATCAGCCAGAAGCCCGCGACGAGATCCCTGCTCAGGCCGAACGGTCCGTGCGACACGGCGCCCTGCCCGCCGGCATATTTGACGCGGGCGCCCTTGCTGGTCGGATGCAACCCCTCGCCGGCCTGCATTACGCCGGCCTTGACCATCTCCTCGTTGAACTTGCGCATCGCCGCGAGCAGCTCGGTGTCCGGCATCACACCGGCCTCGGTATCGCTGTTCGCCTTCACGATCACCATGAACTTCATCGTCCTGCTCCGTTGTCTCTCGGCCGATCACAACACCGGCGCTCGGTTGAAAGACGTTGGAGGGTTTGCGCTCCCGACACGATCATTGAAATTATCTTCGACGTCATTGACGCAGGCCTCGCGCTAGTCATCGATCGCCTGATAGGCGAGCGTCCAGAAATCGGAGAACACCGGCAGCGGCTGCGGCGAATCCATCATGCGCTGGGTCAGCAGGATTCCGGTCATCGCCTCGCCCGGGTCGGAATACCAGGAGGTGCCATAGCCACCGTCCCAGCCGTAGCGGCCCGGCACATCACAGAGGTCGTCGCGCGCGGTCACGACCGACAGCCCGAAACCCCAGCCCCGCGTGCCGAGCAAAAACTCGGAGCCAAGTTTTTGTTCCGGCGTGATCTGGTTCGAGGTCATCAGCTCCACCGAGGGACGCGACAGGATGCGCTCGGTGCCGAGCCGCCCGCCGTTGAGCATCATCTGCGCGAAGGCGTTGAAATCATCCGCGGTCGACACCAGCCCGGCCCCGCCGTTCTCGAACGCCGGCGGCGTAGCGTATTTGCCGGTCGCGGGCGCGTCGAACACCTTCAGCGCGCCGCTCGCAGGATCGCGGGCATAGGCCGTCGCAAGCCGCGTCAACTTGTGTTGCGGCACATGGAAAGCCGTATCCTTCATTCCGAGCGGCTCGAACACGCGTTCCTGCAGGAAGCCGCCGAACGAGGTTCCGGCGACGCGCGCGATCAAGACACCGAGGATCAGGCTCCCGGTGTTGTAGAGCCAGCGTTCACCGGGTTGATAGGCCAGCGGCAGCGTGCCGTAGCGACGCAGCAATTCGTCCGGCGGAAACGACGGAAACACCGGCCCGGGCGCGAAGCCCGCATCCGCCAGCGCCATCTGGATCGGATAGCGCGCCGGATAAGCGGGGATCATGCCGAGCCCGAAGCGAAAGGTCAGAAGATCACGCAACGTGATCGCGCGCCTCGCCGGCACCGTGTCGTTGACCTCGGATTCGATGCTGCGCAGCACCTTGCGATCGGCGAGCTCCGGCAGCCAGCGATCGAGGGGATCGTCGAGCCTGAGCCGGCATTCCTCGACCAGGATCATCGCGGCGACCGCCGTCACCGGCTTGGTCATCGAGGCGATGCGGAAGATGGTATCGCGCTGCATCGGCGGGCCATCCACCGCCATGCGTCCGATCACATCGGCATGGATCTCGCCGCGACGGCTGACCAGCGCCACGAGACCAGGCACGTCGCCATCTTCGATATGGCGCGCCAGCACGTCATGCATGCGTCCGAGCCGCGCCTGCGACAGGCCGCCATTGTCACTTGCTATGGGCATTTGCCAGCCTTCCTTCGTCAAAATTCGCGCTCGCCGAAGACGATGATCGAGTGAGCGACATCATCAGGGCTGTTTATCGCTCCTGCCGGACCAACTCGCCGTCCTGATGCGACGGACCGAAATAGACGTCGATCCGCGACACCCTGTCGCCGTCGAACACGAAGAACTCGGTGTTGCGAAAGCTCTTGCCGTCGCGGGCAACGCAGCGATAAGTGACGAAGGCCTCGGCGCCGTCGACCATGATGCGCTCGATCTCGTGACGGCCGATCCAGCCAGGGTCGCGCCAGCACTCGGCGAAATAGCGCGGCTTGTCGATGTTCTCGCCATAGGGTGTCGAGAAGCGGAAATCCTCCGCGAACGCCGCTTCCACGCCCGCGCGGTCATTGGCGAGATAGGCGGCGAAGAGCGAGCGGATGATCTCCGCACTGTTGCCAGCTGCAGCCATGTCGTCTCCACGTCATTCGCCCGGGCACCGGAGCGCGAAGTGCTCCAGAACCCGGGCTTCAGGGAGATGACGAATGGGACGGCGCGAAAGCGACAGCGCGCCGCGATTTATTTTTCGGAACCGGACCGGCGGTCAGGTTCCGTCTCGGTTCAGCTTTCCTGGTTCAGCCTTCCTGGGGGAACATACCGAAATACGGCTCGGCTTCCTTCAGGACGCGCGCAAAGGACGGACGCACCTTCAACCGCTCGAGATAGGCAGCCAGATGGCGGTGGCCCTCTCCGATCGGCTCGACCTTGTTGCCGTAGAACAGCGCCGGCGCGGCTGCACAATCGGCCAGCGAGAATTGCTCGCCCATCATCCAGCCGCGACGCGCGAGTTGCCGATCCAGGATCAGCAATTGCTGATCCAGGATCGCATAGGAGCTGCGGAGCTCCGCCCGCGCGACGGCGACGCCATGCGGATCCCTGCGATCCGCAGGCCGCAGCCGGTCGCCGACGATCTTCTGGGTCGGCAGATGGACATAGAGATCGACGAAGCGGTCGCGCAGCCGGGTCTGCAGCGCGAGCTCCGAATCGTCGGGGATCAGCCTGACGGTGCCGGGATAGTGCCGGTCGAGATACTCGATGACGATACTCGATTCAGGCACCGTCTCGCCGCGCGTCTCGTCGCGGAGCAAGGGAAAGCGGCCGATCGGCGACAGCGCGAGCAGCGCCGCCCGCTCGGCGGGATCGCCGAGATTGACCATGTTCGGCGTGAACGTTGCGCCGTTCTCGTAAAGCGCGACCAGCGCCTTCCAGCAGAACGAGGACAGCGGGTGGTAATGCAGGGTCAGTGACATCAGAACTCCATCATGGAACCAGTACCCGCAGGACGAAGCGGACACCGCCCTGCCGACATCTCGCACGCTGATTATTTAGCTGGAATGCGAGTCGGTTGACACGCCTCGGCAAAGATCGCAGACGAACTGCCTTGTCTGCCAGCCAAGCCGAAACCCGAACAATGGACCGCACAATGACCTCGTCTCAGCCCAAAGTCGCACTCGTGACCGGCGCCGCGCGCGGCATCGGGCTTGCCGCCGCGAAACGCTTTCTCGCTGACGGCTGGCGCGTCGCGCTGCTCGACATCGAGGGCGCGCTGCTGGAGAGCGCGGTCGCGGCCCTGAAGCAGCCCGACGACACGCTGGCGCTGACCTGCGACGTATCGGACGCCGCCGGCGTGGCCAAGGCGGTGGCGGCGATCACGAGCCGCTTCGGCCGGCTCGACGCGTTGGTCAACAACGCCGGCACGGCGGTGTTCGCGCCGGTGCTGGAGACCTCCGACGCCGACTGGACCCGGATCATGGCGGTCAATCTCACCGGCCCCTTCCTGTGCACCAAGGCGGCCGCGCCCTTGATGCGCGAGCATGGCGGCGCGATCGTCAACATCACCTCGATCTCGGCGGTGCGCGCCTCGACGCTGCGCTCGGCCTACGGCACCAGCAAGGCCGGCCTTGCGCATCTCACCAAGCAGCTCGCGGTCGAGCTCGCCTCGCTCGGCATCCGCGTCAACGGCGTGGCGCCCGGTCCGGTCGAGACCGCGATGGCCAAGGCTGTCCACACGCCGGAGATCCGCGCCGACTATCACGACGCCATCCCGCTCAACCGCTACGGGCTGGAGGAAGAGCTGGCGGAAGCGATCTTCTTCCTGTGCTCGGATCGCGCCAGCTACATCACCGGACAGATCCTCGCCGTCGACGGCGGCTTCGACGCCGCCGGCATCGGCCTGCCGACGTTGCGCGGCCAGCGGCGGAATGGGTAGTTCATTCTACCACCG
>NZ_JACMYO010000265.1 GCF_020889685.1 Bradyrhizobium oropedii
CGCGGCGCCACCGGCCGCCGCCAGCAGTGACATCACCGGCACGATTCCGACCGCGCCGCCGCTCGGCGGCAAGCTCGGCACGATCCAGATCCCGGCGGGCGAAAAGCTGCCCGACGCAATCGGCGGACCGGCGCTGCGCACCGCCGCGATCAAGGGCGATGCGGCCGCGGCCTATGAGGTCGGCGTCCGCTTTGCCGAGGGCAAGGGCGTGCCCGCCAATGTCGACGAGGCCGCCAAATGGTATGGCCGCGCGGCGCAGGCCGGCGTGGTGCCGGCGATGTTCCGGCTCGGCACCTTCTACGAGAAGGGCCTCAGCGTGAAACGCGACTTCGATGTGGCGCGGCGCTATTACGTGCAGGCGGCCGAGCGCGGCAACGCCAAGGCGATGCATAACCTCGCCGTGCTCGACGCCGACGGCGGCGGCAAGGGCGCCGACTACAGGAGTGCCGCGCAGTGGTTCCGCAAGGCGGGCGATCGCGGCGTCGCCGACAGCCAGGTCAACCTCGGCATCCTCTATGCGCGTGGCATCGGCGTCGAACAGAACCTCGCCGAGTCCTTCAAGTGGTTCAGCCTGGCGGCCGCGCAGGGCGACGCCGACGCCGGCCACAAGCGCGACGATATCGCCAAGCGGCTCGATCCGCAGTCGCTGGCTGCCGCGAAGCTTGCGATCCAAACCTTTACCCCCGAGCCGCAGCCGAGCGACGCGGTCAACGTGCCGGCCCCGGCCGGCGGCTGGGACGGTGCCCCTGCGCAGCCCGCAGCGGCGAAGTCGGTCAAGCCGGCGAAGCGGACCGCAGCACTGGCCGCTCCAGCCCACTAAGACAACAATATGTGCGGCGCCTTGACGGCGCCGCTGTCCTGTACCTCCGCCCTTCTGCCGTGTAGACAGGCGCGCAGTCCCGCGCCGATTGCGCACGTGCTCCGGAGGGTCAGGCTTGTCTGTCGACGATCGTCAGGATGATGGAACGGGCCACCGTTCGTCGCCGACCGGCCCCCGCGTCGCGCCGCCGCGCCAGACTCCATCTCCGTTTGCCGCGCGCCCTGAGGCTCGGCCTTCGCCTCCACCCCCGCCTCCGCAAGCGAACGTGGCATCACCGACCCGCATTTTCCGGTTCTCGCTCCCGTCCATCATCATCTTCGTGCTGCTGCTCTCGAGCGTCGCCATTCAGGCCTACCGGGATCTATCGAGGCCGGGTGCCTGGGACTTCTGGCGCGAGACCTATATCGCCGCGAGCATGACGTCGGCGGTGATTTCCGATGTCGACATCGACGGGTCGGGCCACGGAAGGCGGGCGCTCGCGATCAGCGGCAAGATCGGCTCGGCCAGCGCGAGCTGGTTCCGCGACCGGCTGAGCGAGGCGCGTCTCGCGCCAGGCGACGTGGTGCTGCTGTCGTCGCCGGGCGGCGCGCTGAACCAGGCCGCCATCATGGGCGAGGTGATCCGCACACATGGGCTTGTCGCGGCCGTTGCCACCGCCGATGCCGCGGGCAAGCTCCGCCCCGCGGCCTGCGCCAGCGCCTGCGTCCTGGTCTATGCCGGCGGCCTGACCCGCTATGGCGTCGCAGGCTCGCGGCTCGGCGTGCATCGCTTCACGACAAGCGCACCGGTCAGCGATCCCCTCGCCGAGGCGCAACGCATCCAGGGCATGGTGCTCGGCTACATGACCAAGATGGGCGTCTCCTCCGCGATCGTCGAGGCGATGTCACAGACCTCGGACATCCGCTGGCTGGGCCAAAAGGAAGCGCTTGCGCTGAACCTGATCACCAAGCCGGTCGATCAGCCCTGAGCCGACGCGGGCATCATTAATCTGAATTATCAACCACGTGCGCATCAGAGCGGCAACCTGCGGCGAAAAATGCCGCCCGAGGCGGAATCTTTAGTCCCTCCTCCCGCCGATTTCGGTTATGCAAGAACGCGGCAATCGACCCGCGTTCGCCTGCATCTTGCGCGCCGACCGGATTCGTTCAGCCGGAGAATGCCCGACCAGAACGACATCACGCCGTGATGCGGCCTTGCGCCCCAGCATGCGGCGAACCGATAAGAAGCGACGCGCGTGCAGCTCTACCTCCCGATCGCCGACATCCCGGTCAATGTCTTCCTCATCCTGGCGATGGGCGCGGCAGTTGGATTCGTCTCCGGCATGTTCGGGATCGGCGGCGGCTTCCTGATGACGCCGCTGCTGATCTTTGTCGGCATCGCACCCGCGGTCGCGGTTGCTTCCGTTGCCAGCCACATCGCAGCCTCGTCGTTCTCCGGCGCGATCTCCTATTGGCGCCGGCGCGCGATCGACCCGCTGCTGGCGGCCGTGCTGCTGGTCGGCGGCACGCTCGGCACCGCACTCGGGGTGTGGACCTTCACCTTCCTGCGCTCGCTCGGCCAGCTCGACCTGATGATCGCGCTGTCCTACGTCATCCTGCTGACGACGGTCGGCGGGCTGATGTTCTGGGAAGGCCTGCGCGCGATGTTGCGTGCCCGCGGTGGACGCCCGGTGGCGCTGCGCAAGCCCGGCAGCCATGTCTGGATCCACGGCCTGCCGCTGAAGCTGCGCTTCAAGCGCTCCAAGATCTACCTCTCGGTCATCCCGGTGGTCGTGGTCGGGCTCGTGATCGGCTTCATTGGCGCCGTGATGGGCATCGGCGGCGGCTTCATCCTGGTGCCGCTGATGATCTATGTGCTGCGGGTGCCGACCTCGACCGTGATCGGCACCTCGATGGTGCTCACCCTCGTCACCATGGTGTTCGCCACCATGCTGCACGCGGTGACCAACCATCTGGTCGATGCCGTGCTGGCGCTGATCCTGATGATCGGCGGCGTCACCGGCGCGCAGTTCGGCGCCCGCGCCGGCCAGAAGATCCGCGGCGAGCATCTGCGCCTGCTGCTCGGCCTCTTGGTGCTCGCGGTCGGCATCCGCTTTGCCGTCGAGCTGGTGATCCGGCCGCAGGACCTCTACAGCATCCGCGAAACCGGCGGAGCCCCGCCATGAGGCTGCGCGCGCCGCTTGCGATCATCGGCCTCGTCGCCGCCACCTTGGCGGCGGCGCCCGCTTCTGCCGAGCGGCTGATCGTGTCGGTCTCCAACCACCGCGTCACGGTGACGCCGAACTATTCCGGCGGCGAGCTCGTGCTGTTCGGTTCTGTGGAGAAGGACGACAAGACGCCGGCCAATCGCAGCAATTACGATCTCGTCGTCACAGTGGCCGGCCCGCGCGCCGACATGGTGACGCGGCGCAAGGAGCGCAAATTCGGCATCTGGATCAACACCGACTCGCGGCAATTCCTGCAAGTCCCCGGCTATCTCGCGCTGTTCTCCAATCGCCCGTTCGACCAGATCGCCTCGCCGGAGGTGCAGCGGCGGCAGCAGCTCGGGCTCAACAACGTTACGCTGGTGCAGCGGGTCGGGCCCGACTTTGCCGACGTGGTGCCGAACGATCCGTTCCGCAGCGCCTTCGTCCGGCTGCGTTCCGAGCACGGCCTGTACCGCGAGGCGACCTCGGCGGTGACGTTCCTGACGCCGACCCTGTTCCGCACCGGCATTCCGCTGCCGGCCGAGGTGCCGATCGGCACCTATGACGTCGAGATCAAGCTGTTTTCCGACGGCGCGCTGGTCACCAAGACCGAGAGCGCGTTCGAGATCGTCAAGATCGGCTTCGAGCAGTTCGTCGCCACCACCGCGCGGCAGAACGGCCTGGTCTACGGCCTCGTCACCGCGTTGATGGCGCTGATGACCGGCTGGATGGCCTCGATCGTGTTCAGGAAGGATTGATTTTACCGCTGCAACGCGCTTTCGAACGCGTCGCCGAGGATCGAGAGGCCCAGATCGATCTCGTCGTCGCTGATCGTCAGCGGCGGCGCGATGCGGAACACGCTGCCCATGCCGGGCAACTGCACGATGTTGGTGCTCAGTCCGAGCTCCATGCAGCGCTGCGACACACGGGTCCCGAGCACTTCGTCAGGCTCCTTGCTGAAGCGGTCGCGCACGATCTCGATGCCCTGCATCAGTCCCCTGCCGCGCACGTCGCCGATGCATTCGAACCGGTTCTGAAGGGCGAGGAGCCCGTCCCTCAGCCGCGCGCCTGCGATCCCGGCGCGCGCGACCAACCGGTCGCGCAGGATGATCTCGATGACCTTGAGCCCAACCGCGGCCGGCATCGGATCCGACACATGCGTCGTATAGAACAGGAAGCCACGTTCGTGACAGCGCTCTTCGATGTCGGCTGAGGTGATGACCGCAGCCAGAGGCAGGCCGGCGCCGAGTGTCTTCGAGAGGGTCAGGATGTCGGGCACAACGCCGTCACGCTCGAACGCGAACATAGCGCCGGTTCTGCCAAGCCCCGTCTGCGCTTCGTCGACGATCAGCAGCATGCCGCGCGCGCGGCACAGCTCTTTCAATTCGGCGAGGTAGCCCTCCGGCAGATCGATCAGCCCGCCGGAGCTCAGGATCGGCTCGGCAATCATGCAGGCAAGCGAGCCGGTCGATTGGCGATCGATCAGATCGAAAGCGTAAGCCAGCTCCGCTCGCCAGTCGGCGGCATGGCCGAAGCGTGGGCGATAGGGATTCGGCGCCGGGATCGCGAGCGAGCCGACCGGCGCCGGACCATAGCCCTTGCGGCCGGCGGAGTAGGTCGCACCGGCGGCACCTGACGTCATGCCGTGCCAGGACTGCGCGAACGCGACGGTCTCGAAGCCGCCGGTAAAGAGCTTGGCCATCTTGATTGCCGCCTCGTTCGACTCAGCCCCCGTGCTCAGCAGCATGACGCGATCGAGCCCCGGCGGCAGCAGCTCCGCCAGTTGTTCGGCGAGCGCGACCACCGGGCGCGTCAGCATGCCGCTGAACAGATGGTCGAGCCGCTCGGCATGCTCGCTGATAGTCCGGACGATCTCCGGATGACCGTGACCAAGCACGGCGCTCATCTGCCCGGAGGTGAAATCCAGGATGGCACGGCCGTCGGCGTCGTAGACGAAGGACCCGGAGGCGCGCTCGATGATGACGGGCGCGAACGTGCCGCCATAGCGAATGAGGTGACGCCGCGCGCGATCCCAAAAGGATTTGTCGTCATTTCCGGTCATGCCGATTCCTTGCCGTGATATCGCCGTTGAAACGCTCGCAGAGCATCCTATGCGCGTCCGGCAGCAATGACATTGCGATTTGGGATGCATTTTTCGCCTTCTTCTGCAATCAATTGCGTCAAATGTCGAAAACGCGAAAGAAGTGGGAATCATGACCGTTCTTGACGAGATGGACCGCAAGATCCTCGACGTGCTGCAAGCCGACGGGCGCATCACCAATCTTGAGCTTGCCGAACGGATCGGCCTTTCGTCCGCACCCTGCATGAGACGCGTCCGGACCCTCGAGGAGACCGGCGTCATCAAGTCCTACGTGGCGTTGGTGGACGCTGCGCGCGTCGGACTTGGGTTCGACGTGATCGTCGAGGTCCGCCTCAAGCAACAGACCAGGGAATCCTTCGCGCGCTTCGAGAAGAAGGTGACCGGCCTTCCGGAAGTCGTCGAATGCTGCATGATTGCCGGCGATTGGGACTATTCCCTGCGGGTCGTGTCCTCCGACCTCGCACGCTATCAATCCTTCATCCTCGACCGCCTGATGCATCCGGACAGCGATATCGCGAGCTACCGCACCACCATCATCCTGCGAAAGATCAAATCGACGACCAAGATCGACAGCTCGCTGTTCTGATCGACGGCGCAATAACACCTGCTGACCTAGATCAGCAGCCCGATCCCCATCGCGATCACGCTGAGCGCCATCGCAGCCGTGGAGAGCCAGCCGAGCCAGTAGAGCCACCCGCCGATGACGAAGCGTCCCATCACCTCCTTGTGGCGGGCCATCACCATCAGCAGCACCATCACCGGCACGGCGAGCACGCCGTTGACGACCGCGCTCCAGTACAATGCTGAGATCGGATCGATCGGGGTGAAGTTGAGCGCAACGCCGATGCCGCCCGACAGCGCCAGCACCGAATAGAACGCGATCGCTTCCTTCGGCTTGCGCGTCAATCCGACCGGCCATCGCCGCCCTTCGCTGACGGCGTAGGCCGTAGCTCCCGCAAGCACCGGGATCGCCAGCAGGCCGGTGCCGACGATGCCGAGCGCGAAGATCACCTCGGCAAACGGTCCTGCGATCGGGCGCAACGCCTCGGCCGCCTGGGCCGAGGTCTGGATATCGGTCTTGCCGGCGGCGTGCAGCGTCGCCGCGGCAGTGATGATGATCGACAGCGCGATCACGTTTGAAAACGCCATGCCGGTGATGGTGTCGGCGCGGATGCGCCAAAACTCGCGGCGCGCACCGTAGTGCCGTTTGATCAGCGGATGCTTATCGGGATCGATCCGCTGCTCCTCAGCCTCCTGCGAAGCCTGCCAGAAGAACAGGTAGGGCGAGATCGTGGTGCCGAGGATCGCGACGATGGTCGTGAAATAGTCCGCGCTCCAGGTGACGCGCGGCAGCAGCACGCCGGCCAGCGCCTGCGTCCACGACACCTTGGCAAAGGCCAGTGCCGCGACATAGGCGAACAGGCTGAGCGTCAGCCATTTCAGGACCGCGACGTAGCGCCGGTAATTCATGAAGATCTGCGCGGCCACCGAGGTCACGCCGAACAGCACGACGTAGAGGATCGCCGGGCCGCCGATCAGCAGCCTGGTCGCGTCCGCCATGGCCGAAAGGTCGGCGGCGATGTTGACGGTGTTGGCAATGAACAGCAGCGCGACCACGATGACCAGCAGCCAGCCCGGATAATGGCGGCAGACATTGCCCGCTATGCCGTGCCCGCTGACGCGGCCGACCCGCGCGGAAATCTCCTGGATCGCGGTCATCAGCGGGAAGGTCAGCAGCATGGTCCAGCCGATGCCGTAGCCGAGCTGCGCGCCGGCCTGGCTGTAGGTGCCGATACCGGATGGATCGTCGTCGGCGGCTCCGGTAATCAGCCCGGGTCCGAGCGCCTTGAGGACGTGACGGATGCTGAACGGCTGGCGCTTCGCCGCCGTGTCGGCGGACCCGCCACTGTCCTTTTGCGAGGTCGTCGTGTGCTGCGTCATGCCCGGATCCGGCCGCCGCGACAACGAGCCGGATGCCGTCAAGGTTCCAAGGAGACAACCCGGGGCTCTACGGCCCCGGCAAGCTCACGCCACGCTCCCCTTGGGTGATGCGGCAGCCGCGGGGCGCGTCACCAGGTAGATGCCGAGTGCGACCGGAGCAATGCCGAGCAGGTCGCGGAATTCGACATGCTCACCGAGCACGAGATAGGCGAACAGCATGCCGAGCGGCGGCATCAGGAAGTGATAGGCGCTTGCGGCGGTCGCGCCGCACACCTTCAGGAGATGAAACCAGAGCAGGTAGGCAAGGATCGAGCCGCCGAGCACGAGGAAGGCGAAGGCGCCGGCGAGCCGCATACTCGGCACGATGTCGCTGACGCTGGAGAGTGTGAAGGCAAACGGCATCACCGCGAGCCCACCGGCGATGTTCTGGATGCCGTTGCCGATCCATAGGCTGCCCTTCGGCGCCAGCAGCTTGAACAGGATGGTGCCGGCGACGATCGAGGCGAGCGAGGCCAGCGTGAACAGGATGCCGTGCGGACTGTCGCTGCCGACCTTGATCCGATGCCAGACGATGAAGGCAACGCCGACGATGCCGAGCACGAGCCCGATCACCTTACGCAAGGTCATGCTCTCGCCGAGGAACATGGCCGCCAGCATGGCGGTGAAGACCGGGTTCGCTGAGACGATCAGCGCGCCGAGCCCGGCCGAGACCGTCTTCAGACCGGTGTAGCCGAGGCCGAGATAGAGCGCGTTGTTGGCGACGCCGATCACGGCGAACACGGCCGCGTCACGCCAGGTGAGGTCCCACTTGTCGCTGCGCAGCCAGGAGATGCCGAGGATCAAAACGCCGGCGAGCGAGAATCGCGCCGCGAGCAGGATCAGCGGCGGGCAATCGGTGACGCCGATCTTGCCGGCCACAAAAGCGTAGCTCCAGAGCAGGCAGAACAGGGCGATCAGCAGCGGCAATGTGTTGAAGCGGGCGCGGGGGGCGGCAATTGAGGACGCGGCGGACATGGCGGATTCTCCTTCGCCCATGATCTAGGTCGGCGCCTTGATATTTGGAAATTAAATGATAGACTGGCTTCCAGTGGATTTATGAATGGATGCTGTGATGCTCGACCTGGAGCTGCTGCGCAGTTTCGTCTCGGTGGTCGATGCCGGCGGCTTCACCCGCGCCGGAGAACGCGTCCACCGCACGCAATCGACGGTCAGCCAGCAGATCAAGCGCCTGGAGGAGGATGTCGGCCAACCGCTGTTGATCCGCAGCGGCAAGGACGTCATCCCGACGGATGCCGGCGATCAGTTGCTGACCTATGCACGGCGGCTATTGGCGCTCGCCGAGGAGGCGCGTGACGTGGTGTCGCGCCCCGGCAGCGAAGGCGCGATCCGGATCGGCATCACCGAGGATTTTGCCGCCTACCGACTGACGAGATTGCTCGCGACCTTCTCGCGCAGCCATCCGAATTTGCGCCTCGATGTGCGCTCCGGCCAGAGCCTGTTCCTGTACCGCGACCTCGAGCGCGGCGATCTCGACCTCGCGCTGATCAAGCGCGCGGCCAGCGAGAAAGGCGGCATCGCGGTGTGGCCGGAACGCGTGCATTGGGTGACGAGCAAGAGCCATCCACGCGACACGAGGACCGGCTCGGTGCCGCTGATCGGCTTCGGCTCGGGCTGCCTCTATCGCGCCCACGCCATCCATGCGCTGGAGAGCGCGGGCCGTAACTGGCACATGGCCTACACGTCCTCAAGCCTCGCCGGCATCCAGGCCGCGGTCGCCGCAGGCCTTGGCTTGAGCATTCTCTCGGAGATGTCGATCCAGGCCGAGCATCGCGTGCTGACGGCGAAAGATGGCTTTGCCCCGATCGAACGGACCGAGGTCGCCCTCGTCGCCGCCCCCGAAGCCCGCCCCGCGACCCTGCGGCTGGCTGATCGGCTCGCGGAGTATTGCGAGAGCGTGCAGGCGAAGGCGGCGTAGCTGAGGCCGCGCCGCTGCTCCCGCCGTCGTCCCTGCCTAGTGCGCAATTGCGCACGGGAGCAGGGACCCATAACCACCGGGCGTGGTGAAAGGGCAAGCTGGAGCCACAGCCTTGTTCAACAACAAAGTCCTGTGGTT
>NZ_JACMYO010000266.1 GCF_020889685.1 Bradyrhizobium oropedii
AGTAATGGCGGCGGCGGCGGCGGTGGCGGCGCAGACGGTGGTGGCGTCGGCAATACATCGGCTGGCATCGGCGGTGGCGGCGGCGGTGCTGGCCCGCTCGGTTCTGGAGGTGGCACAGCAAGTGCTGGCTCTGCCGGTGGCGCTGGCTCGATCGGCGGTGGTGGTGGCGGCGGCAGCGGCAACAATGGAGCCGGTAACGCCTTTGCAGGCGGTAACGGCGGCACTGGCACCGAATACAATTCGTCGCCGAATTATGGCGCAGGCGGCGGCGGTGGCGGCGGCGGTTGGGCCAATGGCACAAATGTCGCCGGCAACGGTGGCAACGCTGGCGGCTATGGCGGCGGCGGCGGCGGTGGTGGTTGGGCCAACCCCAATATCGGCTCGGGAGGTTCAAGCACGCCCGGACTGATCGTCATCAAGTGGACGCCGACCACGTCACCGACGATCTATACGTTCACCACATCGACGGCCTCGCCGTTCTTCGGTCACATCAACTCGACGCTTCCGAATTATCTGATCGTCGGTGGCGGTGGTGGCGGTGACGCTGGCGGTGGTGGCGGCGGCGGCCTCCTCACCGGTTCGGTGACCACGACGGTCGGCACATCGTACACGGTGACGGTCGGTGCCGGCGGTGCGGGAGCGACCGCGACGAACAACGCGACCAGCGGCGGCAATTCCGCAGCTCTCGGATTAACCGCGACTGGCGGCGGCGCTGGCCGAAACACAGTTGCGGGCGTCGGTGGCGGATCGGGCGGCGGCTCCTACTCGTCCGCTGGCGGCTCGGGTGTCATCGGTCAGGGCAACGCTGGGGGTGCCGGCAACGGCACCAATGCCGCAGGCGGCGGTGGTGGCTGCAATGCTGTCGGCAGCGCTGGCGCGTCGTCGGCCGGCGGCGCGGGTGGCGCAGGCTGCTCGTCGTCCATCTCTGGTACGGCCACGACATACGCGGGCGGCGGCGGGGCCGGCGGCGTGACGTCTGGCGGCTCAGGCGGTGCAGGCGGTGGCGGCTCCGGCTCGTCAGGCACCACGGGTGGCGCAGCCACAGCAAATACTGGAGGCGGTGGCGGCGGTCTGTTCTCCGGCTACGGCACCGGCGGTGCTGGCGGCTCCGGCATCATCATCGTCTCAGTCCCCTAACCCATCAACATCGCAACTCGGATCCCCTCAATGCAGCACCCTTTCAAAGCGCTGGCGGCGGAGTATGCCGCTTATCTCGCGCACATGACCGTGACGCCAGGCAAGGCCGCGGCGATCGACGCCGCCGCGAAGAAGATCCTGCGGCCGGAAAATCTCGATGTTTATGTCGCCGCGTGTCAGGGTACGGCCATTCCGCCGGCGTTCATCGGCGCGCTCGAGCTGCGCGAGAGCGACTGCGATCCGACGCGCGCACTCGGCCAGGGCGATCGCTGGGACCGTGTCTCGGTGAACGTTCCGCGCGGCAAAGGACCGTTCAAATCGCGGCTCGACGCGATGAAGTTTTATATCCGCTACGATGGTCTCGATCAGAACTCGTCGCCGTGGTCGATGGAATATGCGTGCTGGAAGGGCGAAGGCTGGAACGGCTTCGGTCCACGCGCTCATGGGCGCGCGACCGGATATCTATGGGCCGGCACCTCGATCTACGACAAGCCCACCGGCAAGGGCGGAAAGTACGTCAGCGATGGCGAATGGTCGCCATCAACCTATGACGTGCAGCACGGCATCGTTCCGGTGCTGCTCCGCATCGGACAGCTGCGCACCGATCTTGCCATAGGCAGCGCACTTCCCATCGTCGAGGCACCGTCGATCGTGCCGGACGTCGCGCCGGCACCAGTCGGGGTCGGCGGCGGATTCATAATCGATGTCAGCGATATCAACTCCGTGAAGGCGCTGCAGGCGATGCTGAACGACAAGCACGCCCTGCCCGATCCCATCACCGTCGATGGCTCCTACGGTCGAGAGACCCGCGCGGCCGTTCGTGCCTATCAGATGCGCGAACATCTCACGGTCGACGGCCTGGCCGGGCCCGAAACTCTCGACCACCTCGGCCTCGCGCGGGTTTAGCATGACCAAGACCGCCCTCCTCCGCGAGCTCGAGCGCTTCAAGGGCGAGCAGCTCATCAACGCGATCGACCAAATCAAGTCGGTCGCCGCACCGCTAGGCTATTCGGTCAATGTGACCGATCCGGCATTCAACACCGGCTCGATCGACCGCGAGCCCAAGCGGCTCAACGTCCACACGGACGCAGAGTCCATCGTCAAGTCCTTTTCGTTCGGATAGAGCGGAGCCTCAAACATGTTGACCTCCACTGCGCGTGCGCGCGTCTGCGCCGCGTTGCTGATCCTGCTCGTCACGACACGGCCGCTGATGGCCGAGCCGAGCGTCTGGAACCTTCTTGTCAGAACGCCATCGTGGGTCACCCAGGAAGGGCATTACCAGAGCGTCAGTCCGCGAAGGCCGCTTGTCGATCCCGGGAAGCCTTATCGGTGCGAGATCAATTCCGACAGGATTGTCTGCTCGGAGATCACCGACGACGGGCATGTGATCCCGGGCACTGAGAGGGAAGCGCGATGACCGCGTCGCCCAACGATGCCCTGATCGCCTCCTATTGCGGCATGATCTACAAGCCGACCGCGATGATCGATTTCGATCATTTTGATGCCGGCGAGGATGACGGCGTCTGCTGGGCCATCAAGAATCTGCCCGGCATCGACCTCGTCATCTTCCGCGGCTCGGTGACCACGCTGGATTGGGTGCGCGACCTCCGCGCGATGGCGACAAACAGTCGGGTCGGACACGTCCATATCGGCTTCTGGGCTGGCATGGAGCACGTGTGGAGCGACCTGCGGCCGCTACTCACGCAACCGGCCATCGTCGCCGGCCATTCGCTGGGCGCTGCCCGCGCCGCCGTCCTGACGGCGCTGATGGTCACCGACGGCGCCGCGCCGATCGCGCGCGTCGCTTTCGGCGAGCCAAAACCGGGAATGCTCGATCTCGCGAAGATCGTCGAGACCGTGCCCGGCCGATCGTACCGCAACGGCGATGAGCTGCACCACGACCTGGTGACGGACGTCCCGTTCAGCTTCCCGCCTCTTCAGTACGTCCACCCCACACCGGTCATTCCGGTGTTCTGCAAGCCGCGCGATGACGAGTTCTTCAAGGACGGAATCTTCGCGTGGCATCACATCGAACTCTATGAAACCGCGCTCAACGTTCTGTTGGCGCAAGCATCGCAGGAGCAAGCAGCATGAAGTTGAGCGACCTCACCCTCCTCCAGTGGATCGGCATTATTTTGCTGTTCAATGGCACGCTGATCGGAGGCAGCAACTATCTTTCCGATCTGTTCATCTCGGGTACTGCGGTGAAGGCGATCATCGCCGTCGCCAGCCTCGGCAACATCTTCCTCGGCGGCCTCGTCACGATGTTTTCCTCGCAGGGCAGCATGGTGAAGACCGTAGCGGCGATGCCGGGTGTCGATAGCATTGCGGTGAACTCGCTGGCAAACAAGACTCTGGCGCAGCTGGCGACCTCTGGTTCTCCGGATGCTGCCAAGGTCGAGGCCACGGCGGCCGCGCAGGCCGCGGTCACCCAGACCGCGCGCGCGATCGCGATCCTGCTCGCAATCATCATCAGCGCCACACTGTTCGCTTTCTCCGGAAGCGCTCAGGCTCAGGGCATCAAGGTCCGCGCGCCGGCGGCCAAGTCGACTGCGCAGGCGGACCCGCTGAAGACATTGATGGACGAAATTGCGGCGAAGAAGGCCGAGTTCGTCACCAACGTTGTCGCCGCGGTGCAGGAGGCCGACGACGACGCTGCGACGCTGACCAACCCGTCAGATCCGACCAGCTTCCGCGATCCGATCGCACATGCCTGCTACCCTGCCCAGATCAAGTTCTTGCAGTCACTGCCACAGGTGCAGGCCATCAAGGCCCAGGCACCGTATGATGTGATCGTGCTGTTCCAGCGCAAGCGCGACCTGATCGCCCAGATCAAGGCCGGCTTGCCCGGTTACCTGAAGGTCGGTTGCGCTGCGCTGCTGCAGGACGAGCGAACCATCTTGGTGCAGACGCTCGGCCTCATCGGCGTGACGGTCGGCGCCGGCGCGCTCACCGGCGTCTTCCCGGCGGCCGCGCCGATCACCCTGCCCGCGCTGACGCTGGGCTGATTGAAGCCTGATCCGGCGCGCGGCCGCTCCATCGCCGCGCGCCGTTGGATCCTCTCTGCCGAAAGCGAGACCTGCCATGTATCTCAGGGCCTGCCTCCTGGCGGTTTTTCTCCTCGCGCCGTCCGTCGGTTCAACCGCGACGCATCGCGCGCATGGCTGCCGCTGCCACCGACTGCATCCGCACTCGTGCGCGATCGTTCGCCCCTTCTCGATCTGGATGATGAGATGAGATTCGGAGCACGGCGATGACGCTAGGAAAGCTGATCCACGTCACACTCCGACACTTCCAGAACCGGCTCTTCGAGCTCGCCACCAGCTGGATGATGATCGCGCTCAGCGTCCACATCCTGGCCTGGCCCGACTCCATCCGGGCCTCAGTGTTCAGGTTCATTCTGCAAGTCACCGGCCCTACATGGATGGTGATCTTCTTCGGCGCCGGCGGCGTGCTGCGGCTAGCGGCTCTGGTCGCTAACGGCTCGTGGCCCTATTACGGTCCGAAGCTGCGCGCCTGCGGTGCGTTCATCGGTGCCTCAGTCTGGGCGCAGATGTGCACGTCCCTTTTCCTCTACCAAGCCGATACCGGAAATCCGCCATCTCCCGGCATATGGGTCTATCTCGTTCTCTCGATGGTCGAGCTGATCGCAATGTGCAGGGCGCTGGTTGACCATGGCAGAGTTGATTAAGGATGCCTTTGCCGTCCTGAAGGAATGGCCGTTGGTGCAAGGTGCGGTCGCGATCCTGGTGCTGGTGATCGCCTCGCTGCTGGCATTTTCCGCGGTGAAGCGTCAGCCACACCAAGCCGAGAAGCCAGCGGCGCCAGCGCCGACGCCGGTTCCGGTCCAGATCGAAAGCCCTTGGCTGGTTCAGCACCTGGTTGAGATGCACCTCGACATTGAGAATGTCCGCAAGACCCTAGATGAGATCAACGCCAGATTGAACACGAACGCCGCGGCTGTCGCCGGCATCGTGACATTGCTCCGGCGCAGAGCCGCGCGAAAAGCCAAGAAGGATGGAACGATCGACTGATCTTGAGGACAAGACCGTCAAACGAAATGGAGCCCCGCTCGCCCTCTACGGGCTGCGGGGCTCTTTTTTCGTTTCAGCTGACGCTTGTTGCAGCGCCGCGGTCTGCGCGGCCTTCAAGGCCCTTGCGAACTGCCCCTCATACCGACTGGCATTGACGTTCGAGATGTGCGCCGTGTCGCGGAAATTGGCCTGCCCGTCTTGCACGAGGTAGCAATATCCGCCGCTGCATATCTCCTGCTGCGGGTCGATCGCGATCAGCCGGGAATTGCTTCGGCGGTCGGCTAGGATCCGATCAACGCCGGTCCGCAGCGCCTCCATCGTCAGAGCCGGGTCCGCCGGCACCTTCCATTCATTGATGGCCTTTCCCGCCCTTATCTGGTCTTCGATCCACCTCTGCGGAACGTCGAAGCTGATGTTGAGCAACGGCTTCACGAGGATTACCGTCTTGCCGTTGGATAGCAGCTTGTCGACAAGCGCCGCGATTTCGGTCGCGTCACTCCAGTTGCTTGCGAGCACGACGATATTAGGCGCGGGCTTCGACAGGACAAATCGCAATGTCTCACCGTTGAAACTACGACATTGCGGGGTGTCATTTGCGTTCCTGCCGTCGTCATCGAGGAAGGCGCGGCATGCGCTCTGGGTTGCGATGAACCCTTGCAGCCCGAGGCCTGATGCAGCCGATGAGAGCGGATCGAGGAACTGATTTGCGAATGAGTCCCCCCACAGGATGACGGCAGGCTCTCCCGCTCCCTTGCCGCCCCCGAACCGGCAATAGATCTCGCTGGCTCGCTTCACCGAGTTGGAATTTCTGAAGCATTCATCACGGGGCGTGTCCGTCTTGCGGGCCAGCTCGGCCGCTTGCAGATATGATGGAAGCCTGCCGGGGAAGCCAGTCGTCACGATGCCGGCGATCGTGAATGCGAGGAAGGACGCGAAGACGGCGCCGGAGCCGGCCAGGAGCCGGTTGTCGGTCCAGAGATCACGCCTGATGCGGATCGGCTGCTCAACATACCGATAGGAGAACGCGCTGATACCGATGGTCGCGACGACCATCAAGGCCTTTGCCGCTGCGTCAGCGGCGTACCCGTGAAGGGTCAGCCAACCACCGGCCAGGACCCAGATCGGCCAATGCCACAGGTAGATCGAATAGGACCAGTCGCCGATCGACTGGACAATAGGAAGCCGAATGAAGCTCGAGTTCATTCGGCCGGCGCAGATCACCAGCGCAGCGCCGGCAACCGGCAGCAGCGTCAGCGGACCAGGCCAGCTCGCTTTCGGCAGTGGCGTGATGATACATGCGGCTATCAGGAACCAGCCAGCGATCGCGGGCACCGAGCTGGATAGCAGGCGTGGAGAAGGAAGACCGGAAGCTCGTCGCCTGATCTCCGCAATGGCGATCAAGCCGCCGACAAGCGGTTCCCATGCCCGCGCGCGCAGGGAGAAGAATGCTGATCCCATGGCGTCATGATGATATTCCCACACGCACCAGACCAAGGATGCGGCTACGACGATCACGAAGATCCGCGCGACCGTGGCGGTGGCGTTCGATGAGGAGCTTCGGCGCCAGACCAGCCAAACCGCCAGCGGCATCCAGATATAGAACTGCCACTCGATCGCGAGCGACCAGGTGTGCAGAAGCGGCTTGGTCTGGGCCGCCATCGCGAAATAGCCGTTGTCGTTGTCGTACGCGAAGTTCGACAGGAAGAAGAGCGAGTAGCATGCCTGGCGCAGATGCCGGAAGTATTCTCCCGGCAGGGTCACAAACCACTCGGCGATCGCGGTGACGACGACAACGACGGCCAAGGCGGGATAGATCCGTCGCAGTCGCATTGCGGTGAAGTCGCGATACGAAAAGCGACCGACGATCAGATCGTTCAGCGCCTTCCGAGTCATCAGATAGCCGGTGATGACCAAGAAAACGTCGACGCCAGCGAAGCCGCCAGCAAACCCGGGAATCTGAAGGTGATATCCGAGCACGGCAATTACCGCGATGGCGCGCAACGCATTGATGTCGAATCGAAAGCGTGCCGCAGCGCCGACCACGGGCGCGTCGCGCAATGTAACTCCCAACTTCCAAACCCCAAAAATCCAAATTATGGCGGGAAGCTGGCTCAACCTGCGGCTGAAAGCAACTGGCAGATGTGTTTTTTTTCGGGGACGGTCCCGGCCGTGTCCCTCATAGAGGCCCCGCTTGTCCGCAAGGAAGGCGGGGCCTTTTTTGCGTATCAGGGCGTAGGCTCGCCGAGGACGATGAGTTTGGCGAGGGACGCCAGCAGGAGAAGGTTTCGACTGAAGAAGGCCTTCTCGATACGCACCGCCACGACGGCGTGCGTCTCGTTCTGGGTGATGATCTGTGCTTCCTTTTCGAGATACCGAAGTGTCTTGTCTTTTCTTGTCATGAACTTCCCCGTTCCAGACAATGCTCCTGTTCGCGTCTGGGTGGTGCATCAAAGCACATGCGCGCCTAGTCGGATGGAACCGACCGTCCAAAATGGACGCTCTAGCCAACGGATGGTTAACGGGAGCGCACAACTAGCGCTTGAGATTCTCCGAGGCGGTGCGCACGAGCTGGACCAGCCGTCGGTGGTCTTCACGCCCGATTCGATCGAGGCGCTTTGCTGGCGTCCGGTAATGGTGGCCGGCCTTCTCCACCGCGCCGCGACGACACAGGGAGCGAAGCCGCCGGATCACGGTGGCGCGAGGCATGCCCACATAGTCTGCCAGCTTGGTCGCAGTCATCGGTCGCTCCTCGAGCGTGCCGAGATAGACGGCCGTGGCGATCAGCATCAGGCTCGCCCTCGAGCCAAACTGCGCCTGCAAGTCCGGCGCAACGGTCTTATGCAGCTGGCGGGTGAGATCCAGCCAAAGGTGTGCAAGGTGATAATGCGGCGGAAGCTGGGGCATTGCAGCGGCGCATCAATGCCGCCAGCCCTTCTTGTCGACTAAGGTCTTGAAGCCCTTCGGCAGGCGCGGCGTCTCGCGCTCGCCGACCTGGTTGCACTTGTCACAAGGTGCGCCGGCACCGCCGCACTCACAGGCGCGATCGCCGAAGGCCGGCCGATCGGGATGGTTCTCGCAGACCCAGCCACTGTCATCACATGCCGCGCACCGTGGGCTCACGAGATCGACCTCATCTGGTCGAAGAGTGCCTTGACCTCGCTCAGCCGGAGTTTCGTTCCCGCCGGCATGTGGTCCAGCAGCATGTGCCGGGTTCCGACGGCGATCCGATCGCGCGCGATGATGTCCTGCTCGGCATGATAGGCCTGCATATCGGCCACGAACCGGTGAGCGACCTCGGCGGGAATGTCGATCGACTTTCGGGCGATGGGCATCGCTATCCCTTCCAATGAGGGTCCATTCGCTCGCCGCGATCGAAGCGGCGGTACTTCTCCGCGGTCCACGCCTGATGATGGCGCCATGCCTCGAAGTCGGCCTCGGTGCGCTTCTTCAGGAAAGCATCCCACTCGCTGGCGAACGCGGCGCGAGCTTCATCCAGAGATCCGGCCGAACCACGGGTGCACTCCCCTGGGTCGCTGCCTGGATAAAAGCCGCAGTGCCAATGCCACATCTCGGCGTTGCCAGGCGCGCCGACAGCGCGCGCGATCGATCCGGCGCGGATGTCGCCATACCAGACCTGCCAGCAGTCCTGGCGATCGGGGTCTGGGCGGCGGGTAAGCTCAGTCATAGGCGCGAATCCGGAAAGGCTGTAGGATGGCCGTGGAGCGATTAAATCCCATCCGACCGCGGAATGTAGTGGGTCGATCGGCGGAACGCATGGGTGAGCCGGATTACGTAGATTTGGTGGGCGGTGAGAGGATCGAACTCCCGACCAACGGTGTGTAAAACCGATGCTCTACCGCTGAGCTAACCGCCCGGCCAATCTGTTGCGGTTTCTGTTGCGCGAACGCCCCGCCTGCGGAAAAGAGACGGCGTTACAACTGCTTATCGGTCCGACGCATCCCGGTGTAAACGA
>NZ_JACMYO010000267.1 GCF_020889685.1 Bradyrhizobium oropedii
GCATCTAACGATGCAATCCGACCTCTCCCCGCAAGCGGGGCGAGGTAAGAGCTCACACCGCCGGCGCGGGGAGGCCGTGAATCGCGCAGGCGGCGCGCAGCGTGTTGACCAGCAAGCACGCCACCGTCATCTGCCCGACGCCGCCGGGCACCGGCGTGATCGCGCCGGCGACGTTGAGCGCTTCCTGGAATGCGACGTCGCCGACCAGCTTCGGCTTGCCGCCGGGGACCGGAATGCGGTTGATGCCGACATCGATCACGGTCGCGCCGGGTTTCAGCCAGTCGCCGCGCACCATCTCCGGACGGCCGACCGCGGCATAGACCAGATCGGCCTCGGCGCAGAGTTTTGGCAGGTCGCGCGAGCGCGAATGCGCGATCGTCACCGTCGCGTTCTCATTCAGCAGCAATTGCACCAGCGGACGGCCCACCAGATTAGAGCGGCCGATCACGATCGCGTTCATGCCCTCGAGCGAGGCATGCACGCTCTTGGTCAGGATGATGCAGCCGAGCGGCGTGCAGGGCGACAGCGCGGCGAGGCCGCCGGCGAGCCGGCCGGCATTGTTCGGGTGCAGGCCGTCGACATCCTTGGCCGGGTCGATGGCGTTGATGATGGTCTCGGTGTGCAGCGATTTCGGCAGCGGCAGCTGCACCAGGATGCCATGCACCAGCGGATCGCGGTTGAGCCGCGCGATCAGCGCCAGCAGATCGGCCTGCGACACGTCCTCCGGCAATTTGTGCTCGAACGAGGCCATGCCGGCGGCCTGGGTCTGGGTGTGCTTGCTGCGGACATAGACCTCGCTCGCGGGATCGTGGCCGACCAGCACGACCGCGAGTCCCGGCGTCAGCGCATGGTCGCGCTTGACGCGGGCGACCTCGTCGGCGACGCGGGCGCGAAGCTCGGCGGCGATGGCTTTTCCGTCGATGATGCGGGCAGTCATGTCAGTCCTTCGTGTCTCGGTTCGGCGCGGTCGCAGTCAATTTCCTCAAGGTGTCGCCGAGCTGCCTCGGATCGCCGTCGACCGCCACCTGCTTCAGCCGCGAGGTGGCACCCGACAGCAGCTTCACCCTGGCCTTGGGCACGCCGAGCGCCTTGGCCAATAACTCCGTCACCGCCCGGTTGGCCTCACCGCCCTCGGCAATGGCGCGGACCCGCACCTTCACCACGGATCGGCCGTTGGCCAGCGTCTCGATCCCGTCGATGTCGTCGCGGCCGCCGCGCGGCGTCACGCGCAAGGCGATGCTGATGCCCTCGGTGGAATAGCGCCAAGGCTCCATCAACAAGGATCCATCAGCGGCGGTCCATCGCCAGGGATCAGATCACGTTGGGATAGATGTAATAGGCAATCACCCGCTGGATGAACATGATGATCAGGATCACGATGATGGGCGAGATATCGAGGCCGCCCAGATTCGGCATCACGTTGCGAATCGGCCGCAGCACCGGCTCGGTGATCCGGTAGAGGAACTCGGCCACCGCGGACACGAACTGGTTGCGCGTGTTGACCACGTTGAAGGCGACCAGCCAGGACAGGATGGCGGAGGCGATCAGAAGCCAGACATAGAGGTCGAGGACGATGATGACGATGTCGAGAACAGCGCGCATATGATGGGGGCTCGCGGGTGGGACGACCAGGTAAAGCGGCGCAACGAAACCGGACTTGAACCGCCAGCGCGCTTCTTGTTTGAGCAGGATCTTCTCGGAAAACCGCTACGTACTTCTCGCTAACGCGGCCCGCCGGGTCGGGATCATGCTCTAAATATCGGTTCGTCCCCCCGCAAACAAGGGAAGTTCCGGGCGGGAAAGCCCGAAAACCGCTGTTTCACCGTTCTTGACTTGGCCTTGGGCGGGACTGTAAATGGCGCCCGACTGACGGCCGGGACACTCAGCAACACCCGGTCGCGATGGGGCCATAGCTCAGCTGGGAGAGCGCGTCGTTCGCAATGACGAGGTCGGCGGTTCGATCCCGCCTGGCTCCACCACGCTTCGCCCTTCGGGCTACGCGTGGCGCAGCCACGAGTTGCCTGAAGGGCGAAGCGTGGTGTCCGGCGAAGCCCAAAGGGCGAAGACGGACTTTAGCCGGCACCCTCCCCCTCAGGTCCCCGTAAACCTTGGCGGCCGCTTCTCGACAAAACTCGCGACGCCTTCCCGGAAATCATTGCCCTTGAGCGCGATCTGCATCTCGCGGTTGGCGTCGATGGTGGCTTCGGCGAGGGTCTGGAACGGCACGTCGTAGACCTGGCGCTTGATAGTCGCGATCGCGCTCGGCGAGACGAAATCGGCGAGGTCGCGGGCATAGGCGTAGGTTTCCTCGCGCAACTTCTCCGGCGCGCAAAGCCGGTTGACGAGGCCGATGCGCAGCGCCTCCGCGGCGGACACCCGCCGCGCCGACATCAACAGATCGAGTGCGTTGGCGTGACCGACGATGTGCGGCAGCATCCAGCTGATGCCATGCTCGGCGATCAGGCCGCGCCGTGCGAAGGCTGTCGTGAACACCGCGCTGTCGGCGGCGAAGCGCAGGTCGCAATAGAGCGCGTGGACCAGGCCGATGCCCGCGGTGGCGCCGTTGAGCATCGCGATCACGGGCTTCTTGATCGCGGGATAGTAGGCGTAGCGCGTCTGCCAATCGGCGCGGCGGTTCATGTCGAACGGAATGTTCTCGCCGCGTCGGACCTCGTTGGGATCGATCCCTTTCAGCGCGTCCATGTCGGCGCCGGCGCAGAATCCGCGGCCCGCGCCGGTCAGCACGATGACGCGAACATCGTCGTCATTTGCCGCAGCCTCCATCGCGTGGCGGACGTCCCGCTCCATGATCGCCGTCCACGCATTCATGCGGTCGGGACGGTTGAGCGTGATGGTCGCGATCCTGTCGCTGACATCGTAGAGGATGTGTTCGTAGCTCACGGCGATCTCCCTGTGCCTTGTTGTTATTGATGCGCGCGGCGATACGGCCCGCGCGTGGCAGCCGACAGTAGCACATCCATCAGAATGAAAAGGCGGCGTGAAATTCCGCCGCGCGGCTATTCCGCGGCCTGCAGCATCACCGGCTGCGGCACCCGCGCGATCCAGCCATCGATGAAATGCGTCAGCCACGCGCGCTCGGCGGCATCGTGCACGGCGCGCTCGGCGAAGTGCTGATGACGCGGCTGCGCGCCCGGCGAATCCATCCGCGTGCAACCGCGCGCGGTCCAGCGATGCATCATCGCGTAGGTCACATCGGGATGGAATTGCAGGCCGAAGGCGTTGCCGAACTGGAACGCCTGCACCGGGAAATCATCGCCGGCTGCAAGCAAATCGGCGCCGGCCGGCAATTGAAATCCCTCGCCATGCCAGTGATAGACGCGCGCCGGCCAGTCCGGGCAAAGCGCGCGGCCCGCCTGCGTCGGCCTGACCGGATAATAGCCGACCTCGACACGGCCTTGCGGATGCGGCGCGACGCGAGCGCCGAGCTGCCGCGCCAGCATCTGCGCGCCGAGGCAGATGCCGAGGAACGGACGCTGCTCGCGCAAGGGAATTGCGATCCAGTCGATCTCCCGCCGCACGTAGTCGTCGGGATCGTTGGCGCTCATCGGACCGCCGAAGATCACCGCGCCGGCATGCGCATCGAGCGTGCCGGGCAGCGCGTCGCCGAAGCGCGGACGGCGGATGTCGAGGGGGTAGCCCAGCGCGCGCAAGGCGTTGCCGATGCGGCCGGGGGTCGATGTCTCCTGATGCAGCACGATCAGCACCGGCCGCAGCGGCGCCTGGTCCGAGGCCGGAGCTTTAGTCTGATCCTCGGGCGTGACCGCGGCCGGCCTTCGGTTTGCGAAGGGCACCACGACGCGGGTTTGGTCAGACCGGAGCGACATTGCCTCAGCTTGAAGGTTTGGCCTCTGCTTAAAGTTTCGGCACGTAAGGTGCGATCTTAGCTAAGTGGTCGTTAACATCGTGTGAGTTTGCGCACACCCAGGCGAAGCAAATCGCGGGCCAGAGACAGCCTTAACGACGATGCAAGGGTTGTTCTGGAGAAACTAGCGCTTGCGGAGCTGAAAGCCGCCGACCGCGGTCAGGATGAAGGAGCGCGGGAACAGCCGGAGCAGGAACGGCACCAGCTTGATGAAGGCGCCGGGCAGCACCGCGCGCTTGTTGGCCATCAGGCCGCGATAGGCCTGGCGGGCGACCTCATCAGGCGCGACGTTGAGGATGGCCGAATCGAACCCGGGAGCAAAGCCGGCACGATCCTGGAACTCGGACGGCACCGGACCAGGGCAAACCACAGTGACACGCACACCCTTCGGCGCCAGCTCGCAGCGCAACGCCTCGGAGAACGAGAGCACATAGGCCTTGCTGGCGTAGTAGACGGCCATGCCGGGGCCGGGCAGGAATCCTGCGATCGAACCGAGGTTGAGGATGCCGCCGCGGTTGCGAATCAGCTGGTCGGCAAAGCGCAGCGTCAAATCGGTCATCGCACGGATGTTGACGTTGATAATGTTGAGCTGTTCGGCGCGGTCGCGCTCGATGGCGAGACCGAACAGGCCGAAACCGGCATTGTTGACGAGATATTCGACCTCGACCCCGGCCGCGGTCAGGGCCTCGGCGATCCTGTCGCCCGCATCGGTCTGCTGGAGATCACAGGGAATCACAATCGGCGCCGCGCCGCCCGTGGCCGTGAGCTCGTCGGCGAGCGCCGTCAGGCGATCGACTCGTCGCGCCACCAGCGCCACGCGGTGACCATTCGATGCAAACACGCGCGCCAGTTCGGTGCCTATGCCCGCCGATGCCCCGGTTATCAGCGTCACACGCTCGGTCACGTTTCAAACTCTTACTGCAAATTCTAGTGAGGTCCCCAACGGGGCGACGAGAGCATAGGCATGCGGTGGGACGCAAGCCGCGTATGGGCTTGTGGACAGTCGCGGACCGCCGAATTGGCGATGAAACGCCAGATTTTCAGTCGGATCGCCCACAATCGCGATGGACATTAAAATTTCGTTATCCGTGACGCTGGCGACGATGCTCAGGCTTGCGCAGGTGACCGTGTCAGATTGCCGCGTCTGCGGTGCCCCACGGGCCCTTCGGCAGCTCCGCCTGCTTCTCGGCGACCCGGTGCTTGAGGTCGATGCGGTCGCGCGAGGAGATGCCGAGCAGATCGGCAGCCCGCCAGACCACGTTGTCCTCGAACTCGCTGACCTGGCCGTCGGCATAGACCAGCTCCCACATCATCTCGACGATGCGCAGCCGGCCCTCCTCATTCACCGAGCGCATGATCACGCTGGTAAAGTGATAGAGATCCACCGCCTCGCCCTCGACGCGCATGGCGGAGGCGATCAGCCTGTCGGCGGTGCCGGGATCGAGCTGGAAACGGCTCTCGATCAGGCTGTGCAGCTTGCGCGTCTCGGCAGGCGTCGGCTCACCGTCCAGCGAGACCACATGCACCAACAGCGCCGTCGCCGCGAGGCGATAGTCGCCGTCATCGAAAGCGCGGTCGGCCTGGGCATCGGGGGAGACGATATCGGCAATGAATTGGCGGAGTCCGTCGAGCATCGCTCTCTCTGTCGGATGAAACTGAAATGTATATGGCGTGGAAACAGAACCGACGCAATCCGCGCAGGTTCCCGCTGCGACATTACGTTTCGGCAAGCATTACGTTTCAGAAATATGACTACGGTATCTCGTACACCACGAGCTTGTCGGCAATGCCGCGCAACGCCGCTTCCTTCTGGATTGGCTTGATCGCCGCGCGATCGAGGATCCCTGCGACTGCAGCGGATTCCATCACCGGCTGGGTCAAATGGATTTCCTGCGACGTCGACAGGCTCTGCACCCTGGCTGCGATATTCACGGTCTGGCCGAAATAATCCTGCCGTTCGTTCAGCGTCACCGCGAGGCACGGCCCCTCATGGATGCCGATCTTGACGACCAGATCTTCCTTGCCGCGCTCGGTGTTGAGCTGCTTCATCGCCGCCCGCATGCGCAATCCTGCCGACAATGCGTGCTCGGGTCGGATGAAGGTCGCCATCACGGCGTCGCCGATCGTCTTCACCACGGCGCCGCGCTCGGAGGCGATGATCTCGAGCAGCGCATGGAAATGCGCACGCACCAGGTCGAATGCGGCGAGATCGCCGACCCGCTCATAGAGCGCGGTCGAACCCTTCAGATCGGTGAACAGGAAGGTCAGCGCGGTGATCTTCAGCCGCTGGTCGACGGTGAGGTTGTCGGCCCTGAACACATCGCGGAAGGTCTGGTTCGACAGCATCCGCTTCGCGGTCAGGATCGGCTTGCGCTTGCCGAGCAGCTTGTGCAGCGGATCGCCCGCAATCCACACCGAAGGCAGCACGCGAACGTCGGCGTGATTCTCCAGCGAGAGCCGCAGCGGCCCCGGCCGCATCGTCGAGGTGCCGGTCGGTGCATGCGACTTGTTGAACGCGATCGAGAATTGCTGGCGCTCGGTGGTCGGCTCGCCCTCGACGGCAAAGAAATGCGCCGAATGCGTCACCGGCTCGAACACGATGATGAACTGGTTCGGCAGATTGAGCGACAGGATCGCCTTCTCGCCGGCCGGCAATTCGAGCCCCTCCAGCGTCACCTCGTTGATCAGGGTCGACACCGAGCTCTCGTCGAACTCGATCCCCGAACTCCAGAACATCTGGCGGAAGTATTCCCAGATCGGCAGCGTGTTGGGATCGTGCGCGGCGATGTGGCGGACGCGCGGACTGACGGTGAAGGCAACCTCGACCTGCTCGTCGACGGAGGCCTCGTAGCCGGCTGCGCACAGCGCGCAATTATAGTCGTCATGGCGCAGCGACTTCAGCGTGGTGTGGGCATCGAGCACACCGCCACAACCCGGACACAGCACGTTCCAGCTCATGTCGAACAGGCCGAGCCGGGAGGCATGCAGAAAGCCGGAGATCACCTTCTCCTGGTCGAGCCCGGTTCGGTCCGCGAACTCCAGAGCGTTGATGCGATTGAGCTCGCGATCATGACCATCGGCGATCAGCTGCTGCAAGGCTTCGGCGACGGCCGGATCGGCCGTCTGCCTGAGGACTGCGAAATGGGCCTGCGTATCGCTCATGGTGAGCCCCTCGAGCATGATCCGGAAAGTGGAGACCGGTTTTCCGAAAAGACCATGCTCAAACGAAGAGATGAGCATCGGAACACCGCCGCGCAAGGTCAGCGCGGCTTGATCGTGAATACGGGCGAGCGGTTCGGCTGTGTCGTCACGACGCCGATCGGAAGCACCGGATCCTTGTCCGCCAGCGCGACGCGGAACGCGCCGATGATCTTCGCAAGCGCGAGCGTCGCCTCGACCAGCGCGAAATGCGCGCCGATGCAGACCCGTGCGCCGACACCGAACGGCAGATAGGCGAAGCGATCAGGCGGCGTTCCCGTCGTGAAGCGCGCCGGCACGAACGCATTCGGTTCGCGCCACAGCTTTTCATGCCGGTGCAGCAGCCACGGCGCGATCAGGATTACGTCACCCCTCCTGACCGGACGGCCGGCGATGGTGTCGGGCCCGCCCGCCGCACGCGCAATCAAAAACGCAGGCGGATAAAGCCGCATGGTTTCGTCGACCACCGCGCGGGTGAATTTCAGTCGCTCGATATCGAGCGTGCCATTCGCTGCCACGCTCCTGACTTCTGCTGCCAACTGCTCCTGGGTATCGGGATCGAGCGCCAGCAGATAGAGCGCCCAGAACAGTGCGGTCGCGGTCGTCTCATGGCCGGCCAGGATCATGGTGGCGACCTGGTCGCCGAGCTGCGCGTCGGTAAACGCCTGGCCGGTTTCGGGGTCACGCGCGGCGCCCATCAGGTCGAACAGGTCGCGGGCCGGCGCGTTGTCGTCCTTGCCGGCGGCGCGGCGCTCGGCCATCAGCTGGCCGACAAACGCGGTCCAGCGCTTGCGGAAGCGGGCGCGCCGGAAATCCTGCGGAGTGGGCCAGTTCAACGGTAGCAGCAGATCCAGCATGTGCGGCCGCGCCAGGGTGTCGCCATACTCCATCACGAAGTCGCGCAACGCCGCACCATGGCGGTCCATGCCGAACGAGAACATGGTGCGGCCGGCGATCTCCAGCGTCATCCGCTGCATCACCTCGCGCAGATCGACCGGGCCGCCGCTCGCGGCCTTCAGCTTGACGATGGTCTCGTCGACCGCCGCGATCATGTATGGCTCGAGCGTCGTCACCGCGCGCGGCGTGAACGCCGGCGCCAGCGTGCGGCGCTGATGCTTCCACGCGCGGCCTTCGGCGATCAGCAGTCCCTCGCCCAGCATCGGACGCAGCACGCGGATGCCGGCCGGCGTGCGGGTGTAGTTCTCGTAATTGTCGACCAGCACGTGGCGGATCGCGTCCGGCGTGTTGAGAATGAAGCTCGAGTGATTGAGAAAGCGGCCCTGAACGATGTCGTCCTCATAGGCCCGCTGGCCCCAGGTCTCGATCGGCGAGTTGCGCATCACCCGCATCCGCTGGAACGCGCCCATGTCGGCGGGCGCGCGCGGCGGAGCCGGCGGGACCAGGGGCCGCCGCGTGACCGTGATGTCGTAGACTTCGGCTATGCTCATGGTCGTCGCTTCCTGCCTCACGCAACGGCCGATCCGGCCATGCGATCCCGGCGCCATGAAGGCGCGCGGACCCCTTCACCAGACCTAATAAGTCAGCTCGGCAACCGCAATCCGGTTCTCCGATGCCGGCCAGGCCCGCATCACAATGCGCTCCCCGTTGAAGATCGCGGCCACCGGACGGCCGACATCGGCTGCGGCGAGCCGCAACGTCGTCACCGCATCGGTCGGCACGCCGGATTTGATATCCGCCGGCTCCTTGCCGTCGAACAGCACGATGTCGCGCGGCAGCCCGAAATAGCCGCGCGGCCGCGACATCAGCACGATGGCGCCCGCGCCGGAATCGGCCGGCGAGAGCGACCGCGCCGCGCGCAAATGCACGATCTCGGAGGAGCGCGGGAACGGCGAGCGATAGATATGCGTCGTCACCGCGTCAGGCGAAGTCAGCACGAATTCGAGCGGCCAGGACGAATCGACCTGCGCCGGACCCCAGCGGCCATCGGCGCCAGTCTGCGAGCTGTGCAGCGGGCCGCCGATGCGCTCGCCGGTCTCCGCCGACACACGATAAATGTCGACCGTGGCACCCGGCACCGGCCGGTTGGTCG
>NZ_JACMYO010000268.1 GCF_020889685.1 Bradyrhizobium oropedii
GCCCGAAGGCGGCGCACGCTGGCCGAACGGATCCGGGCGCTGCAGTCCCACGCCTCCCGCGCCCGTCAGCAGGGGGCCTGATTCCGCGGGGTTTGGCTTGACACCCCTACCCGGCACTTCGTAAATCGCACGCTCTGACGAAGCACCATTTCGACCGGCCGGCATCGGCCGTCGGCACGTCACATATCCCGGACGCATAGCTCAGCGGGAGAGCGTTCCCTTCACACGGGAGAGGTCCAAGGTTCGATCCCTTGTGCGTCCACCATTAATTACATTAAATCAATAGGTTATGGATTCGCCTCCCGTGAGGTGTACCCCGAAATAATTGGGGCACAATGGGGACACACGTCGCCCGCGCGGTGATTCCCGAAAATGCGCAACGAAAAAACTTCCGAAGACAATTTGGCTAGTCGCGCAGCTTGGGGATACGAAGCTCGACCGTGCCGGCGCGGGTCTCCCAGGTCCGGTCGCGGTAGCGTTGCGCTGCGCCAGACGCTGGGGGTTCTTCTCGCCGTAGGCAGCCCCGGTCTGGTTCCGCTTCAGCTCCATCAATCGCTGGGCCGCAAAGTCAATCATCTCCCGCAGCAGATCCGCGTCAGGGGTCTTCTCCACGAGCGTGCGGAGGTTCATCATCTCATCAGTCATCGGTGGTTCCTCGAATCAGGTTGGTGTCAGCAACCCGACCCTACCGGCGAACCGCCGGTGACCACCGCAAAGCCGCCCGCTACGGCGCTATGTGGGGGCGCGCGTGCGACGGCTTGGCTCTGCCGAGCTACACCATCAATGGGGACACGACTCAGCCGAGAGCACTAGCCTGCGCAACTTCCCTTTCTGGTCCGCCACGAACGCCCCGCGCAGCCTTCGATACATCGTGGACCTGGGGCCAAGCGGCGCAAGTATTTTTATTGCGCTCCGTCACGCCATCCTGCGACCATCAACGAAGCCCGACACGCCAAGTCGTCCGCGTTTGACGCGAGCGACGCAGGCTTATCGAGAATAACGTTTTTTCGTCATTCAGGGTATCAACATCGGCCATTTCGACCGTGACGTGTCGTGCGGCGGAGTGATGGAGAATACGAATGTCGGACGCCAAATTCCTTACGCCCGAGGAAGTGCTTGCACGATACGTGGCGAGGTCACAGTGGGCACGTCGCGGAGCTGGCGCGCAATGCGAATCGGACCTGCATACGTCAAGATCGGCAAAGCCGTCCTATACCCGGTGGACGAACTTGACGCATGGGATCGAAATAATCTTGTGATTTGTAGTACATCGAAGGTCTGAACGCGAACTGGCGTCGGGGCAGTTACCGTCACGGAAAAGCATCCGGTACCGACCCAACGTGCCAAATATGGGATTTGAGTATGATGACGTCCAGCAATAGCGCGCGAGTTGAGCTAGACGCCCGAATTGGTCGCAGTGACAGGATTTGAGTCTGCGGCTCTTGCTTCCGGAAAAGCGCGTCGGCCCGGACGGCCGTTCGCGGCCGAAGGCGCCGGCGTTATCGGCAAGGCGCCGCTGGTTCGCTTCGAACGGTTCCCGATCGATGTAGCCCCCATGTTGGCCGACATGACAAACTGCCAGTCCGCCCCGGCGACCCTGACAACGCTGACGCTGCCATCGGACCTGTGCTGCGTGCGCGTGCGCCCATAGGCCACGACATCGGGCGCGCAATCGTAATCGCGGAGCATGGCCCTGACGTAATGCGATAGGACTTGCCGTAAGTGCGCGCGGCGCGGTCGTAGCGTTCGGTCGTGCAGAACGGTGTGAACGAAGGTGGCGGGACACCGCGGCTCCCAGAAGGACAGGTCTTCGACGCCGGAAACAGTGACCGTATCGAATTCGCCGGCGCCAAAATTGGCATGGTATCGGCCGAGGACAAACGCCCGCTCTTAGCTGAAGCCTGACGGAAGGCATGGTCTGCGATAGATAACGGCGGCAGGGCGGCGCCAAATCGCAGCCATCTTGATCTGGCGTGTTCGAGCAGCCTGCGCGACCTGGATCCAGCGCTGTCGTTCGAGGCCAGCCCTTCATCTCACCGGATTCCAACTCCATCTGGAGGAAATACGCAGCGCCGGGTCACTGTGAGCTCGCCGCTAATCCTGAGCGCCGCCGCACGGCTCGAGAGACATCGGTGGGCGTTCGTCGGCGTATCGTTAGTCGTTCGAGGCTCGTCAGCTTGTCGACAGCTGGGCCGCGTAGCATGAGCAGCTCGACGGACAGGTCGTCTTGATTTGCTCAAATCTGACTGCAGAAAATGATAGATGGCTTTAACAAGACGCGCCCATTCGACGAGACGGATTCCCGGCGCGCGATTGCTCGGCCGGCGAATGAGGCGCGTTTCGGCGGCCGCATGGCGGCAACCGCCGTCGTTGATCGCCAGCTCCATCGTTGGTCGCTGATCACCATGTGCGCTGACAACGGCGGCGGCTTGGAGCAACACGCTCCGGCGCATTTCGCGTGAATTGCTAGGCGGAGAAGACGGCATTGATGAATACAGGACGGGCTGAGCAGGGCCCTGGAATTGCACCCGAAAGTTCCGAACGACGGCACCGGCAAGGTTGCCTATGCGGTCTCACCCAAGCTGCGGCGCAGTGGGTCGAAGCTATAACGCGGGCGGGCGCGGCCGGGCCTACCTCGTCGCAGGAGCGGACGCTCCAGGAATGGGCTGCCGAAGGGGGGCAGGACGAGAATCGGCAACAAGCGATAATACAAACGAGAGCTTGGCAAGAGGCGGGACATCTCCACGAGCCGCTCAATTTGATGTCCCTGTCCCTGACCGCCTTGCCCGCCGCACTACCTGTCGGGCTCCAGGGTCTCAGCGTCAGCAACAACCAGCTGAGCAGCCTGCCTGCCGCACTCCCGGTCGGCCTGCGGTGGCTCGACGCGAGCAACAATCGGCTAACAAATCTGCCTGGCACTCTCCCGGAGACGCTTCAGGATCTCAACGTCGGCGGCAACCGCCGGCTGAGCAGCCTGCCTGACGCCCTCCCGGCCGGGCTCAGGCGGCTTAACGCCAGCAACTGCCGGCTGAGCAGCCTGCCTGCCGCACTCCCGATCGGCCTGCGGTGGCTCGACGCGAGCAACAATCGGCTAACAAATCTGCCTGGCACTCTCCCGGAGACGCTTCAGTATCTCAACGTCGGCGGCAACCTGCTGAACAGGGTGCCTGACGCCCTCCCGTCGCAGGGTCAGACACGGGCTCTGCGGGATGCCCTCGAAAAGTGGCTCGATCGCGAGCCGGAGGTAGTGGCCGCCTGGCAGCGCTTCGCCAGCGAGCCTGGTGCCCGAGAATACGCGCTGTTCCTCGATAGGCTACGGGACACCGTGAGCTATCGCGATAACGCGTTCCGGGAGACCGTGGCCGAGGATCTGCGGCATGCTGTGACCAGGCCTCAATTGCTTGAACAGTACTTCCAGCTGGCCCTCGGAGCGACCGCGAGCTGCGAGGATCGTGTCACCTTGACCTGGAACGGCATGCAGACCGTACGCCTAAATGCTGATGTCGAGGATGGGGCTTATGACGAGCGGCTCGACAAACTCCTTCAGCAGGGCCGCGTCGCGTTCCGGTTGGATACGCTGGAGGAGATAGCCCGCGAGAATATCCGCTCGCTCCGCCGTGCTGACCCGAACGCCAACATCGACGAGATCGAGGTCTATCTTGCATATCAGACCCAGCTGCGCGAGCCGCTGGAGCTGTGGCACATCGCGCCGGAAATGTTGTTCTTCGGCGTCTCCTGCGTCACCAAGGGCGACCTTGTCGCGGCCGAGACATCAGTGCGGAACAGGGAGGCGGCGGAGTTCGGAAATTATCTGGCGACACGTTGGCAGCCTTGGGAGACGGTGGTAGGCCGCATCGCACCCGAACCGTATGCGGCGATGAAGGAGCGGCTCGCCGATGCGATGGGCGAGGAGTTCGAGAGTCGCCTGAAGCAACGGCTCGCCGATCAGGAGCTGACCGGCGACCCCGATGCCGAGCGGGTGTTCGGAGCCCAAATATTGAACGAACTCGTTCGCAAGATCAAAAGCGAGACCATGCACCAGGTGCTCGGGGACCGCGGCCTGCAGCTATGAAGTGGCTTGCCAATTGCGCGGGGGTTCATTTGTAATGCGTCCGCAGCAGCCTTCGTGCCGAAGCGCAGATGCGGTGCAAAAGCGATCGAGGCAACAGATTAAAGGCGGTGGACATTTCAGCGGAATATCTGATTGCCGAAGTCCGAACCGCGCAGTTGGCGCGGCCGAGGACAAACGCCCGCTCTTCCGCGCTCATGCCTTCGCCTTCCCGTCCCCAGCCGTAATGTCTCAGCCTTGTGCCGGTCATGAGCGTTCCCCGTGTTTCACTTCGAGAGTTATTTGAAATCGAAGAACAAGATACTCTGAACGACAGCGCTGCAGAATGAGCTCGCTCAATCGAAACACGCGCTTTCGAGAGCGAGCATGACAAGCCGGCGGCGGCGGGGCAGTTTCTTCAGCAAACGGCGCCGCAGCGGCCGCTGCACCCAGCTCAGTTTACCCGCATGGGGTGCGACCAAATGTCAGGCCGCCGCATTCCGCGCGGGTGGACATCATGCGACAACGTTGAAAGAGCTTTGGCTTGCTGAATTGCTCTGAACTGCATAGATCCGCGGTCGCGCAAACGCTGGATTGATATCGCTTTGCCACTGAAGGGCCGCCTCACAGCGCAAGGCCGCGATCTGCGAGCACCTTCTGCGTGAGCGGGACCATGATCTTGCGGGCGATTTCACGACTGATTGGACCCCGGGCTGCCGCGCGGCATCGGCGTTGCCGGTCAGGTGATGTTCGGCCAGTCGTTGCCCCAGGCGGCTGTCGAACTCCTCGCCCATCGCATCGGCGAGCCGCTGCCGCATCGCTGCATGTTCGTCGGGTGCGATGCGGCGCACCACCGTCTCCCAGGGTTGCCAACGCGTTGCCAGATAGTCGGCGAACCCCGCCGCCTCTTGGTTCCGCACCGACCTCTAGGCCCCGGCAACATCGTTCTCACTGACGTGGAAGACGTCGAGGAAGCGCATGTCCGGCGCGATGTGCGACAGCTCCAGCGGGTCCCGCAGCTGGTTTCGGTAGACAAGATAGACCTCGATGTCGGCGTTCGGGCGGCACGGCGGAAACGAACTGACGGTCTCGCGCGCGATCCCGTCCAGCGCCTCCAAACGGAACATGACACGGCCGCGCTGGAGCAGTGCGTCGAGCCGATTGTCATAGACCCCGTCCTCGACATCAGCGGTCAGGCGCGCGGTCTGCATGCCATTCCAGGTCAAAGTGATGCGATCCTCGCAAGTCTCGCTCGCATCGAGGTCCAGCTGGAAGTACAGCTTACGCAATGGCGGCCTGATCGCCGCCTGCCTCAGATCATCGCGCACCGCCTGCCGGAACGCCTCATTGCCATAGTTCACGGCGCCGCGCAGCCTGTCGAGGAAGCGCGCGTATTCCTGGGCACCCGGCTCTTCGGCGAAGTCCTGCCAGCGGTCACCATCTCCGGCTCGCCATCGGGCCAGTCCGCCACCGTCTCCGCCAGCGGCCGCACCTGACCTTGCGCTGCTTCTCCTTCCATCGAGAAGGAGACCTCCGGGCCGTCATAGTCCGGCATTCAGAGCTGCCGCCACACTCGCCAGCACCGGCTCGGGCAGGGGAGTAAATTCCAGGGAAACCTCGCACTCAGAGCTGAGCTGCGTCAACAGGGTCTCGGGCAGGCTTCTCAGTTGATTGTTCTCGACGTACAGCCGCCGGAGCCCGGCCGGGAGGATAGCGGGCGGACTGGTCAGCTGGTTGTTGCCGCTGCAGCCCGGCCGGAAGCGTCTCAATCAGCCGATCCGACACGTCATCGACGGTTACGGAGCTCACAACCTGCCGCAGCGTGAGGTTTCAATCGCTTGTCTCGACGGAGCATTTCGTCTGCAGTTTCAGTGAATAGTGCCCCGGCAAAATGTTGCAAATAGCTGGAGCAACAATCTAGCGCATGATCCGGAAAAGTGCGAAGCGGTTTTCCGAAAAGACCATGCGCAAACAAAAGGCTAAAGCGCGATGACGATTCAACCCAATCTCATCGCGCTTTAGCTAATTGGCGCTTGCTCCTGTTCGAGTCCAGTTCAAAGAACATTGAGGCGAATCGCCATGACGATCGCTTGGATCCGGCTGGTCGCCCCCAGCTTCCGCATCGCATTCTTGATGTGAAAATTGACTGTATTCTCGCTGATTTCTAGGATCATCCCGATTTCCCATGACGATTTTCCTTCTGCCACCCACCGCATGCAGGTGATCTCCCGCTGCGACAGTGCCACTTTTTTCTCACCGCCATTGTTGCAGGGACGTGCGATCTCGCCATAGGCGGTGTGAAAGTGCCAGGCCAATGCGTTGAGATGACCGATGCGATCCTGCGGATCAGCATCGTCGGACGGAGATGCAAACGACACCACAGATACCCGGCCTAGCGGCCCAAACAATGGCACGCTCATGCCATGCTTCAGGCCTGCCTCTCTGGCTTCGTCCAGTACGCGTCTCTCGTCAGGTTGAAGTTGATAATGGTCAGCGAGTTGATCCCACAAAAACGGCCGGGAAAGCATCGGCGTCCGCCGGACCACCGGATCGATGGTGTGGTACTTGCGTTTGAAGTATCGGTCGCACCAATCTGGCGGCCATTTCACGGCCACGGTCGGGGGTGGATACTCCGCCAGGCGAAGTGGCTCGACGAAATTGAGGGCACCGTAAGCAACCGCACTGAAGCCCTCCTCGGTGGCGCAGCTGACAAGAAGCTCGAACAGCGCTCTGAGCGAATGCGTTTGGTTTGCGCATTCAGTGAAGCTGAAAAGATCCATGGGCGGCTCAGTCAAGGTCGGTGTCGCGGGGTTCTATTGCGCCTGTCTCAGGCGGAGCCAAGTTCCATTCCATGACCTGAACTCCTGGGTTTCCTCTTCGTGACGTCTGGAGCGCGCGCATGCTTTCTCAGACGCCATACCCGAATTCGTTGTCCTGCCGCCAGCTCGGCTGGCGTGATCGTCTCCGTCGAACAGTTGAGATGCCGCCGCTATCCTTCCTCTGGGCTGAACGGCATGCCGCAACCGCTGCAGGTCGGGCGCTGAACCGCCCATGTAATGCCCGCACTGACGGAGATTCTCACAGTGGTTCCACCTACACTAGCAACCGATCGGAGGCGATCCGACCGTTCTAATGACCCGGCTGGCCATACGAAACAAGCAGCGCTAGCGGCTATGACGTGGGCACAGGTCGGATTGGATTGTGCGAACCCGAGGTTCGGCCTGAACGACACCCTCGCTCCGTCTGAAGCGCCAGCACGACGAGACCCGAGGCGCTGAACTTGGCGATCGTGAGCTGGAGCAGGCCGGCTCGCCCGCCGGTGTCGGGTGCCACCCGCGCGGTATCGGCATCAATGCTCTGCGTGCTATCGAAGATGACAGGGGTGTCATTTTTCGTCCCAATCCTGCGGATTGCCATCGCTTAGCCTTGGCCGAGCCTCCGCCCTTCGACGGCGTCGAGGACGCGATCGATGAGCGACACGCCACAGTCGCCGCAAGAGGTAGCCGCCGAGCATCAGTGCCCGGCCTCTGAGCGCTTCCGCCGCGCAGATCCGGTGCGAATGAATCGAAGCGGCACATCGTGGTCGCATCAGAGGCACGACGGGAGATGGGCGCAGTCGTGAGACCTGCTCGATGCAGAGGACACTTTGCATGCGCGTCTCCTAAAGGGAGAGGACCTCCGATCGGATGAGCAAGTGTCGTACCAATTATTGGGTTGGCTAAAATTCAACCGTCTAGACAAGGGCTTGACAGGACAGCGGTGGGTTCCTGTGCATCACATTGAAGCAATCGTGACATCGGGAGGAAACGCGACAGCGCCATTTACGTGAGCCGCCATACCGGTTGATCTGGATCAAAAACACTGCAGCTTTCCGCGACGGCCGACTCGAGGCGCTGTTGGCCTCAACTTCGTCGGTGCGCCACGCTTGAACTCTGATCTGAAAACACCGGACTGACCGATCGGCGACGACGACAAGGCAAATCGCGATGAGAGGGCAACCGACCGTGCATGTGCGACGGCTCGGAACACACACGCGGAGGTCAGACAGAACCGAGAGCACTGCCCTATCCATGTAGCCCGTCGCCAGCCACACCAGCACGCCCGTCGGGATCGGGATGATCGGCGCTCCAGTCCGCGAACAATTCGAACCACCGCCTCGACGTCCACGCCGGGACCGAAGACCACGCGCAGCCCTTTCGCGCTTACGATTTCGATCTGGCCTGCCTCAACAGCTTCCGTCGTTGGGGGCGTGCTCAGCACAACTATCGCAGGGACAAATGTCGGGCCGCTCGAACCCTCTCCAGCCCCATGATTGGAGGCCAACGCCTTGCGCCAATTCACCAGAAGCTGGCGTGAGATCCCGTACCGGCGAGCGGTCGCCGAAACCAGTCGTGGCCCCGCGAAGCTCTCTTCTACGATCCTGAGCTTCTCCACACTCCTCCAGCTGCGCCGCCGACCGGTCTCCACCACCTCTATGCGGCACCGCACTGTCCTTATACATATCCATAAGGACAGTCAGCTACGCTCACAATCTTTTCACAAGGCGGCCCTGCTCGGCTTACGATTACCCACATTTTTGAGTCAGAGTTTTGTTCCCGTTGCGGCGGTATCGATGAATCGCGATAATCCGCGCCACATGATCAGATTCCCTGGTGGCGGATCGTTGGCGCGGGCGAGATAGCCGCCGAGCCTGGCGATCTTGATGAGATAATGCGAGAATGTCTTTCGTTGTGTTCTGGCTGGACTCTTGTCTTTGACGACCCGATCAAGGTCAGCACAAACTCCGGTGATTTGACGGAACGATTGAGCATCGTCATCCAAAAAATGCGCCAGCTCACGATGCAGAATACCGAGATCAGATTCGTCAATCGCTGAGCAGTCCGCAATTGCAAATCCTCCGCCGTG
>NZ_JACMYO010000269.1 GCF_020889685.1 Bradyrhizobium oropedii
CCCAGCATCACCTTGTCGGCGCCGACCTCGGCCTTGACGTCATCCGCGTTCGGATGAACCACGACGCCATGGATCGATTCAAGCAATGAGAGCTCTACGAAATCCTGCCGCTTGATGATGCCGCGGGTCGGCGGCGGCGCGGTCACCACCCAGAGCGTATCGCCGGCGTCGGGATCGACCAGCTTGTGAAGCTGGCCGGGATTGGCGAGCGGCACGCTGACATTGGCGAGCGACGGCTCCGAGATGTTGCGCACCACGGTGAGCGGCAGCGGCGGCTTCTGCACCCGGTCGGCAAAGGTCAGCGTCCAGCTCACACCGCGCGAGCGGTCGTCGCTCTCCAGCGACGGCATCTGCGGCCGGTTGAGGCGGAAGCGCACCGCCTGCCCCTTCTCCAGCGGGATCCGGCTAACGTCGGAAATCAGCGCACCGCCCTTGGCGCGGATCGGATCGACGTCGATCGGATCGGCGGTGTCGAACACCATCCACACCGTATCGGCGCGGCGGAACAGCGCCGCCGGCGTCGCGCCGGGGAATGAGAACGTCACACGGAGCCCGTCGCTGTCGCGCTGGGCTTCGACCACGGATTTGCCGCGGGCCTCGGCGGACGGCGATGGCGCAACGTTGGGCTTCGGCGTCTCCATCGCAGCCGCGGCTGCGGCAGCGGGCACAGGCTTCGGCGCTTCGCTCGCGGGCGTCCTGCCCGGTTCCGGCTCAGAACCGGCGCTGCCGTCGTGCGGCACAGCGGCGCGCTCGACGTCGGCCGCCGGTGCAGCTGCGATCTTCGGCAGCTCCGAATTGGGCAGCTCTGACCTTGGCCGCTCGATTTTCGCAGGCGCGATCGCCGGCTGTTCACTGCCGCCCTGCTCGGATTTGACCGCTTCGGATTGCGGCTGCGGCAGCTCGGACTTGAGCGGCTCGGGCTTAAGCGGCTCGGACTTGGCCGGCTCCACTTTGGCCTGCTCGGGCTTGATCTCGATCTTGGCCTGCTGCGCGATGCTTTCCGAGGTCACCGGCGCAATCGCCGCCGCGCTCTTCGCTTTGCCGCGTGGCGTCGGCGACAGCGAGCTGAGAGAGGGCTTCGCCGCCTGCTGCTGCTCGTTCTGCTGGAAAGCGACATCGACGATATAGTTCTTCTCGTCGCGGAATGAATGCACATCGACGTCGCCGATCAGCGTCACGTCGACCGCCGAGGTGTCCGTATCGGAGCGCGAGCTGATCGATGCGACGTTCGGCGGCGCGGCGACCTTGGCGTCGGCTAGATCGAAGGTCAGGACCGAGTTGAAGGACAGCGACAGCTTCTGCTCGTTCAGCACCGAGGACACACTGACCCCGTCGGGAACCTCGAACACGAAACGGACGAAAGTGGGCTGCACCAGCGCGCGGACGCGGATCGGCGGCTTCTTCTTGGCAGCGTCGGCCGCGCGCTGGATGCGCAGCAGACGCTCGGCGGCGCGGGCGCGCTCCGCAAGCTCCCGGATCACCTCCTGCGGCAGCGACGGCGGTGGGCCGGTCCAGCCGTCGGGCAGGAAGTCGACGAAGATGCGCTCGCCGGCGGTCATGGTGTTGACGGTGACCCGGCGCGCCAGCGACAGGCGGATCGCCGACCCGTCCGGATCGCGGCGGGCGGCGCCGACATAATCGGGCACCGCATCCGAGAGTTTCTCGACGGGGATGTCGACCGGACGCTTGAAGCGGATCACGATGATCGACCCGGCGGTCGTGACCTCCGACTCGACATCCTCCTTCAGCCTGAGCACCAGCCGGGCATAGCCGTTGGCGGCCGAGAATGTCGCCTCACCCGGCACCGGGTCTTCGGCCCGCGCCGCGGTCGAATAGGTCAGAGTTGTCAAAGCAAGGCCGGTGGCGAGCAGGCACAGACGCGCAGTCCGCGCCCAGGCGCGGCCTAGCGACCATGTTCCAGCGGCAGCTGTTCGCGCCATCTCGAAGCGTCTTCTCGGGACCCCAGCCATACCAGCGCGAAGCGCCCTCGCCCACGCGTCCCGATCTTGGATCGGGCGGCGTTAAGGAGCTGTTAACGTCAATGCTTTGTTTCGACCCCAGGGACACCAAGGCCCAAGGCGAAGTCCGAGACAGTGGCTGATGGCGATATCGCCAAGATGGGCGGTATCTCGGGGTGGTTCGCGAACGATGCAGCCTATTCCTGCAACGAATCGTCAAGCCCGTGCGCCAGGGCAAATGCCTGCCGGGCCTTCACCTGCCACGCGGCATCGCATGCACTCCCACAATATTGTCGCTGACTGAAGAAGCTGAGGTTGGATCCCCTGCGCACGGCGTCTTTTGTGACGCGCAACGCGAGGTGGATCGGCTGCGCGTTTTGCGACAGGTCATGCACCTCGAAATCGAGGCGAACAAAGCCATCATCGCTTGCGCTGAGATTCAGGAAATCCTGCGTGAAAGCGCGCAAGGCCACCCTCGACCCAACGACGTCGTAGAGCATTCCCTCGACGCGGTAGCCGTATTTGATGTCATCGGGATGAATTTCAAGCGGATACAATGAAGGCGTCAGAACAAGTTCCGGCGGCGTACGATCGATGTAAACCAGCTTTTCCCGACCCGTGTCCGGATCTTTCAGGATGCGCCACTCATCCTGCCCGGAGGCAAGGTTCTTCTCTTCGAAATGCACTGAAGCCATTGGATATTGCGGCTCCAGACTCTCAACGTAGGAAAGTGTCCCGGTCCGTGGATGAAGCTTGTATGTGATGGGGTCCGGCATGGTGGAACCGATCAACGCATTGCTTCCCGCAAAGACAGGAGCCGCGTGCGGCACAACGCCTCCCCCGACGCTCAGGCCGAACTGATCGTGGAGTTGCTGGTTCGAAAGGCCCCGCAAGACGGAGGGGCCCTCGTCCGGCAAGGGCACATGGTCATCAGCCTGTTCTGCGAAATAAAGCTGCCGCGCTTCGTTTCCTTGCTTGAGGTAAACGCGGTCATCTTCAAACAGCATGGCAATGTCAGCATTGATCGGCGGACGGAATGGGCCCATCGAGATGGAGTGCCATCCCTGCTGGCCCGAGCCGGACATCGTCGAATCCGCGATCTCGATGACCCGGCTGGGTCCGGTAGGCGCGGGAATTTCGATGCCCGTCAACGCATCCAGGCGAGCGTTGACGATCGAATTGCGGCCTCGTGACGGAGCTTGAATACCGACGGCGAGCCTGGCGGTGCTTGCATCCTTGATCCGGATATTCTCCGTCATCTCATTGCCGCGGATTCCGACGCAGCCGCACCACACTCCCGCGCCTTCGATACGAGCCGTTTGAATGGAGATGTTTTTCGAGTACGGGAGGAAAACTCCGTAGGTCCTGAAATTCCAGACGGAGAATCCTTCAATTATGCTTTCTGAAGCTCCCGCCGAATAGATCTTGTGAACCCAGACCTCCAACCCATTGCCGACACCGGCGGCTGTGTTGCGCTTGAATGTAAACGAGGGGTTGGAAATCGGGATCAACCCGGTGGTTCTCTCGGGATTCCCGCTGCCGAGGTTGTTGCTGTCGAACAGAACGTAGGATCCGTTCTCGCGTAAGGGATAGCCGAAGATCACATATGCTCCTTCGGCCTGCCCAAAGGCGAAATTGTCGGACATCTCCACGGCGGAGCTTTGCGACCAGAATCCGTGGCCGCCGTGCCCAAGGTCTCCAACAAATTCCCGACTTCGGATCGCTTCTCCGGAGCCGAGTGACCGGATTGCAAGATTGTGACGAAACGCTCCAATCTCGCTGCCGTTCTCGGCGAAGAAGTGCGATCCGTTCACCCGATATGTCACGTTGTCCTCAGCAACGACATTGCCGCCGTGGTTGACGATGCCGTGCTTCGGCGCTCCCCAAACGACGCTGTCACGTACCGTGTTGGGTGAAAGATCTCGCTCGGCGCCCGAGCGCATGTGAAAATGCACGGCATACCGGCCGATGGTGTTTTCGATTGACTCGGGCTTGACCTCGCCTGCTCCATCGTAGGCCGGTATCGTATGTACGGACTTTGCGTCCGTACGGCCGAGGTCGATAAAGGAAGCTCCGCTGATCTGAATGCCGGTCTGCTGATGCATCATCATGATGTGCCCGCGAGCCGACAGCGGGGACGCGGTCTCAGATCTGAACTGCACATTGCGCGTGAGGTTGGCGATCGGGATCTGGACTCCTGCCGGAGCAGAATGGTCCTTGGTTATTCGGCCACTCAGCACAATCGAACGTGCGTCGGAAGAAATCGACCTGATGTTGAATTCTTCGTCGGAGGTGTTGCTGAAATCGACCCCGGGAATGACCAGCCGGTCTCCGATCTTCCAACCCGTCGCAGGTGCCGAAAGCTTGATGGATCGTGATCCAACCACCAGAGGTTCCGCCAAAACAAAGGGGACTTTCAATTCCCCGTTGATGGCAAGGTTTCCAAGAGAGACCAATCCGCCCCCGAGGTCTTCCTTGTCATCCTCGCTGGTTGACGGATGACGAGGGCCAAAGATGATTGAGGCCTGCACACCCGACGCAACCGGCGCGGTCGGCGACCCGACCTCGAACGTGCCGCCGATCGCGACAACGATCGTCACGGCATGCAGGTCTGTCGAACGGTCGGGGGCAAAAGCAACCTTTCCATCGACGCGCAACCAGTCCAGAGCGGGGCTGCCGGGACCTGCGTCGTAATTCACGCCAACCCAGAACGGGACGTACACCCGCGCTGCGCGGTCGGGAACCTGTCGATCAAGCCAGATCGACGGATCGCTCCAATTGCCCGATGCGACAGCGATGTGTGTCGCCTTCCCAATTGGCGCCAGCGCCAACGCGTTTGCGTGCTCGGTTCGCTTTGACTGATCGCGCTCCTCGGCAAGCGATCCATCTTCTCGTGCCTGGCATATCTCGATTTCGTTGCGAAGATCGGCGCGGTCCATAATTGGACGCCGCTCGGCGTGGCGGTAAAAGTGAACCGAGGCAATAGCCACCGGCACCGACAACAAGAGGATCGCCATAACAATGCGGGATCGAAACTGCACGGTGAACCCCCGATACTTGCCTCGTCATGACGATTATCGCGCAACGGACGCCCATCGCGCAACTACCAATTGCATCCACAGCAGGGTTCCCCAGAGCAAGCGATCTGGTGCCGCACGTCCATTTCCTGACGATCAAACACCGTTGCGGCTTCATGTTCTCCTACGTGGTGGCGGGCCAGTCGCTTGGTACAGCGTGCTTGACGTGCCGGGGTTTGCCTATATCGCAGCCGTACCTGTCGGTCCGTTCACGAGCGCGCCCGTCATCGCGATGATCCGGATGTGATGCAGGACGCATCCCTCGATGTGACGGAGGTTCAAGTGAGCGGGCTCCGAGCCCGGACCGCCGAGCCCCCCGGCTCGCCATGCGCCGCTCGCCGCGTCTGTGTGTTCTCCCGGACCAGCAACCAACTGAACAGGATGATGACCGGAGCACCAAAGGGCAGCGGCCGCACGGCAGACAGTTGGTAGAGAACCGGCAAATAGAAGACCATCGGCGCGAGAAACGTCACGCCAAGCACCATCTTCGACCAGGCCGGAAAGCCGACCTTTAACCACTCGCGCAGCATCCAGGCCAGCGGCAACGCCAGAATGAGCATGTCGTAGAACAGCGAGAACGGCGTGACCAGGAGGCAGGCGAGCACGATGATCGAGCGTTCGGCGGCAGGGCTGATCTTCTGACGCAACATCCAGACCAGCACACACACCATGCCAAGCGCCGCGAGGCCGTGAATGACATAGGCCGTGCCGGCGCCGGCGCCGAGCATGCGCGCCGCCGCGAACACGCTCTGCAGCAACGAAAACCCGACCTCGCCGTTCTCCAGCGCCTGGCCGGCCGAGTGCGAGACGTCGAGGAACTTGAGCCAAGTATCGAGGCCGAACAGCAGCCCGGACAACACCACGAGCGAAATCGACGAAATGCCTGCCCAGATCAGCGTGCGCCAGCGACCTGTGACGATCAGGGCGATCGGCACGGCCAGCGCCAAATGCGGCTTGATCACCATCAGCCCGAGGATCACGCCCGCGAGCCTTGGCCTCCGGTTCATGATGCCGAGACCGCAGCCAAGGATCGAAGCCGTCAGAAAGGCGTTCTGCCCTGCCACGGCATTCAGATAGACCGGCGCATAGGCCAGGATCGCAACCAGGGCCCATGGCGTTCGCAGGATACGCCAGATCACCGCGGCGAACGACGACGCCGTCACACCGATGAATACGAAGAACGAGACGAAATACGGCGCGAGCGCGAGCGGCACGCACAGGATCAGCATCGGCGGCGGATAGAAGAACGCCTCGTAGCCATCTCGCAGGTAGGGACGCTCCGCGAGCAGATGCAATTCGGGCACATAGACCTCGGCGGCATGTCCGGCGAGAATCTGAAGCGAGGCAGCCCAGAACGTCAGGAAGTCCGAGCCGAGCAGAAAATCTTTCGCGCCATAGCCGCCGGCGCGATAGAATAGCAAAAGCGACCTCACTTGGGTCAGGACCAGCACAAGTGCGATGCCACTTACGTACAACCGGGCGCGCTGCGCGGTCAGCCAGGGCATGTCCTTCAGCATCGGCAATTCCTAAAGCAACAGCTTGAGACATAGCGTCTCGAATTCTACGATAAATCGGTCGCAACTCGACGCTATCATAACTCCGGTGTTCCGTGGCGGTCGTGTCCCTCGGACAGAGCGCAAAGACCTCCGCACCTTTCGTTGGGGATACCGTGCCGGAAGCCGGCGGCATCGGCAGCCTCGCCTGCAGCACCGCCAGTGTGCTATAGACCGGCCTATATTGCGAAATGTTCGATAGCTTCTGGCTGTTTCATGAATGGAATTGGAATGACGCACGAGCGCAGCGGATATGACCGTGCGCTGGCCATTGCCTGCCTCATCGTGTTGAGCTTCCCGCTGCTCCTGGTCTTGCCGAAAGTCGTGGACGGCAGTTTCATGCTCGGGCTCGACTTCTCATGTTTTTGGAGCGCGGGGACGATGGCTCTCGATGGCCACGCCGCCGCCGCCTACGATTGGCAGCAGCTGCGGCAACTGATCCTTCGGATTCATCCTGGTCTGAACCAGGCGCCGTTCCCGGTTTACAAGGTGCCGATACCGTTCTTCTATCCGCCGGTGTTTTTCTTTCTTGCGGCGCCGCTCGCGCTGCTGCCGTTTCCGACCGCGTTCTGGATCTGGAGCGCGGCAAAGCTGCTATGCTGGGCGCTCGTTGTTTGGGCCATCCGGCCGCGCTCCATCGCGCTGCTGCTGGCATTCGCGATTCCACCCGTCTTGTATGATTTCTTTGTCGGGCAATGCTCGCTGCTCGCGGCATCGCTGCTCGGCGGCATCCTGCTGACGCTGGACAGGCGCCCGATCGTCAGCGGCTTGCTGATCGCGTTGCTGATCTTCAAGCCGCAGTTTGGCTTCCTGCTTCCGTTCGTCCTGATCGCCACTGGCCGCTGGCGCGTCGTCATCACGGCCAGTTTGGCGATACTGGTCCTCATGCTCCTCACCGGACTGACCTTCGGCTGGGACACCCTTGAGGGATTCCGTGCGGCGGCAATCTTCGCGACGACCCAGTTCCACTTCACCGGCACGCTGGCCTGGTACAAGCTGCAAAGCATCTACGGTCTGCTTCGGTTTGCCGGCCTTGGCTACGGATTGGCGATGGCGTTGCACATCGCCGTCGCTGCCGCAGTCGCGATCTGGGCGATGATGATATGGCGCCGCAATGTCAGTTTCGCCGTCAAGGCCGCGAGCCTGCTCACAGGAACGCTGCTCGTCTCTCCCTACTTCGCGATCCACGACATGGCGACGCTGGCGCTTGCGCTCGTCTTTCTCATGAACGCGCCCCCGGCCGAACAGGGCTCTCTTCTCTCGAATCGCTCCGCACTCCGGATCGGATACAGCGTGCTTGTCGTGTTGGGGTTTGCCTACATCGCACTCATACCCGTCGGTCCGTTGATGTGCGCGACCGTGATCGCGATGATCTGGATGAGATGCCGGCAACCCGACGTCAAATCGGATCTGGCTTACGGCTGAGCCGAGCATCATCAGCTAATTGACGGGTTGCTCGATCAGAGCCCGTCAATTCGTCTTCGGGGCGAGCATCTTGCCTTCGATCTTGGGGAGATCGTCGGTCGAAGCCGACTTGTCGCCACCGGCGCGGCGGGCAAGCTCGACTGTCAACCGTTCGGCGGCCTCGGGCTGCATCAGGCCGAGGATGTCGGACATCTTGCGCGGCTGGATCTGCGAGGCGATCTGGTAGAGCACGCCCATCTCGAGCCGGTCGAACACCTTGGCGGCGTCCTTCGGCTTCATGTTCTCGTACATGGTGACGATGCCCTTGAAGCGCGCGGCCTCGGCTTCCGTCTTTGCCGCCGCGTCGGCATTCGCCTTGGCATCATTGGCCTTGGCTTCCTCGACCTTGGCCTCGATGCGCTTCTCGGCGGCCTTCAACAGGCTCTCGCGGATCTCGACCTCTCGCGCGCGCGTCTCGAGCTCCTGGCGGCGCGACTGCAACCGCTCCAGGATCGCGCGCTCCGACGCCGACACCGGCGCCGGCGCATCGAGATTGACCACCACGCCGTCGGGCTTGGGCGGCTCCGCGGCCGGTGCAGCCGGCTTCGGCGGCTCGTCCTTCTTTGCGTCCTTGCCCTCGACCGATCCCGTGATGTCGCCGGGATCAGCCTTGATCCTGCTGTTGACGACCGCCGCCTTGCCGGCGCCGGGGAAGTTGAAATTCTGCTGCGCCCAGGATGGGCCGGCCGGGCCGGCCGGCGGCGCATCGTCGGCAAACACGTATCCGCCATCGAGCACCAGGCCCGCGATCTTCAGCACCATCAGGCCGAAGATCGCGACCAGCACCACGGGCATCACTCTGATGTCACGAAGCAACTTCATGCAGCGAGGCCGCCGGCCCTCCTGCGCTCGGTGAAGGCTTCAGCCGCCGCGGCAACCGCGCGCGCGG
>NZ_JACMYO010000270.1 GCF_020889685.1 Bradyrhizobium oropedii
CCCGGGCGCGCGCCGGTGGCTTGCCCCGCGCGCTGCGTCACGACGCCCGACACGATGGTGGCATCGTAGCCGTCGACCTGCTGCAACAGGCGCCGGCCGCCGACCGGGAGGTCGTAATGCACCTTCGGCGGATGCAGATGCAGCCGGTCGTAGTCGATCACGTTGACGTCGGCCTTGAAGCCCGGCGCGATCACGCCGCGGTCGGTGAGGCCGACCGACAGCGCGGTCTTGCGCGACTGCGCCGCGATCACGAACGGGATCGAGAGCTTCTCGCCGCGGCTGCGGTCGCGCGTCCAGTGCGTCAGCAGATAGGTCGGGAAGCTGGCGTCGCAGATGATGCCGCAATGTGCGCCGCCGTCGGACAGTCCGGGCACGGCGCTCGGCTCGCGCAGCATCTCGTGCACGGCATCGAGATTGCCGTCGGCGTAATTCAGGAACGGCACATAGAGCATGCCGCGGCCTTCGTCGGTCAGCATCGCGTCATAGGCGAGCTCTTCCGGCTGCCGGCCCTGGCGGCGCGCCTGCGGGCCGAGCGCGTTCTCCGGCGGTTGCTCATAGTCCGGCGGATTGCCCAAGAGGTACATCTTGTCGTAGTTCGGCCGGAAGAACAGCGGATCGTCGGTTGCGGTTGCGCTCTCGCTCAGGATCGCGGCGCGTACCTCGGGCCGCCGCAGATGTGTCAGCCGCTCGGCCAGCGGCAGCTTCGCGATTTCGCGATAGCTCGGATGGGTCTGGAACGGGTTGCGCGACAATTCCAGCCCAAGCAGCAGCCCGACCGGGCGCGCCGCGATCTGGGTCGTGATCGACAGGCCGCGGGCGGCGGCTTCATTGATGGTGTCCATCGTCTGCCGCCAGCGCCGCGGCGCCTTGTCGGCCTGCGCGACGGAGAACGAGATCGGGCATCTGGTGTTCTCGGCGACCCGCAGCATCATCGGCAGGTCTTCGTGCACGGTGCTCTGGTCGAGCACGAATTGCAGCACGCTGCGGCCGACGCCGTGCATCGCGCCGGCGATCGCGGTCAACTCATCCTCGCCCGCTTTCAGCGTCGGCGTGTAGTCGCCGGTCGAGGTGCGGTGGTTGAGCGTGCGCGAGGTCGAGAAGCCCAGCGCGCCCGCACGCACCGCATCACCGGCGAGCGCCGCCATCGCCTTGTTGTCCTCCACCGTTGCGGGATCGCGGCGCGCGCCGCGTTCGCCCATCACATAGACGCGGAGTGCCGCGTGCGGCAGCTGCGCGCCGATATCCATGTCGAAGCTACGTTTGGACAGCCACTCCATGTAGTCGGGAAAGCTTTCCCACGCCCAGGGAATGCCGGCGCTTAGCACCGGCTCGGGAATATCCTCGACGCCCTCCATCAACTGGATCAGCCTGCCGTGGTCGCTCGGCCGGCACGGCGCAAAGCCGACGCCGCAATTGCCCATGATCGCCGTGGTGACGCCGTTCTGCGACGACGGCGTGATGTCCTGGCTCCAGGTCACCTGGCCATCGTAATGGGTGTGGACGTCGACGAAGCCGGGCGCCACCAGTTTGCCGCGGGCGTCGATCTCTTCCTTGCCTTTTGCCGCGACCTTGCCGACTTCGGTGATCTTGCCGCCTGAGATCGCAACATCGGCTTCATAGAGGTCGCCGCCCTTGCCGTCGGCGATGTTGCCGCCGCGGATCACGAGGTCTGGGGTCGAGGTCATGGCGTTTCATCCCGAGGCTGTTCTTGGTTGTCCGGCATCATGGGTGAGCCCTTGATGCTGTCAACCATCGCCGGTGAAGCTCTGGGATGCGCCGGCGGTGATTTGGCAGTGGGGATTGCGCGTTGCGGAAATTTGACCCCGCCGACCAGCGGCTGAAGCTAACAGGTCTCGCGGCCGATCATCTTGCCGAACTGTCTGCGGTTCATCTCGATGAGCTGTCGCGGATCGAGCCGCTCTTGAAGCAGGTGCTGTCGCGGTGATCGGAATGAATTCCTGCTGCGCATAACGCTTCGCGCCCGCGCAGCGCGCTTCTCGCGCTTGGATGGCGATGCGGCCAAATCCAACTTAAAGGCGCGGTTTTAGATACAATTCGCGGCCAATGCAGGCTGCAATGGCGCGATATGCCTTGTCATTGTCATGAAACCTTCATAGACCATGCCGGGGGCGATATCATTGAATGGACGGCGGCCGGTCGTGACCGATGCGGGCACTGCCATTGCCGTCAGGCATGGCGATCAAGCGGAAGTCGAGCTCAAGCTGCTCGCGCCGCAAGGAAGCCTCGAAAAGCTACGCGATGCACCCTGCATCGTGCAGCACGCGCGCAATCGCGGCGCATTTCATCGGCTGGAAACGGTGTATTACGACACGCCGGAGCGACTGCTGTTTCAGCATGGCATGTCGCTGCGTGTGCGACGCAGCGGCCAGAACTTCATCCAGACGCTGAAACTTGCCCCCGATCCCGCGCAGCCTCTGATGCGACGCCAATGGGAAATGCCGGTTGACGGCATCGTCCCTGATCTGAGGCTGCTCCCCGCCGACGAGGTCGGCGATCCCGTGGCGGCGCTGAGCAACGACGCGCTGGTAGCGGTTTTCGCGACCAAGGTACGCCGGCACGCGCGGCAGCTCGATCTGCCCGATGCATCGGTTGAAGTCGCTTTCGACGAGGGGACGATCGAGGCCGATGCGCGTCGGGAGGTCCTGTCGGAAATCGAGCTTGAACTGAAGAGCGGCAATGCCGCTGTCCTGTTCGACCTGGGAACGCAGTTGCTCGATGCTGCGCCGTTGCAGATCGGCACACGCAGCAAGGCGGAACGCGGCTATGCGCTCGCGTTCGATGCCGCGCCATCGGCAGCGAAGGCCGAGTTGTCAGGCATCACCGCGGAGCTCGCGGTCGACGACGTCATCGCATTGCTGGTCGGTTCCTGCTGGCATCATCTTTTGAAGAATCACGCGGTGGCCGAGCAGGGATCGGACCCCGAAGGCGTGCACCAGATGCGCGTGGCCTTGCGGCGCTTGCGGACGATCTGTGCGCTGTTCCGGCGCGATATACCATCGCCGGCATTCCTGGCGGTCAACAGCGAAGCAAAATGGCTGATGCGCCAACTCGGCCAGGCCCGGGATTGGGACGTCTTCGCCGAAACGACGATCACCCGCCTGGTCAGTGCGGTTCCGGACATCGACCTGGATGGCCTCCGCAAGGCGGTCGAGCAGCGCCAGAAGTCAAGCTACGGTAACCTGCAAGGCGTTCTGGCCGATCCCCGATGCAGCCGCTTCCTGCTCTCCCTTGGGCAGCTGGTGGAGCGCCGCAGCTGGCGCAACGAGATCGACAGCGAAGCGCTGGCGATCTTGTCGCAGCCCATGCCGGTGCTTGCCGATCAAATCCTGCAACGGCTGCATCGCAAGACGTTGAAGCGTGGTGCGCGCTTCCGGCGGCTCGATATCCACGCGCAGCACAATCTCAGGATCAACCTCAAGAAGTTGCGTTATGCGGCGGAGTTCTTCCTGCCGCTCTATGCCGCCCACGCGCCGGCGAAGCGCTATGTGAAGCGGCTCGCCGGGCTGCAGGCCAGTCTCGGGCGGGTGTGCGACATCGGAAGCACGCGCGTGCTGCTCCATACCATCGCGCAGGACGACCGGCCTGAGCTTCATCTTGGTATCGGCGCGATGGCCGGCTGGCTGGCCCGCGATCAGATCGCGGTCGCGAAAGCGCTGCGCAAGAGCTGGCGGCGGTTCAAGACGACGCCGGCATTCTGGGGCCGGTGAGTCCTGCTGCGGCAGCCGCTCCGCGCGGTTTGCGCTAACGGGGCTGCGGCTGGACTGCAACCGCGGAGGCCTGCGGCTTGCGTTCGGTGACCAGCGCAAGCAGCACGGTCAGCACCATGAAGCCGACCGAGGCGCCGAACACCCAATGCGGCATGTGCTGGTCCATGATCCAGCCGAACAGCAGCGGGCTGACGATGCCGCCGAAATTGAAGCCGGTGGAGACGATGCCGAAGGCGCGGCCGGCAGCACCGGGAGGCGCTGCGTTGCGCACCATCATGTCGCGGGACGGCGCGATCACGCCGCCGAGGAATCCGGCAAGCCCCATCGCGAGCGTCAGCGCCACCGGCGGCAGCTTCAGCAGCGCGATCAGCAACACCAGCACGGCGTTGACCGCGAAGCAGGCCGCGGCGAGCTGGCTGTGGCGATGGGTCCAGTCGGCGAGATAGCCGCCGGCGAGCACGCCTGCAGCGCTGGCGCCGAGGAATGCGGTCAGCGCGATGTTGGCGGTGGAGAACGACGCGCCGTAACCGCCCATCAGCGCGACCACGCCGAAATTGTTGATGCCCGAGGTCGACAGGCTGAGCAGCGTGAAGAAGGCAGTCAGCACCATCAGCGCCGGCGTGATCACGCTGGCCTTCTGCGCGGTGTCGTCCTTCGGCTTGTTCTTGTTGGCGCCGGCATCGGGAATCCCGAGCACGATCAGAAACAGCGCCACCAGCGGTCCGACCGCGCCGGCGACGATCAGCGCGCCGAGGCCGCCGATCGAGGCGACGAGCGCCGCCATGATCGCAGGCGCCACCGCACCGCCGAGGAAGCCGGCAAAGGTGTGGATCGAGAAGGCGCGGCCCATCCGCGCCTCGTCCATATGGGCCGAGAGGATCGCATAGTCGGCCGGATGATAGACGCTGTTGGCGAGGCCGAGCAGCACGGCGCAGACGATCAGCGAGGTGTAGCTGAGATGCAGGCCGAGCCCGATCAGCGCACAGCCGCCGATGGTGAGCCCGATCAGCAGGATCTTGCGTGCGCCGATATGGTCGGCGAGGTAGCCGATCGGCGCCTGGGTCAGGCCGGAGACCACCGCGAACACCGTCAGCGCCAGGCCGAGCTCGACATAGCCGACGCCGAGTTGCTGCTTCAGGAACGGGAACAGCATCGGCAGCACGAAGATATGGAAATGGCTGACCCAATGGGCGACAGAGATCCCGGTCAGGGTGCGCACTGCGCTGTCGGCTCTCGCTTGCTGCGGTGCGGCCAGAATGTCGACCATTTCAGAAACAACCCGTTCTTCCAGAGCGTTTTCGAGCGAAGTGGGCACCGGTTCGCGTGAAGAAAACGCGTCAAACAAAAAGGAATACCCGGCGAGGGCCCACCGAAAATAGAGACTGGCCGCTAATTGTCCATGAACGCAGGCGCATGGCTGCCCCCGGCGCGGGCGTGCCGGATCGACACATGCGGCATTAAAAGCGGCGACAAAGTGCGGCGGCGCGGTGATGATCGGTTATGATCGACGCCAAAAAGCAGCTCAAGGTGCTTGTGTCAGAGGGCTCCAGCACCTCGGGCCGCGAGGCGATCACGATCCTGGGGCTGGCCGGCCATCACGTCGAGGTCTGCGATCCCTCGCGCTGGTGCCTGGCGCGCTATTCGCGCTTTGTCCGCAAATATCACCATTGTCCGCCTTTGCGGTCAGATCCGGCCGGCTACCTCCGCTTCGTCGAGCGGCTATTGGCGTCGCAGCATTTCGATGTGCTGCTGCCGACCCACGAGCAGGGATTCCTGTTCGCCCGCGCCGCGGCGCGGCTGACGCCACGTATCGGCCTGGCGCTGCCGGAGTTCGCCTCCTATCGCGCCGTGCACAGCAAGGCCGGCTTCAGCCGTCTGCTCGACCAACTCGGCCTGCCGCAGCCGCCGACCCGGATCGTGAGCTCGGCCGAAGAGCTGCGCGACGGCCTGCGGTTTCCTTCCGTGGTCAAGACGTCGGTCGGCACCGCGAGCCGCGGCATCTGGTTCGTGCGCGACGCCAGCGATCTCAATCGCGCGCTCTACGATCTGGAATCATCAGGTGATTTTGCCGGCGGGGTGCTGGCGCAGGACCTCATCACCGGCACGGTCGAGAAAGCCCAGTCGGTGTTCTGCCGCGGCACGCTGACTGGCTTCCACGCCTACCGGCAGATCGCGGCCGGCATCGGCGGCGGCGAGGCGATCAAGGAAAGCGTGAGCCGGCCGGCGATCCGCGCCTGTGTCGAGGCGATCGGCGTGCATCTCGGCTGGCACGGCGCGCTCTCGGTCGACGTCATCATGCCGCTCGACAGCGCAACGCCGCTCCTGATCGACTGCAACCCGCGGCTGGTCGAGCCCATGAATGCGTACCAGTCGGGCATCGATCTGGTCGGCCTCCTGCTGCGCGTCTCGCTTGGCCAGACGCCGGTGCCGCTGGCCGAGAGTCGCGCCGGGGTGCGGACTCATCTCGCTATGCAGGCACTGCTCGGCAGCGCGTCGCGCGACGGCACCCGGCGCGACCTGATCAGGGAATGCGGCCGCATCGCCGCGGGCGAAGGCCTCTATCGCGGAAGCAGCGAAGAGCTGACGCCGGTGCGGCTCGATTGGCTCAGTGCCGTGCCGCTGGCTATGACCACCGCGCTGCTGCTGGCATCGCCTCCGATCGCCTCATCGCTGGCCCGCGGCGGCTTCGGCGCGCATCTGCTCGATCGCGGGAGTATTGCAGAGATCGAGAGCGAGGATTTCGCCTAACTCCATCCCCACGTCGTCCCGGGCAAGCGAAGCGCGACCCGGGACCCAAAACCACTGCTAGCGATTATTGCATACCGCTGGGGCCACAGCCTATCTCAACAACCCGACCCTGTGGTTATGGGTCCCGGCTTTCGCCGGGACGACATGGGGATGGATATCGCTTATCCCTCACAACGGCTCGTCATCATTGCCGTAGCGGTCGATCTTCGGCGTGGCGATGTCGCCGTCCTCGTAATAGTCGTCGTCCTGCTTTGATGCAGGCGGCGGAGGCGCCTTCGACTTGTCGTCGGTCTTCTCTTTGATCTTGGCGCCGCCCTTGCTTGTCTTTCCGGCCTTGGCCATGCGTTTCCCCTGCACGGGTCAAATCAGCTGCCGGAATTCTAACCAGTTTGGTGGCGCTTGTAACGTGAGGAGACGATGCGGCGGGGTCACACCCCGCTGCGCTGGACCGCTTAGAACGTCGCACCCGCCTTGACCATGTAGGTGCGGCCGGGCAGCGGATAGGCCGAGAAGCGACCCGCCGTGAACGAGCTCGCGATGGCGTAGTCGTAGTAGAGCGCGTTGAACAGATTGTTCACGCTCAGCGACCAGAAGAAGCGGTCAACCTGTCCGCTTAGCTTCAGATCGGCAGTGGCGTTGCCGGGAATTTTGCTCTGGGTGTTGGCCTGGTCGTTGTCCATGATGCGCGCGCTCCAGGCCCGCACGGTGGCATCGAACACCAGATAGTTCTGCCAGATACTCCAGGTCACGCCGAGATTGCCGGTATAGCGCGACACCAGCGGCACGTCGTTGCCGGCCCACATGCCTTCGCGGAACACCGCACGGGTGATCGCCATGCCGCCGCGCAGGGTGACGGTGTCGCTGACTTTCAGCGAGGCGCTGGTTTCGCTGCCGTAGCGGCGGGTGGGGTCGAGGTTGACGTTGTAGAACAGCGCCGGGTTGAAATGGATCTCGTTCTCGAGATCCATCAGATAGACGCTGGTCTGGACCTGAAACAGATTGGTCTTGACCCGGAAGCCGCCCTCGACGTCCTGCGACGTCTGGGTCTTGAGCTGAAAGTTCTGCGGGATCGGGGCGAAGGTCAGCGGGTCGAAGGACGGCCCCGACGCGACGCGCTCGTCGACATCGGGCGTACGGAATGCGCGCGCCGCGCGGCCGAACACCGAGAAAGTGTCGGTGAAGCGATGCTCGACACCGACGTGCAGCGCGTATTGCGTCTCGTTGCTGTCGAGCGGCGCCGCCTGGGTGTCGAAAGCGAACGGCGCGTTCGGGTCGTAGCGATCTCGCGCCGAGACGTTCGTGTTCTGCACGCGGGCACCGTAGGAGACATCGGTGGTGGGCAGCAGGCCGATCGTATGCTGCCAGTACCCGGCCACGGTCTGCTGCCCGATGTTGTAGATGTGGTAGGGGGCGACACCCTGGTAGGCGCCGCGCGCCTCGCGGAAGGTCGAATCGTAATAGTCGATGCCGGTCAGGATCGTCGACGGCATGCCCAGCACGACGTTCTTGACGCTGAGCCGCGGCGTGAGCGACCAGGTCTGCAACGCCGCGTCATTGTAGGTCGAGGCGAAGCTGATTGTCGGCACGGTGCCGAAGAAGCCGCTTTGCGTCTCACGCTGCCGCCAGCCGCCGTCGACGATGAGGTCGACGCCGTTCATCAGTGTCTTGGTGAAGCCGGCCGTGACGCTCGAGGTCTGCTGGTTGGCATAGTCGAAGGGCGTGGCCGCGCCGCGGCGATCGGTGAGCAGTTCGTTGACGCCGATCGACGGATCGACCAACCGTCCGCCGGGCAGGCCGAGCTTCTGGTCGCTGCCGGTGACGGTGAGGAAGGCCGTGAGATCTGATGTCGTGTAGTTGACGTTGCCGACGGCATTGCGCTGGTCGAGAGCATTGTTGACGCGGTAGCCGTCGGACTTGATGCCGTTGCCGTAGAACGAGGTCGACCACGGTCCTGAATTCAGCGCCGCAGAGACCGCGGCCATGCGGGTGTTGAACGAGCCGTATCCGGCCTCGGCGCGCATCGTGGCGGGCGGACCGCCGGCGCCGGTCTTGGTGATGATGTTGACGGCGCCGCCGACCGCGTTGTCGCCATAGAGCACGGCGCCGCTGTTGCCGCGCGTGATCTCGATCCGCTCGATCGAATCGAGCGGGATCGTGGTGAGATCGAAGCCGGCCTTGTCGACGTCGTTGAGACGGCGGCCGTTGAGCAGGAACAGGGTGTTGTCGGAGGCGAACGCGCCGAAGCCGCGCAGGTCGACCAAGGTCTTGGCGCCGTTCGGCCCGCCGTAAAGCGATTGCAGCTGAACGCCGGGCACCTGCGCCAGGATTTCCGGCAGCGATTGCGATGGCGAATGCGCGATGTCGTCGGCCGTGATCACGGTCGAGGAGGAGCCGACGATGCCGGCGAACTGGCGGCCGCCGCCGGTGCCGCCCGTTCCG
>NZ_JACMYO010000271.1 GCF_020889685.1 Bradyrhizobium oropedii
ACCTTAACACCCGACCAGTGCGTCGCCTCCAAGTAGGTCTGAAACTTATCAAGACCAGAGGCCATGCGCTCGTCTTCGAGGGCGAGAAGAAGTCCCCGCGTGATCCGGGGGGTCAACGGGACTGAAGGTACCAGTCGCCAGGTCGCCGGTCGTTTGAACCGTGAAAATCGAATTTGGCGCATTCACACCCTCGTGCCAATTCACGATACCGATGACATCGGCATCCGCGAAGCGGTTGTTTAAGATCGGTGCGTAGCGCGGATAATCGTACGTGACGAGTTCGTCCGTCGTCAGGATTGACATCCTCGCCTCAGACCGGCCTGGAACTTCGAGGACCGCATGCCCGTCCACCCCCGCTCCAGTGGGCACCAGAGTGCACTCAGCCTTAAGCGCATCCAGGATGTGACGCGCCACCGGATCCTTTTCGGGAGTAGTGCAGAAGGCGAAGACGGCATGTTTCATCGCAAGGCTCTTTCGTTCTCAAGAGGAAGAACTCACCCAGTCTCGAGCCCATGTTGGCGTACGAGGCTCGCCTTGAGCTGGGGTCGCTTCATGGCGTTTCAAAATCTTGTGGAAGAGAGGCAGATTTATTGGGCATGCTTTTTGAGCTCGTCGAGTGCCGGCTCGACGGAGCCGGGATCCGATCCAACCTCACCCTGAGGGTCCCTTCCAATGGCCTGAGCGTCCTGATCGACTGGCGGCTCGAACTGGTTCTCTTCCGGACGAACCTTCATCTCGTTTGCTGGAGATCGCAGTCGATTCGCGTATGCTAGCACGCCATTGGCGAAGCACCTGATACGTCAGCAGCTGAGGTTGATTCAGTCAATAATGCGCTATCTTGCCCAGCTTATCTTACTCTATGTTTCTTGATAGCACCCAGCACATGTAGCTCGGGCGCTGCTCGTACGACCCCATCAGGATCTAGATGGTGGCGGAATCTGCGCGGCATGGCCGGCCACGCCGCTGTCCGGCTCGGATCGAAGACGCGGAGGTCGCCGGATTTCACCATGCGGCCGGCGGCGTCAGGGTTGGCACAGTGTGTGTCCGTAGGGCCGGCGGATCGGGCCATGCGTCGAGTGATCATCATGTTTCACTGCCCGTTTCTCGGGGCTAATCGAAATGCAGCTATGACCCTTTCTATGTCCTGTGCACTATGCGCCGCACTCACCTGCATACGAATCCGCGCGGCGCCTTCGGGCACCACGGGGTACGAGAAGGGAACGACGAGGATGTCGAGTCGTAACAAAAAGTCAGCAATCTGGACGGCAATCGCAGCGTCACCGGTCATCACGGGCACAATGGGATGATCCCGGCCGGAAATTTGAAACCCCAGATCGCCCAAACCTTGGCGAAGCTGACCTGTGCGAGCAGCGAGATTTTGCCGAAGATCGTCTCCGTTTTCCGCCAAGTCGATGGCAACCAACGAAGCCTCGCAAAGCGCTGGCATCAACGAGTTCGAGAAAAGGTACGGGCGCGCGCGCTGTCGCAACCATGCAATGATCTCAGCACGACCCGAGACGTACCCGCCCGATGCGCCGCCTAGCGCCTTACCGAGCGTGCCGGTGAGGATATCAACTTGATCTTCCAGCCTGTGCAGAGCTGGCGTTCCACGCCCTTGCGGACCAACAAACCCCACCGCGTGGGAGTCGTCCACCATGACCAAGGCACCATAGCGTTTCGCGAGGCCGCAGATCCCGGGCAGGTCCGCGGTTGTACCGTCCATGGAAAACACGCCATCGGTGACAACGAGCACGGCTCGGCAGAGACTGGCCTCGCGCAATGCCTGCTCAAGTTCGTCCATGTCGTTGTTTGCATAGCGGAAACGCTTCGCTCTGCAGAGCCTAATCCCGTCGATGATGCTCGCATGATTCAACCTGTCGCTGATTACCGCGTCGTCTGCATCGAGCAACGCTTCAAACAGGCCCCCATTTGCATCGAAGCACGACCCAAATAGGATCGCATCTTCTGTCCGAAGGTAGTCTGCAAGTCTCTTTTCAAGACTCGATGAACAGAATGCGTGCCACAGATGAAGCGCACCGATGACATTCCAAATCCGTACCGTTCGAGACCCGCATGCGCGACTCGCACCAGCGATTTGTGGTTCGCCAAGCCGAGATAGTTGTTGGCGCACATGTTGAGGACGTCGCGCTCGCCCAGTGCACTAAGGTGGATGTGTGCGGACTGCGGTGAGGCGACCTCCTGCTCGAGTTTCAGAAGTTTGCGTGACGACAGCTCGCTGAGATCGCCACGAAGCCGCTCGCGAAGTCGTCGTTCCATGCCTCATTTCCTATCGCGGAGAGATGACCGCAGTCGGCCAATTTGAATCATTTTATTACCTTTGGATATCGATGAGCCGCGGCTGACGGCAGCACGGCGTCGCCGAGACGTGCCACGCCGCAGCGCCACCGGCAATCGAGGTGATGAACACCTCGCCGATTTCTTCGATCTCAGCACGATCAGTATCGCCAGCCGTGGCCCAGAGCCCTTATCGGAAAGCCGTCAACGAATTAGGTGTCGGCCGCCCCAGATTCAGTATTCCACCGCAATGACAGACCTTATGTCCTGACCCGTCTTGCGACGCGCCAATCGCGCCAATATTGCGACGCTAACGACAAGTTCAACTATGGTGCAATCAACCGTGCTCCGGCGCCTAAAAATCGCGCTCTTGCGCCTAAATTGCGCGTTCAAACGGCCCTCTTCGACGAATTTCGACTAAGGCCGAAGAGTACTTCTGGCACATCCCGCCGGAGCTCAGCGACGGAGCCCTTGACGGTCAAGATGCGGTCAATTGGGCGGGATGACACGCAGGACACCGAGATCGGCAATACGTCATTTACGTCGTCTTTTCCGTGATTCGAAGATTTCGTGCAAAACAACAGCTATTCGCGAAGCAGATCAAGAAAGGGCCGACTATGCAATATGATCGATTAGACGCTCGCATCCTCGAGATCGTTCAAAAGAACAATCGCCTCACTTCCGAAGTCATAGGCGAACTGGCGGGGCTTTCCGCTACCGCCTGCCAACGGCGGCTCAAGAGACTCCGCTCGGAAGGAATTATCGAGGCCGATGTATCGATCGTTTCAGCAAAGGCGGCAGGAAGACCTATTCAACTGCTTGTGCTGGTGAGCATAGAGCGGGAGAGTTCCGAAATTGTCGACAGGTTCAAGAACGCCATAAAATCGTCAGCTGAAGTCGTGAATGGATATTACGTCACCGGCGATGCTGATTTCGTGCTATACATTACGGCGCGTACAATGGACGACTACGAGCAGTTCACGCGGCGATTCTTCTATGATAATTCGAATATTAAGGCAGTCAGGACAATGGTTGTGTTGGACCGCGTGAAGGCAGGCTTTGCCGTTCCAATTGAGCATCCATCAGAGGATTAAATGCCACGATCTTGCTCCGCTCCAATGCACTTCGCGTTTTCTCATCTTGTGTTCTGATACAACGCGCAAAGCCTACACTGACGCGGCTTTAACATCACTGACATAAACATCTTCAGCGTGTTCTTCCAAGCAGATTCAAGCCCGACGTACGGCGCCTTGGCTAATTATGTGTCCCATCACATGCGAGACGATACAAAGTACAAAGAACTCGGCGGACCTTCATTTTCGGTGACGAGGTCGATTACTCAGCCTCAGTTTACCGGTGAGAGCAAACATTCCGTGTTCATCCGTTAATGCGATGCGGACCAATTCCGGGGGATGTCCCGGGTTCTGTTGAATTTCTGAAGAGGTCGGCGTTGCCCACCTTGAGCCGCTAGGCTCGGGGTGCTGATTCCACAAAGGAGAGCAACGCCATGACGAGAGATATCACACCGGCTGGTTCGCCGGCGACCGGGGCTGTGGACGAAGCGTTTGCAGAAGTGCGGGCAAGCTTCGATCGGTTCTGCCCGGCGGCAGGGATCGAGGCGCTCGGCACGATGATGGAGGCGGATGTCACGGCGGCCTGCGGGCCGCGCCACGGTCGCGACGCGGCTCGGCGGGCGCACCGTTGGGGCCGAACTTGGGGACGGATCGGCTTCCACGGCGGCAAGATCGAGGTCGAGCGCCCGCGGGTCCGGGGCGTGGACGGCCGCGAGGTCGCGATCCCGAGCTGGGAAACGGCAGCGCAGGAGGACTGGCACGGTCGCTGGGCGATGAACCTGATGCTGATCAATGTGTCGACGCGCCGGTTCGGCCGCGCTGTCCGGCTGCCCGAGGGTGACGTGCCGGCACCGCCCGGATCGGGGGTTTCGAAGTCGGCGGCCTCGCGGAGGTTTGTGGCGCTGTCGGCGGCGCGGCTGGCGGACTTCATGGCTACCGATCTGTCCGCGCTCGACCTTCTGGTGGTCCAAATCGACGGGCTGCATCTCGGCGACGATCTCGTGCTGGTCGCCGCGATCGGGGTTGACAGCGAAGGCAACAAGCATCCGCTGGCGCTGGTGGAAGGGGCGACTGAGAACGCCGCAACGGTTCAGGCCCTGCTGGACAACCTGGTTTCGCGCGGGCTCGACCCGATGGTGCCAAGACTGTTCATCGTCGACGGCGCGAAAGCGTTGTCGAAGGCGATCCACCGCACCTTCGGTTCGGCCGCCGCGATCCAGCGCTGCCAGATCCACAAGGCGCGCAACATCATGGAACGCCTGCCGAAAGAGCACCATGCGGCCACCCGTCGGGTGCTACGCCAGGCCTGGGAGCTCGATGACGCCGACAAGGCTGAAAAATTGATCCGCAATCTCGCGCGTCGACTCGACCAGCAATGGCCCGGCGTAGCGGCCAGCATCCTCGAAGGCCTCGACGAGATCCTGACTGTCGTCCGGTTGAAGCTGCCGAAGGAGCTTCGTCGATCGCTCGCCTGTACCAACATCGCCGAGAACATGATGGGCACCATTCGCCGCGTCACGCGCAACGTCAAACTCTGGCGAGATGCCGGTATGGCCTTGCGATGGGTCGCGGCCGGCATGATCGAGGCCAACAAGGGCTTCCGACGATTGAAGGCGCATAAGCAATTGTCGGTTCTGCGTGCGGCCCTTCAAGCTCACCACGATCGTATGACGATCAAGCCCGTTGCCCACGTCACGAGGGCCGCGTAACATTCGTTCTGGCAACGTCGCCCCGACGTAGTTCAACAGCGATCGGGACATCTCCCCAATTCCGAATTCTTCCGCGATAAGCAACGCACGTAGCACCTTACCCTGGTAAGTCGACCAGCAAACGAAGCTTGAATTCGTCGCCATTGTGGATGTAGAAGTGGCCGACGAGCCTGTCCGCAGTGCCGATCATAACCCATCCGCGACCGCAGACTGTGTCATTCTCGTCGTGGGCTTCCCATGAGAACTCCGCGCAGGGCGAACCGTCTCGCGCGCCGTAGCGGACATCGAGAAAGCCCTTCAGCACACGGAAGGCAATTTCACCGTCGGACTTGACGCCGAACGTGAGATGCGCCTCTTCAACGGATCGAGGAACTCGCTGTCCCAATTGTCCATCTCGACGATGCGCCAGCGGCCGGAAAAACGCCTTGGCGAAGCCGGGCACCTTGGCCATCGGCCGGCCTCCGCGATCAGCTTGGGCAGCCGCACAAAATTCTAGACGGCAGCAGCGGAAGGTAAAGGCCGATCCGATCACGGCCACGGAACCGGGTCTTCTCGTGCCCGGCGACCGTCCTCTGGATACTTAGAGCATGATGCATTTATACGGAAACATAGCCTGAGTTTTTGAGATAGTTGGCGCACTCCTCTTTGGAGAAGATATCGAGGAGTTCGCCGACCTTGCGCCAAGTTGCTTCGACATCACGTGTCTGCGCGGCTCGCATCAGGTGTTTGAGCTTGGCGAAGACCTGCTCGATCGGATTGAGGTCGGGGCTGTAGGGCGGCAGGAAGAGTAGATGCGCTCCTCTGGCGCGGATGGCGTTGCGGGCAGCCTTGCCCTTTGCCGAGGTTGTCGAGGATGACGACCTCGCCTTTTGCCAAGGTGGGCGCCAACACTTTCTCGACGTAGAGCGTGAAGAGCTCACCATTGATGGGACCATCGATGACCCACGGCGCGCTGATCCGGTCGTGGCGCAGCGCCGCGATGAAGGTCATGGTCTTCCAGTGGCCAAAAGGCGCAGATGCTTCAAGTCGCTGCCCACTCGGTCTCAGCCGCGCAGTGGCGCCATGTTGGTTTTGATCCAGGTCTCGTCGATAAAGACCAGGCGTGAGGCCTCGATCTTGCCCTGATGGGCCTTCCAGCGCGTCCGTTTACGCGCGATATCAGGGCGGTCTTGTTCGGCCGGCCGGAGCGTTTTTTTTTGAAGCTCAGCCCCTCGGCGTGAGCGAACGTCCATACCGCCCGCACGTCAGTTTTGATCGCGCGCGCAGCGAGTTCCTGCGTCGGCTTCCGCAAAGCGAACGGTCCGGAGCGAATGCGTTTGCGTAGCCAGTCGGCGTTGGTGCCGGATAGAACCGGCTTCTTGTGACCGCCGATCTTGCCCGGAGAAACGCCTCGGTCTCCCGCCGAAGATTCTTCCACTTCGTCACACAGGAAGGACTGATCTGAAGCGCATTTGCAATCGAACGAACCGTCTCACCCGCGTCAGCCCTCGCCAGAGCAAGTTCAGCAAGGTCTTCCGAATAGGGTCGCGTCATCCGTGCTGGCCCCCGGACCCCTGCATGGAGTTTGAATCAGAAATTGTCTCCTCTGGGAATCTGGAGGGTTCTGTGAGGTCGCGTGGCACGCGCGAGCCGCGCGCTCTGTCGTGACGTGCGACCTCATAGAAGCCGGATTGAACGAGCCGCTGCCACGCCCGAGCAACGGGCGAGATTCAAGGCCGATGATCTTGGACGATCGCCAGGCTCAAACGCATGCGCAACTTGCGCGATATGGCACGGATGTTGCTGCTTGGGGAAAGTAGGTTGTTGAGCGTATGTGCTGTCAATGGGTTAGGGTGGCGGAAAAGTCACTCCTGACAACCCTGGCGCGAGAAGCCCGGTAACGGCCTTCAACGAGGGAATTGCAGAGGGGCGCCGCGGTATCGTCCCTTGGACGTAGCGAGATGTCGTTGGTCGTTCTCATTGTCGATCCGACTGCACGGGTCCATTCATTCGAGGCCTGCCGACCGCAAGAAGGTTGTTGGCACTCCCACTCCAGCAACAAATTCAATGCCGCGCCAGCGGCTTCGTTCAATCCCGATTCTGGAAAAAAACAACATGCTCTAGCGCCAGTAAAACCGGGACTTTTGCAACGCTTGCTGGTGACCACGCCTATTAAGCGAAGCCACAGTGTCGTGGTTTCCTGATGGCGCGTTCGACGATGTTGGAGTCGAGCTCGATGCGACCATCGGGTATGCTTCCGGTGAAAGCCGCCTTGCCGAATGAGGCGTGTTGTTGAGAACTGTCCTTATGGACAGTGATAGGCGCAGTGCCCAAGTCGAACGGCTCGAAGTAGTGGACACAGGCCGGCGGCGGCGCTGGTCCGAGGATGAGAAGCTCAAGATCGTCCTGGAGAGCTTACAAGCGCCGCGCCAGGTCGCTGCGACGGCGCGGCGATATGGCGTTTCGCGCTCACTGCTGCTGCGATGGCGACGGTCGTTTCGGCCTGAGCCGAAGGATGCCGCCCATCAACCTGGCTTCGTACCGGCGATGGTGGTGGCGGAATCAGGTCCGGCGCCCTGTCCAGTCGCGCCGGCCAGCAGCGGCGGGACGATCGAGATCGAGTTTGCTGCCGGGGCTCGGATGCGGATCACGGGTACGGTCGACGCGGCCACGCTGAAGGCCGCAGTGGCGGCGCTGGCAGATGGACGCCTACGGTGATCCCTATTGCGTCAGGCGTACGGGTTTGGATTGCGACCGGCCACACCGATATGCGTCGGGGCATGAACTCGCTGGGCTTACTGGTGCAGGAAGCCTTTAAGCGAGACCCGCACGGCGGCGACCTCTATGTGTTCCGTGGCAAAAGCGGCAAGCTGATCAAGATCCTTTGGCACGATGGACTGGGCATGTCGCTTTATGCCAAGCGGCTGGAGCGCGGCCGCTTCCTGTGGCCATCGCCGGTTGATGGCGTCGTGACAATTACTCCAGCCCAGCTTGGCTACCTGCTGGAGGGCAGTACGCATCCGGCCAGCACCCCGGGCAGTCGCGCCGGTCTGCCGCGGCGCCTCAGGCAGCAGCCGCCTTGGACTGTTGGGTCGCCTTCCAATTCCACGGGAGCAGGTCGGCGACTCTGTTGACGGGGTGATCTGGAAGCCTGGCCAACACGTCAGCGAGCCAGGCTTGCGGATCAACGTCGTTCATCTTGCAGGTTTCGATCAGGGTATAGACAGCGGCGGCACGATTGCCGCCAGCATCTGAACCGGCGAAGGTCCAATTTCGTCTTCCGACAGCCACACCGCGTAACGCTCGTTCGGCAGCGTTGTTCGAGAGGCAGATGCGGCCATCGTCCAGGAAGCGGGTGAACGCCGCCCAGCGGTTGAGCAGGTAGTTGATCGCCTTTGCAGTATCGTTGCCTGATGAGAGCAAGGTTCGCTGCTGGCGCATCCAGATTTCGAGATCGGCGACGATCGGCCTCGACTTATCACGACGTGCCGCAAGCCGCTGTTCCGGCGTTTTGCCGTTGATGGTGCGCTCGATCTCGAACAGGATATCGATGCGTCGCACGGCCTCGCTGGCAATCGGCGCCTCTCCAGATTTCGCCAGGTCGAAGAACTTTCTGCGGCCGTGGCTCCAACAGGCCGCTTCAAGGATCGGAGCTGGCTTCCTTTGGGCCTTGTAGAGCTGGTTATATCCATCGAAGGCATCGGCCTGCATGAGGCCCACATAGCCGGCAAGATGGCTTTGCGGATGTTCTCCAGCCCGGTTGCGTGAGTAGTAGAACAGGGCCGCCGGCGGATCCGTGCCGCCAAACGGCCGGTCATCGCGAACA
>NZ_JACMYO010000272.1 GCF_020889685.1 Bradyrhizobium oropedii
AAATATGTGGCTCCGCCCGGTGAGCGAGTTCTAGTTCGCGGCTTCGTCGAGTTCGGCGCTGGCCTCCAGCCATTCTTCCTCGGCGCGTTGCAGCGCGCTCTCGGCACCGGCGCGCGCCTTGGTGAGCTGCGCAGCCTGCTTGGGATCGCGCGTAAAGATATCAGGCAAGGCGAGTGCGGTGTCGATCTTGGCGATGATGCCGTTGATGCGCTCGATCTCGGTCTCGGCTTGCGCCACGCGCTGCCGGGGTGAAGTGCGCTTCTCGTTCCGGCTGCGCTCGGGCCTTGCCGGCTGCTCCTTGACGCGCTCGCGCGACGCCGGCCGGCCGTCATTGGCCGACAGGATCATGCGGCGATATTCGTCGAGGTCGCCGTCATAGGCCGTGACGGTCTGGTTCGCTACGACCCACAGTCGATCGGCGCAGGCCTCGATCAGATAACGATCGTGCGAGACCATGATGATGGCGCCGGGGAATTCGTTGATCGCCTCCGCCAGCGCCGCGCGGCTGTCGATATCGAGATGGTTGGTCGGCTCGTCCAGAATGATCATGTTCGGGCCGTAGAACGTCGCAAGCCCAAGCAGCAGCCGCGCCTTCTCGCCGCCAGACAGGCTTCTCACCAGCGTGTCGCCGGCCTTGCCGGAGAAGCCGATCGCGCCGACGCGGCCGCGCACCTTGCTCTCGGGTGCCTCGGGCATCAGCTTGCGGATATGATCGTAGGGTGAGCCGTCGAGATTGAGCTCGTCGACCTGGTGCTGGGCGAAATAGCCGACCGATAGCTTGTCGGCTCTTGTGATCTTGCCCGAGAACGGCGCGAGCTTGCCGGCCAGCAGCTTGACCAGCGTCGACTTGCCGTTGCCGTTGGAGCCAAGCAGCGCGATGCGGTCGTCGGTATCGATGCGCAACGTCACGCGATTGAGCACGGGCTTGCCCGGCTCGTAGCCGACCGAGACGTCGTCGACCGCGATGATTGGCGGCGACAGCAGCTTCTCCGGCGCCGGGAACGAGATCTCGTGAACATCCTGGGTCACCAATGCGGTGATCGGCTTCATCCGCTCCAGCATCTTGACGCGCGACTGCGCCTGCCGCGCCTTGGAGGCTTTCGCCTTGAAACGGTCGACGAAGTCCTGCAGGCGCTTGCGCTCATCGGCCTGCCGCTTGGCGTGCTTGGCATCGAGCAATTCACGCGAGGCACGCTGTTCCTCGAACGAGGAATAGGTTCCCTTGTAGAGCGTCAGCTTGCCGCGATCGAGGTGCAGGATCTGATCGACCGAGGTGTCCAGCAGATCGCGGTCGTGGCTGATCACGATCACCGTGCGCGGATAATTGGCGAGGTGGTTCTCGAGCCACAACGTGCCTTCGAGATCGAGATAGTTGGTCGGTTCGTCCAGCAGCAGCAGATCGGGCGCCGAGAACAGCGTCGCCGCCAGCGCGACGCGCATGCGCCAGCCGCCGGAAAATTCCGCGCATGGCCGCGCCTGGTCTGATGTCGAGAAGCCGAGGCCGGAGAGGATCGCAGCGGCACGGGCGGGAGCAGAGTGGGCGTCGATGTCGACAAGCCGGGTCTGGATCTCGGCGATCCGATGCGGATCGTGCGCAGTCTCGGCCTCGCGCAGCAGCGCGTCGCGCTCGAGATCGGCCTTCAGCACGACGTTGATCAGGCTTTCGGGGCCGTCGGGCGCTTCCTGCGCAAGGCTGCCGATGCGCCAGCGCGGCGGCAGCGCGATGCTGCCGCTCTCGGTCGGGAGGTCGCCCCGGATGGCATGAAACAGCGTCGACTTGCCGACGCCGTTACGGCCGACAAATCCGACGCGCGCGCCCGGCACAATTTGCACAGAACTGTGATCAATCAACAGCCGCCCGGCGATCCGGACCGAGATGTCAGTAATGGAGAGCATGCAGCGTTGTCACCGGACCCGCTGCGAAACGCAACCCGCAAATCTCTCCGGGGGCTGTTGCAAAAGCACAATTCGGCTGCTGGTCAGCCCACAACATCTCATGGCGATCTAATGGCGATCGCCTTCCCGTCGTTGCATCTCGTCCAGGAGCTGCTGCAGGCGGGACGATAGCGCGGACTCTGGCCGCATGCTTTGCTGGAGCCGTTCACCCACGGCATCACAGATGTAACGGCAAGTCTTGTGATCAATCTGATCGGGATCGTTGTCAATCTGGGTCGGTGTCATCGTCATGGCATGTCTCTTGGCGAGTTCCACCTCGCGTATTCGACTAAGTTCTTGTCATGACAAGTCGCGACGCCGAATTTGGTTTCCGCTCCGCCTTACTCTCGCCTTGAGCTAGTGAGCGGCGTCACGCGGCGGGTTCCCCGGCGTGAAAAAAGCCCCGGCACGAGGCCGGGGCTGAGTTAGTCGGGGGGAGCAGCCGACAGAACAGATGGATCAGTAGCAGCGGTTGACCAGGCGCCAGCGGGGACCCCACGGGGTCGGCACGACGCGGCGCACATAGCAACCGCCACCATAGCCATATCCGTAGCCGCCGTAGTAGGCCGGACCGCCGACGATGACGCGCGGGCCGCCCCACCAGCCGTGATGCCATCCACCGTGCCAGCCGCCATGCCACCCGCCCCAGGCGGAGGCGGAGGTCGGGGCGAGCGCGGCAGCACCGAGCGAAACCGCGGCAATGGCAGCAAGCGAAATTTTGCGTAACATGATCGTCTCCTCGAGGTATGGGCGCGCGCGACGCGCCCGCGGTGACATCGTTTCCCGAGACGTCCTGTGAGGCTTGCGGATGGGGGGCCAGCAAGGCGTCCGATCGATGCAGAGCCTAAGTGGCTGGAGCTGAACGGCAGCGGCACGGCACTGACAGAATGGGTTCACCTAGGTGAAATCGCGGTAAGCCGGCCGAGCCGGCCTCTCTCCGGAGACCGCCAGACGACGGTTTTCGTTGCGAAAATGCGTCAAAACTAAAGGCTAACGCGTCACAGGGTCGCTTGCCGTTATCCGATCGCGCCGATATAAGCCCCGGCAACTCCCAGCCACTGTTTACAAGGACGAAATCATGGCGATTGAACGTACCTTTTCGATCATCAAGCCCGATGCCACCGAGCGCAACCTGACCGGCGCGGTCAATGCGGTGATCGAGAAGGCGGGCCTGCGGGTCGTGGCGCAGAAGCGCATCCAGATGACCCGGGGCCAGGCCGAGACCTTCTACGCGGTCCACAGGGCGCGCCCGTTCTTCGGCGAACTGGTCGAGTTCATGACCTCGGGCCCGGTGGTGGTCCAGGTGCTGGAAGGCGAGGGCGCCATCCTGAAGTATCGCGACGTGATGGGTGCGACCGATCCGTCGAAGGCCGCGGAAGGCACCATCCGCAAGCTCTATGCGAAGTCGATCGGCGAGAATTCGGTGCATGGTTCGGATGCGCCGGAGACCGCAGTGATCGAGATCGCGCAGTTCTTCGCCGGTAACGAGATCGTCGGCTAACGCCGATCAATTGAAAATGACGCGGTCTCCCGAGGAGACCGCGTCATACTAAACTGGGGAGCGGCGGACGACCGCCGCCAGGGGCGGCCGCAAGGCCGAATAGGACTCGCTGTGGACTGGCTGTGGCAGATCTTTGATCCGGCGTACATCGGCGCGTTCTTCACCGAGTTCAAGAACGAGATGGCGACGCCGACCTTCTGGGTCGCCGTCGGCAAGATCATCTGGATCAATGTCCTGCTGTCGGGCGACAACGCGCTCGTAATCGCGATGGCCTGCCGCGGGCTCGCACCGCGCCAGCGTCTATGGGGCATGATTCTCGGCGCCGCCGCGGCGGTGCTGCTGCGCGTCATCTTCACCGGCATCGTCGCCAGCCTGATGGCGCTTCCCTACCTGAAGCTCGTCGGTGGACTGGCGTTGATCGTGATTGCCGCCAAGCTCCTGGTGCCGGAGCAGGAGGACGATGACGGCGTGCACGCGGCCTCGCATCTGTGGGCCGCGGTTCAGATCGTCGTCGTCGCCGATATCGTGATGAGCCTCGACAATGTGATCGCGGTGGCGGCTGCCGCCAATGGCAGCGTGCCGCTGCTGGTGCTCGGCCTTGCGATCAGCGTTCCCTTGATCGTTGCCGGAGCGGCGCTGATCATGGCACTGCTCACCAAGCTGCCGATCCTGGTCTGGGCCGGCGCGGCGCTGCTCGGCTGGATCGCCGGCGACGTCATTGCAACCGATCCGGCCGTGCATCCGAAGCTGGATGCGCTGTTCGCCGGACCGCTCGGTGCCAAGCTCGATTCGTGGCTGACGTCGCTCGGGATGTCGCCGCACTTCGGACACGGCGGCAACGGCGGCGAGATCGCGCTCGCTGTGCTCGGCATCGTCGTGGTGCTGGCGATCGGATCGCTCTGGCGCCGCCACGCGGTCCGCAAGGCCAAGCAGGCCGCCAAGGCAGCGTGATCTAGACGCTAGCGCCGCACGATCGAGCCGGCGCGCCCGACCAGCCGTGCCAATTGCTTGAAGCGGCTGCCGACGCGGTCGGCGACCAGATCCACCATCCGATGCTCGAACACCAGCATCAGCTTGCGACCCTGGGTGCGGAAGTGCGTCGCCGGCAACACGCCGGTGCGGGCCGCCGTGATCAGATGCGCGACGCGGAACGCGGCACCGAGCACGCGCGCGCGCTCGTCCATCGCCGGCGTCACCAGCGCGCGGATCTGCGGCGGCGGTTCGTTTTCCTCGCTGAGGCCTGCGTAGCGATAGAACACCGATAGAGCGACGAAGGCGCGGCCCTGATGCGTGATCGAGCCGAAATTGCCGTTCATGATCAGGCTGAGGGTTTCCTCGCCACGATGATCGGGGTGCACCCGCCAGCCGATGTCGGAGAGCAGGCAGGCGACGTGACGCAGCCTGCGATCTTCCTCGGTCTCGCGCAGCCTGACGACGCGCACCAGGCGGTCGGTCCACGCGGTCAGCTCCTGAGCGTGGCGTGCCGAGCGCGACAGCAGCACGTTGAGGTCCTGCGCGGCGCAGACCAGCCCATCCTTGGCGCGCTCGGCCTGCGGCAGCATCTCGTAGAGCAGGCCCTCGCGTACGCCGAAGGTCGAGAACACGATGGTCTTCGGCTGGGCCACGCGGATGATGTATTCGAGCACGAGCGCGGCGTAGGCCAGCAGCGGCCGCCGCGCATCGGCGACCGACTCGATGTTGGCCAGCATGTCGGTGGCCGCAAGCCGGCGCAGCCGCTGCGCGAAGTCGAGCGCGTCGGCGGCCGGAATTGAATAGCCGTGCATCACCTTGAGCGGGTAGCCGCTCTGGATGATGTGGATGCGTGCCAGCGCGCGCCAGGTGCCGCCGACCGCGTAGAAGGTGCGGCCACGGCCGGTCTTGAGCTGGGCAACGCCGAGCAGCTCGTTCTTGACGATGCGTTCGGCGCGCTTGAGCGATTTGTTCGAGAGATCCTGCAGCGCGAGGCTGCCGAGCGGCAGCGTCACGCCGCTGCGCACGCGGTTGCCCCTGACGTCGATCAGTTCGAGCGAGCCGCCGCCGAGATCGCCGACGATACCGTTCGGATTGTGCACGCCCGAGACGACGCCGAGCGCGGACAGCTTCGCTTCACGCGGTCCGGTGAGAATCTCGATCTTGGCGCCGCAGATACGCTCGGCCTTGGCGATGAAGTCGGGACCGTTCTTGGCGTCGCGGCAGGCTGCGGTTGCGATCGCATAGACGCGGCCGACCTGCTGGATCCTGCACAGCGCGCGAAAGCGGCGAAGTGCGGTGAGCGCCTTGTTGACGGCGTCAGTTGCGAGGAGGCCGGTGCTCTGCACCTCGCGACCAAGCCCGCACAGCGCCTTCTCGTTGAAGATGGTGACGAGGCTGCGCGCCATCGCCTCGTAAACCACGAGACGAACCGAGTTCGAGCCGATATCGATGACAGCGACGCTGGAAGCGCGCTTCCGCGGCCGCTTCACCGTAAAGCTCCCTTAAGACGATGGCTGCTGACGCTCGTTGCGACGCGTGAGACGGCGCGGTGAAGATTCCTTGAGAGACTTACCACGGCCGGACAGACTCGGATTTGTCATAAAATAGTCATGTAGATTGAAGGGCTCTTCGCCTTTCGCGGCCTTCATACGCGTTGACGACCCATCGGGCAACAATTGCCAGCTCTGCTCATTGTCCTTCAGGTTCGCGACCATGATCTGTTCGAGAACCTGCTGATGCACCGTGGGATTTTGCAGCGGACAGAGAACCTCGACGCGGCGGTCGAGGTTGCGCGGCATCATGTCGGCGGAGGAGATATACACAGCAGCTTTTGTGCTCGGCAGGCCCTGGCCCATGCCGAAGCAATAGATTCGGCCATGTTCCAGGAACCGGCCGATCACTGATTTGACGCGGATGTTCTCCGACAATCCCGGCAGCCCAGGCCGCAGGCAGCAGATGCCGCGCACCACGAGCTCGACCGAGACGCCGGCCTGCGAGGCCTCGTACAGCGCGTCGATGATGTCAGGATCGACCAGCGCATTCATCTTCATCCAGACCACGCCGGGCCGGCCGTGCTTGACGTGGGCGATCTCGCCATGGATGTGCTCGATGATCCGCTTGCGCAGCGTCAGCGGCGACACCGCCATCCTCTCGATGTCGCTCGGCTCGGCATAGCCGGTGATGTAGTTGAAGACCCGCGCGACGTCGCGGCCGATGATCGGGTCCGACGTGAAGTAGGAGACGTCGGTGTAGATGCGCGCGGTGACCGGATGATAGTTACCGGTGCCGGTGTGCACATAGGTGGTGAGATTGCCGCCCTCGCGGCGCACCACCATCGACAGCTTGGCGTGCGTTTTCAGTTCGATGAAGCCGTAGACCACCTGCACGCCGGCGCGCTCGAGGTCGCGGGCCCAGCGGATATTGGCTTCCTCGTCGAAGCGCGCCTTCAATTCGATCAACGCGGTCACCGACTTGCCAGCTTCGGCGGCATCCGCGAGCGCGCGCACGACCGGCGAGTTGTTCGAGGTGCGATAGAGCGTCTGCTTGATCGCGACGACGTCGGGATCGCGCGCCGCCTGTTGCAGGAACTGGACGACGACGTCGAAGGATTCGTAGGGGTGGTGGACCACGAGGTCCTTCTGACGGATGGCGGCGAAGATATCGCCGCCATGGTCGCGGACCCGCTCGGGGTGGCGTGGCACATAGGGCGGGAATTCGAGGTCGGGACGATTGAGGCGGGTGAGCTGCGACAGCTCGTTCATTGCGAGCACGCCGTCGACCAGGATCACTTCATCATCCGCGGCCGACAATGCGTGCTGCACGAAGATGCGCAGCTCTTCGGGCATCGTGGCCTCGATCTCGAGCCGGATCACCGATCCGCGGCGGCGGCGCTTGAGCGCGGTCTCGAACAGGCGGACGAGGTCTTCGGCCTCTTCCTCGATTTCGAGTTCTGAGTCTCTGATGATGCGGAACGCGCCCTGGCCCTTGACGGTGTAGCCGGGGAACAGGCGGCCGATGAACAGGCCGGTGGCCTGCTCCAGCGTGATCAGCCGCGCGGGTGCGCCTTCCTTCGCGGAGGGAATGCGGATGAAGCGATCGATCTTGCCGGGCATGCGGATCAGCGCGTTCATCGCCTTGCCGTCGGAGATCCGCGACAATTGCAGCGCCACGGTGAAGCCGAGGTTCGGGATGAACGGGAACGGATGGGCCGGGTCGATCGCCAGCGGGGTCAGCAGCGGGAAGATGTTGTGGAGGAAGTGATCCTCGATCCAGCTGCGCTCGGACTTGGTGACGTCGCGCCCGTCGACCAGCTGGATGCCGACCTTGGCCAGGATGTCGTGCAGGTCGCTCCAGATCGCCTGCTGGTCGGAGGCGAGCTGCGACACGGTCTTGTTGATCATCACGAGCTGCTCGGCCGGCAGCAGGCCGTCCGGGCTGCGCTCGGCAATGCCCTCGCGGACCTGCGCCTTGATACCGGCGACGCGGACCATGAAGAACTCGTCGAGGTTGTTCGCCGAGATCGACAGGAAGCGGACCCGCTCCAGCACGGGATGGCCAAGATTGACCGATTCCTCGAGCACCCGCCGGTTGAAGTGCAGCCAGGAGAGCTCCCGGTTGATGAATCGCTCGGGGCTGGTTGCGATCGCGGGGACGGGCGGGAGTTCCGCCTCTTTCTCTTTGATTTCAGGTGCTTGTGCCGAGTCCATCAAGTGCTGGTCCAATTCGGGGCAGGGGGCCGGAGCGGTCTAACCGAGGGCCGCACCGACCATGTGATATTGCGATGACGTTTCGATGACATTGATGTTCCACCCGCCTGCGCCGTCAAGCCGCGGCATCGCTCAGGCATCGCGCAACAGCTCCGCCGCCAGCGCCCTGGTCACCGGACGGCCGAGCCGGAGCGCCTCGGTATCGAGCAGCTCGACCGCCTGCCGGACCGCGGTATAGGAGCGCTCGATCCGGTTGGTCAGATAGCTGACCAGCGGTTCGTCCACGCTCATCTGGCGGTCGGCGCAGAATTTGAGGATCAGGCCGCGGAACAGCTGGTCGTCGGGCGGCAGCAGCGTCACCGTCGGCACCGCGCGGAGCCGCGACCGCAGATCGCGCAACTCGATCTCGAATGCCGACGGCGGAACGCGCGCCGTGATCAGCACGAAGGCATCGTCCTGGCGCGCGAGATTCATCAGGTGAAACATTGCGCGCTCGTCGAAATCCGACGGCCGGAGGTCCTCGACCACCAGCGCGCCGGTCGCCAGCGCCGTCGGCACCGCGTCGGCGGTCAGCGCATGCGCCG
>NZ_JACMYO010000273.1 GCF_020889685.1 Bradyrhizobium oropedii
CGCTATACGCCCACTTCGCCCTCGCAAGATGTGTGTCGTAGACCTGCCTGGCGCGCTCCGGCTCGCTCTCCGGATTAATCTGAAGCACGATTTCCGTCACTTCGCGCCAATCAGCGCCTTCACGGTCGGCGTCGAGCATGCGCATATACGTGACCGCATGTTCGCGATCATACGGCGTCAGAATATCGCCCGCCGGCGCCGTGTCGGCGACATGAGAATTATGCGGCTTCTCGCGCATGTGGCTCTCCTGATCAAACTCAGATGGCATTGTCACGCGCCATCAGGGCCGATTGATGTCCCTGCGACGAGATCGATAGTAGCCGTCAGTCCATCAATCGTCCCCGTCGGAATCGCCATGCTCGCGGCCAACAGGTCAGGCGAGCGGCTGCCACTTTGTGCACGGTCGGATGCTTAGGAAAACCTTTCTCTTGCCGACGCTTCAGCGGCGGCCGTCATGATGCGGTCAAAGGCCTCAGTCGGTGTGCAACCTTTCTCAAACTCGCCCCGCCAGTGCTCTGGAACCAGCGGGAATTGCGAATAGACCTGCCCAATCTCGAAACGAAGCTCGCGTATCCATGCTTGGAATGCTTTATCGGACATGTAAGTCAACCCATACATCTAAAGCCTCACCACTGACGTGGGGCCCAACGCACGGTCGGGCACCTCCGACCGACAAGATATTGCAATGCCTCTCCAGGCTACGATCAGGAGAACGGCAAGGCCAACGAACTATATGGCCGATGCCACGAGGCCATCAAGCGCAGGCGCCACAATGCTAGCCATGTGGTCAATCTGACTCCCGCATTGGTCAATCCTTTTGCGAGGACCAGACGTAGATACCGCCAATGAACCTTTAACTCTCGCGAGGCTGTGCTAGCCTGCTCGCACAGCCAGGGGGGGAGGCGATTGACCAGAGAGCAGGCTAAGGCCGTAGAGTCTGGCGTCGAGCTATCATCATCCTTACTGCAACGATTGCAGCGCATTGAAATGTGGTGCATGACCAGATTTGTGCGTCTCCTCGAGGAGTGCGACCCGGACAATGTTAAGCGTACCCGCGCCGCTCAACTCTATCTCGAGGTCGGGGCTCGCCGGATGGCCGCCGAGCGCGGGCGTATCTAGAGCGCATACTGCAGCTCTTTGAATATGCGGGGTGTTGAACGTGCATCCGCACTTGCGCCGCGTGGAAGGTCGTAAATCTTGTGAGCGAACGTCACGTCGCGGCCGCAGCGTGCAAACATCAGTGATGCGATCCTCTTGCTCCGCCGTGTGACGCCTGCCTTGAGCGATATGCGCTCGGCTTCTTCGAAATGACGGAGATGCACTTCTCGGTCGCGAGGTCTTGGATCGGAGGTTGTGAAGAACCGCAAGGCGGTCGCGATCGAAGCTGCACGAGGCGCGCTCGGAGGCTGTCGGCTATCAGACCGAGCTTAAGAATTTTCATTGTCCCGCGGTCTTGCCGGGCGCGGCGGCCCCGCCTCGCGTCCCCAAGGATGACATCCGTACAGTCCGTGTGGTGAAGGACCGCACCGCGAGACTTTGGTGCCTTTAGAAAGGAGAGCGACAGGTTCACGTCCTGCAATGACGCGTGATAGAAAGGGGACGTCGTTCCCGCGGATTCCACCGAGATCGGTCCAGGTAAAAATTGACTTCACGCACCTGTTCGGGGTGTCGAGCCAAGAGGCCAGACAGGTCCGTCCCCCGACCGTGTGGGATCGCGTCGACTTGACGGTCATCCACGAAACACCGTCCAGCGTGTCGGAGGATTAGCATGTCGTCGATCGGTACCAGGTTGCTCAACAGTCTGCGATCCGTTGAGCGCCCGGGTGACTTCTGTGTCGGCGGAATTCGCGAGATTTTCATGCCAACGATCGACGTCGACGGCGTGGGCAGGCTCGCCTTTCCCGTTCTACCCGTCCAAGCCGAGCAGCTCGTCGCGATCGCCGAGACAGCTCCGTTCGGGCGAGGCGAGGAGACCGTGGTCGATCGCGAAGTCCGGAGAACCTGGCAGGTCGATTCCGCCAAGGTTCAGATCGCAGGGCGTCACTGGGACAAGACCTTGGCCGGCCTCGTCGCCGACATGGCCCGCCGGCTTGGCGTGGGCGAGCCGGTTGCGGCCGACTTCTATAAGCTTCTTGTCTACGACACCGGCAGCTTTTTCGTCGACCACCGCGATACCGAGAAGGTCGCCGGCATGTTCGCGACGTTGGTGCTTGTCCTGCCCTCAGCCCATAGCGGCGGCGAGTTGGTCGTCAAGCATCTCGGCCGGGAGGTCGTGCTCGACGCCCGTCCGGAGGAGCCGTCGGAGATCGGCTTTGCGGCCTTCTATGCCGACTGCGTGCATGAGTTGCGTCCGGTCAAGACGGGATGTCGCCTGGCCCTCGTCTATAATTTGCGTTTCGTCGGCAGGAGCCGCGCACTGAAGGCACCCGATTATCGGGCGGAGCACGGGCGCGTGGTGGAGTTGCTGCGGAACTGGGCGAGCGCTGAGGATGAGCCTGATAAGTTGATCGTACCCTTGGAGCACGTCTATACGCCTGCCGAGCTGTCGTTCAGTGCACTCAAAGGGGCCGATGCGGGCGTGGCGTCCGTGCTGGTCAAGGCCGCCGCAGAGGCGTATTGCGATCTCCACCTCGCTCTCGTGTCGATCGAGGAGGGCGGCAGCGCCGAACATAGCACCTATTACGGCCGTCGCCGCTGGGGTCGCTGCGAAGACGAGGAGTTTGAGGTCGCCGAGATCTTCCACCGAACGCTGATTCTGTCCGAGTGGCGGCGTCCGGACGGCGGCGAGGCCGGGTTCGACGATTTTCCTTTCACCGAGGACGAGTTGTGCCCGCCCGATGCTTTCGAGAATCTGGCGCCGGATGAGCAGCATTTTCACGAGGCCACGGGCAACGAAGGCGCGTCCTTCGAGCGCACCTATCGCCGTGCCGGCTTCGTGTTGTGGCCGACCGCGCGGAGGTTCGCGGTGCTGAATCAGGCTGGCCTGGGCACGACGCTGCCGTATCTCGAAGATCTGACGGTGCGCTGGGAGACGAGCAATGCATCGATCCAGTCGCCGCTGTGGCGTGAAGCCGATGAGCTGTCGCGGCATATGCTGCGCTCTTGGCCACGCTCGTCCCGGCGGGCAGACGACGACGCGGCAGCCGGCCGGATGCTCGATTTGCAGATCCGGCTTGGGAACGCCGGGCGCATCGATGCGCTCCTCGCCGAGCTGTCGGCCGAGGGCCACTACGCCGCGCTTGACAACGGAGCGATTGTGCGAGCTGCCGCGCTTCTTCCCGCCGCGCGCGCAACGGAATTGCTGATCCGGATTGTCAGCCGTAACGCTTCGGCCCATCTCACCGCCTGCGGCGATCTGCTGACGCGCTGCGTTGCGGCGCCGGCAGGTCTGACCCTCGAACAGATCGGCCAAGCCTTGATAGATGCGATGCCGGGCGACCCGACCACGCAGCAGCAGGTCGATGTCTCCCGGCCAGCGCCGGTGAAGCCAGGCTTTGTCGTCGACCTCCTGACAGCGACAAGTCGAATCGATGCGGGGCTCGCAGCGCGCGCGATCCAGCACCTGATGGCCTGGCCGAAGACATACAAGCCGGACGATGTGCTGGTCCCCGCTGCTCTAGCGATTGCCAAGCTGGAGGAGAGAAGGGCGTGGCCGGCGGTCGCGCGGCTCCGGGAGGCCGCGCTCGACCACCTGCGCCGGCGCGTCGCCCTGCCGCTGGAGGCGCCACGGGACTGGACCAGGACCAACCCGCTCAAATGCACGTGCGGCGACTGCCGTGGGTTGGGCGCATTCCTGACTGCGCCGGATCAACAGCAATGGCGCCTGAAGGCGGTCCAGGACCGGAGGACCCATGTCGAGCAAAGGGTCCGGAGCGCGACGTGCGACCTTGACCTCACGACGGAAAGACGCGGCAGTCCCCACACGCTGGTCGCTACCAAGAACCAGGCCAGCTACGAACGCCGCGCCAGGCAGCGCCGGCAGGATCTGGAGCACATCTCAGCGCTGGGCGGATGATGTTGGCTCCAGCACCGAGCCAGGAACTCCGGCCGCAGAATGCGCCGGAAGGATCGAGCTCGCGGGCCAAGGCGGGGAGTACAGACGCGGCCATCAACCTATCCCTGGAGGGCGACGACCCTGATCTCGGACCCGGTCGGCCAATGAAGGAGCCTTGAACGTCATCGCAGGCCTCACGCGCCAGGAAGTCAAACTGCTCATTTGCCTCGGCTCCTTCAACGACGACAGGCATTGTCCGGGCTGCCGGCTTCAACGAGAGTCAGCCGGGCGCTAGTCCGACCTTGTATCGTTGCGCGAGCCGCCAGAACCAGTCTTGATCCAGGTTGGTCTGTCGATCGATCTCCCGGATTGAGCTGCGAGTGCGATTAAACAGCGCATAGCAAAGGCCATCGTCGTCGTGGCGAGCGTAATAGGCGATGCCGTCGGGATTAAGCGGATGGCCCAATAGAGCCCTCGACCAGGCCTGCGGCACGTCGTAAGGCAGTCCGCCATGCACCACCTCGGCGGTCGCACCGAGAATGGCGAGCGAGGGGCCAGCCAGTCTGATCAGCGAAAGATCTACGGTGATCTCGAGACGAGCGTAGGCTTTGCGATGCAGCAGGCCGGCATCTATCAGGGTCCGTCCCGGCACGCGAAGGAACGTCTCTGCAAATGCGCCGAAGGGCTCCCGGGCTGCATAGAGAACGCCGTAGCTTCCATCAGGAGCGTTCAGCCGGCCGAGACGCGACGTGTCGAAAAAGATGGGATCGTACTCGGCGGTGTAGAACCGATGAACCAGCGTACCCCGCCGCAGCCGGACCAGGCGCGGACGGCGGCGATCGAGATCGTCCGGCGGTAGCGGAGCGGTCACGCGCCTTGCTGAGCCATTCGCTGGGCGGCCTCGACCACAAGTTCAACCTTGCCTTCCTTGAGCAGGTCGATGGGCTTGCGGCCACCCAGCCGATCATCTGGCTGAGCCAGGAAATTCAGAATGGTCCAGGGATTGTTGGTCGGCAGCACCTCCCGGACGGACTTCAGGCCCTCGACGATAGTGCCGTCCGCGTTGAACTGAAGGGTCGGAAAGCTCCGGTGGTTGCTGGGACCGGGAACGGCAAGGAGGCTACCTTCCTGCACGCGCTTGTCGACAGCCTGCCGGGAGATTCCCCGCAGCAGGGTTCTGACCTGGTCCAGATCGTACGCGCCTCCTGCTCGCCGAAGATCCTCTTGCACAATACGGACGCCCTCGAGGACGGCGAGAGCCCGGGCATCGGGCGCAAATGCCTCCTTGTTGACGACAACGGTCTTCTTCGCTGCTCCGGTGAAGAACCGGAACGCTTGTCCCGCTAGTTGCTTGTTGCGCTCACGAACCTTCTGCAGCGCCGTTGCACTCTTGGACACAATCGCGACCTGAGCGTCTGCGGGAAGAGCCAGGCTCTTCAAAGCGGAGGGCTTCTGCTTAAGTACCATCATCATTCCGTCCTCGTGGACGGACAGATCTTTGATACCGATGGCCTTTGACCGTGCCTTGGACATGATCTCGACTCCCTGCCTGAATATGGACTATTTCCTGCAACTTTGTCAACTTTGTCAACAGCTGTCTAATTCAGATCGGTTCCATGCGCTGCATCAGTAGGCGTTGGGCATGCGATCCGGCGCGCCCAAAATGCCTGCGGAGCATCGGGCTGCGTCGAGGCTAACGAGCGGCAGGCTGGACCAGGAATGGATCGCTGAACTAAACGACCGATGTGCGTGCCCCCGAAGCCGGCGCCGCTATGGGTCCTCAGCCCGATGCCAATGCCGTCGGAGGACAACCATTCACGCAACCTCTGGTAACATTTCTAATGAGCGCAATCAGCAACTACAAGCTTTTCTAAACATCATGACGTTCGCTGAATATGATAAGGACATCGCCACTCTTGCCGAAGACAAATACCGGCTCGCTATGTAGTGAACGGCGTCTGCCGCGTGCGTTACGACAATGAGCGCGGCAAGGGCGATCATCGCCACCTGGATGGCAAGGATTGCTCTTATGCTTTTCGTGGGCTGGTGCGGCTGCTGGCGGTTTTTGGCGCGACGTGAATAAACGGAGATAGAACATGCGGACGGTTATCCTAGGCGTCGCGACACAGAGCAACCTGACGCGCCGCATCTTGGCGACTGCGCACGGGCAGCGTAAGGCTGGCGACGACCGAATTTCATTCGAGAGCGTCCGCGACCTTTGGCGGGTGCTGGCGCCCAAGCGCATGGAGATCGTGCGAGTTATGACCGGAGCCGGCCCGCTGACAATACGGGAAGTCGCGCGTCGGGTCGACCGCGACTTCAAGGGGGTCCACTCCGATGTGACGCTGCTGCTGGGCGCGGGGATTTTGGAGAGGACGGAAAGTGGGGGCGTGGAATTTCCATGACCGCGTTCATGTCGAGTTCGACATGATGGCGGCGTGACGTCCCGCCCGCATCAATAGCAATAGTAGTAAGAAACAGCGCAAGTAAGCGATTCGCATAATCTCCGTTATGGAATATATTCCTATAGTTTTCCGCCGGCGTCCTGTGGCTTTTCCTCTTCATGTGTTGGCGGAAGGTGTTTCTAGCGGGGAACGGCGTTAAGAGAAGACAGTCGGATCATCATGTGCAACATGAATTGGCCAACTCCGGGGACAGGGCCATCAGGTGAACATGAAATAGACATCACGGTTATTTGCGTTCCGGCTTAATCCTGCCCACGCGTTCACGGACGGAAAACGTCACAACCTCAAACTCTTTGCCGGATTGATTGGCGATGATCTGCGCCATATCGGTGATGTTCTTAAGCCAACGATGATCTGTGGCGATCAACGGCAACGGACCATCCGCCGTGTACCAAGTCTGAACGACCTCCCCGTCATCATCGCTAATTGCGACGATCGCGTGCATGTCCTTGATCCGGAATCCATTGTGTTCATTCATCGGAGCTTCTACGCCTTCTCAGTCGATGGTGGCTTGGTCCTTCAACTGCATGGCGGTTCTCCTCTTCGAAATCAGGTTAGCGTGATGACGGATGCCGCCGGCACCGGCGCATAGAGCGTTTCGATCAGGACATTGCGATGCTCCAGCACGGCGCGCTGGTTGATCGAGCCTTTGTCGGTGATCTCGCCGCGATCGATCAACAGCGGGGTGTCGAGCAGGATCGCACGGGTGACGCGGTTCGACGAACCGGTCGCGCTGGCGAGAAATCGTGTGAAGCGTTCGCGGAAGGCCGCGCGTACCTTGGAATCAGCGGCAGCCGCCGCGATATCGTTGGCAGCGAGATCTGGATTGATCAGGCAGCAGCCGTCGAGATCGAGGATGACGATCGCCGAGATCTCGTCGCGATTGAGGCCCGCGATCACGACGTCGCGCACCAGCGGCGCGCAGGCGCCGACGAACCGCGCCCGCAAGGGACCGACACTGACCCAGGTGCCGCTCGCCAGCTTGAAATCTTCGGCGATACGGCCATCGAAGTCGAAGCCGGCGTCGAAATCGCCGGAATTGGCAGGCTTCAGGGCGTCGCCGAATTTGTAGAAGCCCTCCTCGTCGAAGGCCTTGGCGGTTAGCTCCGGCTGGCGCCAGTAACCTGGCGAGACGTTCGGCCCCTTGGCGCGGACTTCCAGCTTGCCGTTGTTCGGCACAAGCTTGGCATCGGCGCCTGATACGGGAAGGCCGACATGGCAGGAGCGGCTGGTGTCGGGGCGCACCGACATGAAGAACGGCGAGGTTTCGGTCGCGCCGAGGCCGGTCAGCATCGGCACGCGATAGCCCTTCTCCCGCACCGCGAGCTCGTCGAGGCTGTTCCAGACGAGCGGCGACAGCGCCGCGCCCGAGAAGAACATCGCATGCAGCCGGTCGAAGAATTTCGCCCGCAAGCCTGCATCGTCGCGGAGATAAGGCAGTAGCGCCTCATAGCCCTTGGGAACGTTGAAGTAGACTGTCGGCGAAATCTCGCGCAGGTTTCGCGCGGTCTCCTCGATGCCGCCGGGCATCGGCTTGCCCTCGTCGAGATACATCGAGCCGCCATTGTAGAGCGTCAGCCCGATATTGTGGTTGCCGCCAAAGGTGTGATTCCACGGCAGCCAATCGACGATGACCGGCGGCTCATCCTTCAGGAACGCAAGCGTCTCGCGCAGCATGACCTGATTGGCGCAGATCATGCGCTGGGTATTGATGACCGCCTTGGGATTGCCCGTCGACCCCGAGGTGAGCAGGAACTTTGCGATCGTGTCGGGGCCGATTGCCTCGTGAACCGCGTCAAGGCGCGGGTGTTCCGGCGTTGTCGTCAGGTCGGCGAGGCGGGTGACATCACGGCCGGCAACGGCGCCTCGGCTCGCCGAGATCTCTATGCCCGCGGGCACATTGGCGAGCAGTGCGTCGGCGAATTTGTCCGCGTCATCGACGAAGACGAGGCCCGGCGTAAGCAGCTCGATCAGAAAGTTGAGCTTGCCGTAGTCGCGCGAGACCAGCGAATAGGCCGGCGAGACCGGACAGAACGGGATCCCCGCATACAGCGCGCCGAACGCGATCAGCACGTGGTCGATCGAGTTGCCCGACAGGATCACGATCGGTCGGTCGGCCGACAATCCGCGCGCGATCAACGCCGACGCGAGGCGCCGCGTCGTCTCCAGCAGTTGTGCGTAGGTGATCTGCCGCCAACCGCCGCCGGCGGCGCGCTCGGCCATGAACACG
>NZ_JACMYO010000274.1 GCF_020889685.1 Bradyrhizobium oropedii
TAGAGGAAGTTTGCGAAAATATTTCCATCTTTGAAACCGGCGCCAGGACGCACGTTGCTTCCAAGATCCTCGAAGCCGCCGCAAACGGTCGACTCTCAAGAGATGACTTGAAGGTAGCGGGTCACAACGCCCTGAACACGCCTACGATGTGGCGCTGAGTTTCGTTCTGGTGGGCGCGCTGTGCGGCATCCATCCCTATCGGCAATTGAAAAGGCCGCAGGCATTTGCGCGCTGCGGCCCGTTCCGGGAAAATTGAATGTCCGTGCAATGAGAATGCTTCCGGCCCGGTTAGCTTGACGCTGCTCGAAGACCATCTGGCGATGGAGTCTTAATTTCTGTTCCAGCAGGCGGAACATTCCGCATGTTGCATGGCGGCGACAGTATCGAGGGCTTGCCGGCCCTAAAGTGAGCATGAGGGTAAACAAAAATCCCCGCTCGGACCGCGAGGGAGGATGAAGCCGCCACGACGAGTTTCCAAGGCGCCAGCCGCGCATGGACAGTAGCGACAGGGAAATTTCCCAGCAGCTTCCAACAAAAGATCAGGTTCACTCGAGCACGTCGTACTCGAACGCCACGCCATCGGGGTCGTTCTCCTCGAGCCATTTTTCTGCGGCGTCCTCGTTGGCGAAGACCTTAAGGTGGTCCTTGTCGTCAATTTGCTTGCTGGTATCGACGTAGATCAAGACGGTCATTGATCTCTCCTCATCGCATGAGTTCGAACAGCTCCTTGACTTCGCTCAGCCGCAACTTTGAGCCTGTCGGCATGTGCTCGAGGAGCATGTGCCTCGTGCCAACTGCGATCTGTCCGCGCCGGTTGTCATAAGGAAGAGTATTGGGATTGACAGCATGCTGCGCAGAACAGTCACCTCCAAGGGAGAAATTGTCTGCGTTACAACCTTAATAGTAACGAAGATCAGGCCGGCGAAAGCAACGTGAGCCATGCCGCTTAATTCGGCATCGCGCTTCATCCACACTCTCCTTTGGGATCTGGAAGCTGAAGGCATGATGGTCTTATGGCACGAGTCTCTGACATAGGCAGGAATGTATCGGCCGCGGTCGCTTCTAGAGAGGGTGTTCGTAGGATGAGATTGTCCGAGGACATTTCATGCGGTCGCCGGTGATCAATTGATAATTCAAACGTCGGCTCGCGCTTTGAACCGGCCCGCGACAGAAGCGGGTGCCGGACGATATCGGCTACCCGGCCAGGATTGCCTCTCGCCCGAGTGCAATGGACAGGTGCGTCTTGCCGACGCCCGGCGGGCCAAGCAGCACGTTCTCTCCGTTGGCGATCCAACGTGACGCGGCAAGATCACGGATCTGCTTTGGATCGATCGACGGCTGCGCCTCGAAGTCGAAGCCAGCAAGCTCCTTCACGGCCGGAAAGTGTGCGAGCTTCAGCGCCATCTCGATGCGGCGATGATCCTTGCGTGCGATCTCGCGCTCGCACAGCAGGATCAGCGTCTCACGTGCCGACAGGCTTGGCGCGCCGCTTCGTCGAGCAGGCTGTCGAGCTGATCGCGGATGCCGGAGAGCTGCAATCGCGCCAGCATGGCATCGAGCGGATCGGTTGTTGCTTCAATGACTTTCTTTGCCCGCGCCATCAGAAGCTTCCTCCGACCACGGCTTCGTTCGGTGGAGATGGCGCCAGCACCGTCGCCGCCGCGATCTCCGCCCGGTGGACCGTGCCATTGCGCCCAACAACACCATCGAGATGAGCGGAGTCGACGATCCGCAGCCGGAGCCCCTCCGATTGCTTGTGGACCGCAACCTGGTGGAGTCCATGGCGGATCCGCACTTCGCCGGCCGCGATCGTTATAGCCACGCGCTCGCCAATAAGGCGCCACGGTACCGAGTAGCTGTTTGTGTCGATCTCGACGGCGCAATCATTGCCGACGACGCGGGTCAGTTCACGCAAGGATCCGAACGACGGCTGCCCGCCGAGTGGCTTCAACCGCCAGGATGTGTATTCGATCAGCCTGATGGCAAACCGTCGCTTCCGACCAGTGTCGCGGCGGCCGTGGCTGTGAAGGATATTCTCCCAGTCGAAACTCTGGAGCGGAGCTGAACGCAGGGTAGATTAGACTTTCATTTCGCTGGATCGAAGGCTTACCTCGAGGGATCATCGACACTTAATCGAACCATCCGCCAGTGCCCGCCTTATTTGTTCGGCCCGTTCCTTGGACAGCTTTTCGGCCACGCTCCCGCGAGCCTTGGTCTATGACTTGTCTCGACATCAAGTGCGCGTGAGATGTGAGGCCGTTCACACGTGATGATCGCGAGATGACTTAGAAGGCGTAGCAGCTTCGGTCTCGGAGGCCATGATGTCATTATTCAGCAGCGAAAGCTGGTCGGGAACAGCCACAGCGTCGGTGCTCGGCATTCTCATTGTTGTCGCGCTTGTCTTTGCGCTCGTTCGTTATTTGGAGTGGTCCTCAAACGCCAATCTGACCGAATTCATCAGCCGGGCCGAGGTCGCGGCGGCTGCCTCAACTCCGATCCTACCGCTCAACGGACCAACAGCTTGCCAGCACGGTAGGAAGTCGCCGGCGCTTTCCGTACCGATCGAGTGAAGCCGTGGAGATGACCGCGCAATCAATGGCCGAGACAGTACGCCACCGCGCTTGAAGACAGCCGGCCGGCGATGCGCGGTTGGAGGCCCGCGGACGAAATTAAGGGGACAGATATTATGGAGTCATAAATCCTGATGGCCGATCGAGTCTGATGCCGTCCGCGTTTGACAGCTTCGTCACACTGAGCGCCGCCAGCCTTTTCGCCATTTTGGCCACGTGCGACCCCGAGATTGCAATTTAATGTCTTTAACCCGCCCGATTGGCGGCCTCCTTCCTGAGGCCGACCATGATCCAAACCTTGGGGATCGCGGCGCTCGCGCTATTCGGGTTCGGGCCATCGCGGCTCAATCCGCACCTTAGGACATCGATATACATTGGCGGTGTCATAGCGATACTGCGGCAGATCAGACATTCGTTTTGGGCTTGATAAATTTGGGCCGGCGCCGCGTTATCGTGCGCGAGTTGGGCCGGCCCGATTGAAAAGATCTCTGGCATTTCGCTGAACATTGAGCTTGCTTGAGCTCCATGAGGCGCGATGGACGGAACGGGGATGCTTGTTTTTACAGGCATACAAGCTTGATCGGCGATCCCGATGGTTCTAGCCATTGGTCGGACAGTCCTGACCTGTAAGTAAGGCATCGAGAACTTCGCGATATTTCCGCCTGAGCGTCGCCTCTTGCTCAGGAGGATTTGACCCAAGCTGGCCGTCACTTCCGCCGTCATCGGCCCTGCATCATTGATCAGCACGGGAGTTTTTGTCCGATCCTGAGCCTCATCGCCTTCGCTAGGGGCAGGTGCCGTGCTCCACGCTGGCCGGGCGCGGAACGTTTTTCCTTCGTCAGGTTCTGGACAGCTTCCCTGCGTTATCGATGCCCGTTTTCGACCGAAAGTGAGACCGGATGGATTTCCCCCCGACGCAGCGCGTGACAGAACAATCGGACAGCAAGAGCCTGCAGGAGCCACCCGCAGATGCGGCGACTTTCGAGCGACAACTGAGCGAAATCGCCAATTCAAGTGCAACTGTGGGGGCAATGCCGGCGGCCTCCGCGCCGCAGCCAGCTGTCGTTATGAAAGGGCGCAACAACCAGCCCCTTTACTCCGCCGATGCTTCCCTTATTTCGAGGGTTGAGCAGGGCCTCACTCTGGGCAACAGCGCCCCACGTACCGCCGGGCACGACGGGTATTTTCTTCGGAGCTTTGCGCGTTGGCTGTTCGCAAATAGCAAGAAGCCGATCGTTGCTCGGCTCCACGATGAGTCGCTGATCGATGATGCGCGGGAGTTCATCGGGGCCGCCGATCCCAAGAGACTCCTTACGGCAATCGGTCATCTCCGGACTTCGTCTTCGACGGGCGGAGTGGTGCCGATCGCAGCCCGCGCTGAGCTGATTCCTTATCCCGAGGACGCAGCTCTCATCGAAGATTTCAGAACTGAAGTAGCGACAGAGACTGCCAGGGTCTATGCAACTGCTCTTAGAGGTTTCAGTGACTATCTGCGTCAAAAAAATAAGCCGGGCATTGCTGGTCGGCTTTCCGGAAAGGCTTTGGATGCAGATGTCGCAAACTATAACCAGGACACGGGTGTGGGCGGCAATGTCGGCGCAGCACTAGCTCAGCTGCGAAAGTCGTCGGTCGGCGCTAAAGCGATGGAGATCGAGCGCCGCATTCCCACCATTGCTGATGGCGAAGATGCGGCACTGATAGGCGCGAGGCGGATCAGCGACGCCGCTGCGCACCACAACGCCTCGCAGGAAGGTGGCGCCTGGCCAGAGGAGCTTTCCGCGGAGGGCCACGACCGGGACTCGCGCCTGGGGCTGATGGACGAGCCAGACCCGTCGTCATCGGCCTTGCAGCCAGCTCAGTCAGCCGGGGTATCAATGGGGCGCAGGAAGCAGCCCCTTTATTCCGAGGATGTTCCCCTTATTTCGGGGCTTGAGGAGGCCCTCATCAAGGGCAATGCCGCAAAACGTACGGTCAAGAATACCGTAGGTTCTCTTCGCACCTTTGGCCGCTGGCTCTTCGCAAATAACAAAGGGGCCATCGCTGTTCGGCTCAACGAGGAGTCGCTGGGCGATGATGCGGGCAAGTTCAGCGGAACGGGTGATCGCACGAAGCTCCTTACGGCAATTGATCATCTGCGGACCTTCGAGGCGACGGGCGAGATCCCGCCGATCGCAATCCGCGCTCAGCTAAATCCTTATCCCGAAGACGCGGCTCTCATCAAGGAGTACAAAAACGAAATAGCGACAAATACCGCGACCAACTATGCGGCTGTTTTGACGAGTTTCAGTGATTACCTGCGTGAAAACAACAAGGAGGGCATCGCTGGTCGGCTTCTCGATGACGCGTTGGATGAAGATGTCGAGAAATTTAAGGAAGAGGCCCGTGGCCACAGAAATATCGCTCCAGCGCTGACTAAGCTGCGAAAATCGCTGGCCGGCGTTAAAGCGATGGAGATCGAGCGCCGTATTCCCACCAATGCTGATGCCGACGATGCGGGACTGACAGGGGCGAGGCGGATCGTCGACGCCGCCGCGCAGGACCGCACGGCGCGAGACGCGGGCCGTTTAGGCCACGATCAGGAGTTGCGTTTGGAGGCGATGGACGAACCCGGCCCGTCGTCATCTCTCGAGGCAGCCGCGCGCCATGCCCAGCCTCCGCAATCCGGAGCATCCGCGCATCAGCAGGTCCCGGACGAACTGATGGGTGAACGCGCCACGAGCAGCCTCCTGCCAGGCGAGGAGGACCTCATTCACTATGAGCCCGACACAGCTGAATTGAGGAGAACGAAGAGGCAGAGAACGCTGGACAATCCGGAACGCGTTGCCATTGAACGGCACTTTCGGGACATCGCCGGTTCAGGCGGTCGCTCGGTGAGGCTGGTCCCAATCGATCAACTGGATGCATTGCGATGGGAGTCGCAGCCGCTATTACCGGGGAGCGGGTACCAAGACGCGAGTGCGCGGCACAACGTGCTGCCGGGAGCTGACAGTCGGCGACCGGTCCTTGCCGAAGGTTGCGATCAGGACCAGCGTTTGGTGGACCCAGCGTGCTCTGTGGCTCCGCGCGAGCAGGCACACGACACGGTGCAGGCCGAACGGCAGGAACCTACCAGGTCCAGTTCACTATGGTCGCTGCAGATACCCCCTAACTTTGACTGGAGTATGTGGCCGGCCCCGGAGGCGTCGTCAGCGCACGTTGGCAGGCTTCGCTCAGATACCTATGCAGGTCTTGGGTCCTTTGTTGATCTGAATGCGCCGACGCCATCCGAATTGCGCGACGACGCTCACTTTGCGCCAGCGCACCCCGCCATGGCGCGCTCAGATACCTACGCCGGTCTTGGGTCTTTTGTTGATTTGAATGCGCCGCCCCCGTCCGAATTGGACGAGGAGGTTGATTCTGCTTGGGCGTCTCGGGACCCAGCCTCCGCCGCTCTTATCGGAGGTTTGAACCCGGCAGCCCGTTCCCGAGGCCCCGGACTGATGCTCGGGGATGAACAATGGCTGCGCGACGAGCACATCCAGGGGGATTACGAGCTGCTGGAGCAGTCGTTGCAGGAGAATCATCCGTATCTCGCTGTCCGGACGCAGCTCGTGGATCCCCTTGTCGCCCACTATCAGATACGCTTGGCGGCCGCCGATGGCGACGCGCGAAGTCGATTCCAGCGCCTCATCGATCGAAATGGCACCGATACTGCCGACTTCCTGTTTCTGCCGATAAACGACGCCGATCGTCCTGATGAAGTCGGCACTCATTGGTCGCTGCTGTTCGTTGATCGCAGAGACCGGCAACGGCCGGTCGCCTATCACTACGACTCCATCCAAGGATACAATGACCGCCGTGCAACAAAGCTCGCAAGGCGGCTGGGCCTCAGCCTGAATCCAGCCGAGATGGCCCAGCAGCAAAACAGCTATGATTGCGGCGTGTTTGTCCTGGACGGCACGCGCGAGCTGGTCAGGCGATTGGCAACAGGACAGCCCGATCTGCTGAACCTTAGGAATCTCAGGGTCAGTCGCCTGGCCCTGCAAAACCGGCTCAGGAGCTGAGGTTGGCCTTGGCGATGGAGCTGGCCGAAGCGGCGGCGCCAGCGAGACTTCGTGTGTTCGTCCAAATGGACTGCGATGTCGTTGTTATCGTGATGGGTAAGCCAACTTTCGCCAGATCCTCCGAGTCTATCGGCCGTCCGGGCATCCAACCGCCTCAGTGGCAGCCAAAGCCGCGGAACGGCAGCTCCCCGATCTGCCGCTATTTCTTGCTCTCGCCCGCCGTAGGTGCGCGCTTTTTTTGTTGAGAAGCCATCTCAAGGTGATGCTTAAGCACGGGCAGGGTTTTGCCGGCCCAATTCTTCAGATCCGCATTGTCGCCGCCTTTGGTATAACGCTCGAACAGGTCGACGGCGTCCTTATGGGCGCTGACCTGCATCGAATTGAACTGGGAGCTGAACTCATTTACTGCTAGGCCCTTGAGCTTGTCGAGCTTGCTTTACCTCAATGCAGCCGCATGCGGAGTTCCTTGATGATCTCCCGTAGATCGTTAGCGTACTCTTCGATAGCTCGCCGGGCCTCTTCCGAGCGCGAGGGCTTGTGGTTCGGCGTCTCCCTAACCGGACCTCGGTCGTCGGGCTGGTTCATGGGAAAGAAGTTCCAGTAACAGAAGGGGGAGCGTTGACCTAAACCACATAACAGAGGGGGAGCGTTGACCTGCATCAACCGAGGTTGAAAGGGGATTAAAGAGCGCGGTATCTGAGGCTGGCAATGCTTCCAGACATTCCCGAGCGCAGAAGATGCCGATCGGATATCCCTTGGAAGCTACCGGCGCACGGCGCTGTCGGCCGACAGCTTGAACTAACTTTCGCGTGAGCTGCGTCTCCTGGAATTTTTAAGGAACTGAGCCGTATCTTTGTCATTTCAAGATGTCGCGCTGTGTACTTTGCTGAATGGTGCGCCCGGTCTGCGGACCTACCATTAAGGTATGTTCGGGGTCCTTCATCGTGGCGTCAGGCCGCCCGCGCCATAGAGCGCCGCCTCCTGCGGAGGTTTCGCGTGATCTTCGGCCGCGGCATCGCGTTCAGTACTTGCTTTGCCGGTACGCCGCCTTTTCGGGCCATCTCGACACCCCAGTGCATATGGTCGAGCTCCGCGATCGAGTGGGCGTCCGGATTGACGCTCAGCAGGTAGCCGGAATCGAAGGTGGCCTGGTGCCAACGCCAGCCAGGTCCAATCGACAGGGATGCGCATTGATCTCGACCGCGATGCCGTCCCATGAGATCGCACGTGAGATTGACGCGCTTCTCTGGGTGGATCTGGCTTATACCGCAGGTCTCGTTGCTGGCCGTGCCGTGCCGTCTCCGTTCCCTCACGCCGACATTGTAACAACTTCCACACACAAGACACTCCGAGGCCCGAGGGGCGGCGGGCTTATCTTATGCAAAGAGAGTTTGGGGAAGGCGATTGACCGGGCCATATTTCCCGGATTGCAGGGGCGCCTAAAATTTGATTGCAGCAAGAGCAGCATTGTTAGCTGAAGTGCAAACTTCTTGTTTTCAGAGATATGCCAGGACCGTGTTGAGAAACGCGAAGGCGTTGGTGCGTTGGAGAGTGGCTTGCTTGAGACGGGCGCTACACTCGTTTCCAGAGGCACTTCGTCGCACTTACTGCTTCTTAGTTTGATGAGCCGGGACATGAGTGGTCGTCAACTTGAAGCCGCGTTGTCAGGGGCCAACGTCATCGCCAATAGAAATCCGATTCCGTTCGACAATCGTCCGCCATCAGAAGCAGGTGGGCTGAGAATCGGTAGCGCCACTCTCACGACGAGAGGGTTTGATGAAGCACAGTTCGTTCGGCTTGGAAAGTTGATTGGAGATGTGATCACGTCGACCAATAAGCATCACGGTATTGCTAGCTTGAGCGATTTCGTTAGGGAAAACACAGAGGGGCTTCCTTTGTTCAATGAGAAGTGGTTGGCGTAGAGGGACTCAGTTCACGTTGACGTTTCTATCCTGTCCGTGTCTTCCGTGAGAATGAATTTCAAACTGAGCGAAAATCAGAGTCATTTGCGCATCACTCGCTCTGCCAGGCAGGCCGAAGACCCGACTA
>NZ_JACMYO010000275.1 GCF_020889685.1 Bradyrhizobium oropedii
GCCGGCGGTGCCGACTGGGAAGGCGCGCTGCGGATCGCGAGCGCTGCCGCGGCGGTTGCGGTCGGCAAGACCGGCACCGCGATCGTCAGGTCCGCCGAGTTGCGGCGAAGGATCCTGCCGCATGCTTCGCTGGCGGCCGAGGAAAAGATCGTCGCGGCCGGCGGCGATATCGATGCATACCTCGAGGAATGGCGCAGGCAGGATCTGCGCATCGGCTTCACCAACGGCTGTTTCGACATCCTGCATCCCGGTCACGTCAAGGTGCTGACCGCCGCGCGCAGCACCTGTGATCGCCTGATCGTCGGGTTGAACAGCGACGCCTCGGTGAAGCGGTTGAAGGGCGAGGGGCGCCCGGTGCAGAACGAGCGTGCGCGCGCCGAGGTGCTGGCGGCGTTGGAAGCCGTCGACCTCGTCGCGATCTTCGAGGAGGACACGCCGATCGAGCTGATCACGAAGGTGCGGCCGAGCGTGCTGGTCAAGGGCGGCGACTATACCCGCGAGCAGGTGGTCGGCCACGAGATCGTCGAGGCTGCTGGCGGCGAGGTGGTGCTGGTCGAGATCCTGCCCGGCCACAGCACGACGTCGCTGGTTGCCCGGGCCCGTGAGGGTCAAGCGTGAGCGCGAGCATGGCATCCCCGGCAGGCGCCGCGGCGTGTCCGGCTTGGCGCGATCCGGCGCGCTGGCAGATCACGACCGATATGGTCGCGGTCCTGATTGCGCTGTCGCTGCCGTGGTCGACCTCGCTGGTCGGCATCTTCGGCGTGTTGTTGCTGATCTCGATCGCGCCGACGGTCGATCTGCGGGCGTTCTGGGCGCTGCTGAAGCGGCCGGTCTGCGTGGCGCCGATTGCGCTGTTCTGCCTCGCGCTTGTCGGCACGCTCTGGTCGGACGCCGCTTGGGGCGCGAGATTGTACGCTGTAGGGCCGACCGCAAAGCTCCTGGTGCTTCCGGTCCTGCTCTATCATTTTCAGCGCTCGACCCGCGGCAACTGGGTGTTCGTGGCCTTCCTCGTCTCATGCACGCTGTTGATGCTGATGTCGTGGCTGGTGCTTGCCTATCCTCACCTCGCGCTGCGGGCGCCCGGCCCTGGCGAGCAGGGCGTGTTCGTCAAGAACTACATCGATCAGAGCCAGGAGTTCACCTTGTGCGCGGTCGCGCTGGCCTATCCGATCGTGCTGCTGCTGCGGGCAAAGCGCGTCCTGCCGGCCGTCCTGCTGATCGCGATTGCGCTCAGCCTGTTCGCCAACATGGCGCTGGTGGTGGTGTCGCGGACCGCGTTGGTGACGGTTCCGATTATGTTCGCGGTATTTGCGCTGCTGCATCTGCGCTGGCGCACCATCGTGCTGATCCTTTGCGCGGCCGCCGCGTTGTCCGTGGTGGCGTGGTATGGATCGTCGCCGCTGCGCCGGACGGCCGAGTCGTTCCAGCGCGACTACAAGCTCTATATGGAACGCAACGAGCCGACGTCGCTCGGCTTGCGGCTTGAATTCTGGCGCAAGTCGCTCGGCTTCTTTGCCGAGGCCCCGGTGGTCGGCCATGGCACCGGGTCGACGCGGGGTCTGTTCGAGCGCGTTGCGACCGGCGGGGTGACCCAGGCCTCCGGCGAGGTGATCGGAAACCCCCACAATCAAACGTTGAACGTTGCCGTGCAGTGGGGCATTGTGGGTGTAGCGATCCTGTACGCGATGTGGTTACTGCACCTCTTGCTGTTCCGTGGCGACGGTCTCGTTAACTGGATCGGACTTCTCGTCGTGGTACAGAATATTACTAGTTCGTTGTTTAATTCACACATCTTCGACTTTCACGAAGGCTGGATGTATGTGCTGGGCGTCGGGGTCGCGGGCGGCATGGTGCTGAAGGGGCGATTGGGGACCGATATGGAACCCGAACCTCCCGTTCATCCATGATCGCTGGCAAGGGCTCCGCAGATACGCTATCAGCCTGCCAATGTCTCATCACGAACTCCCAGTTGTCAGCAACCCGTCCGTTAGATGACGCGCCTTTCGCAATTCACCCTGCGCAACTTCCTGATCTTGCTGCATGACGCGCTCGCGACGACGTTTGCGTTGCTGGCGAGCTTTTATCTGCGTTTCGAGGGGAGCCTTCTCACCGATCGACTGCCGCATCTGCTGCGCATTCTGCCCTGGTTCGTGCTGTTCAGCGTCGTGGTCAGCTACTTCTCCAATCTGACCACGGCGAAATGGCGCTTCACCTCGCTGCCGGACGCGGTGAATATCCTGCGGGTCGCGGCGGTGCTGACGTTGGCACTGGTCGTGCTGGACTACGTCTACTTCTTCACCGGGGCAAATTCGCCGAGCCCAGTATTCCTCGGCCGGGTCACGATCATCCTTTTCTTCTTCCTGGAGGTGTTCGCGCTGAGCGCGTTGCGCCTCGGCTATCGCTACTTCCGCTATTCGCGCACGCGGCTGCATGCCCGGTCCGACAACGCCGCGCCGGCGCTGCTGGTTGGACGCACGGCCGACGCGGAGGTTGTGCTGCGCGGTATCGAGAACGGCGCTATCAAGCGGCTCTGGCCGGTCGGCGTGCTCTCGCCATCGGTCGCGGACCGCGGCCAGATGATACGCAACATTCCCGTGGTCGGCGGCGTCGATGACATCGAGGCCGTGATTCGCGATTTCGAGAGCCGGAAGCGGCCGATCAAGCGCGTCGTCATGACACCCTCGGCCTTCGAGCCGGACGCGCATCCGGAAAGCGTGCTGATGCGCGCCAAGCGGCTTGGGCTGATGGTCAGTCGACTGCCGTCGCTGGAGGGCGGCGATGCGCCGCGGCTCACCAATGTTGCGGTCGAGGACCTGCTGCTGCGCCCGAGCCAGAAGATCGACTACGCGCGGCTCGAGACACTGGTGAAGGGCAAGTCCGTCATCGTGACCGGCGGCGGCGGCTCGATCGGCGCGGAAATCTGCGAGCGGGTCGCGACCTTCGGCGCGGCGCGCCTCTTGGTCGTCGAGAACTCGGAGCCGGCGCTGTATGCCGTCACCGAAGCGCTGTCCGCGCGCGACACCGGCCCCGAGATCGAGGGCCGGATCGCCGACATCAGGGATCGCGAGCGCATCACGCGCCTGATGAGCGAGTTCAAGCCCGACATCGTGTTCCATGCCGCGGCGCTCAAGCATGTGCCGATCCTGGAGCGTGACTGGAGCGAAGGGGTCAAGACCAACATCTTCGGGTCGGTGAACGTGGCCGACGCCGCGCGTGCCGCAGGCGCGAGCGCGATGGTGATGATCTCGACCGACAAGGCGATCGAGCCGGTGTCGATGCTCGGCCTGACCAAACGTTTCGCCGAGATGTACTGCCAGGCGCTGGACCACGACCTGATGACCGAGGCAAGGGGCAAGCCGCATATGCGGTTGATCTCGGTGCGGTTCGGCAACGTGCTGGCGTCCAACGGCTCGGTGGTGCCGAAATTCAAGGCCCAGATCGAAGCCGGCGGACCGATCACGGTGACCCATCCCGACATGGTTCGCTACTTCATGACGATCCGCGAAGCCTGCGATCTCGTGATCACCGCAGCGACGCACGCGGTGACGCCGGCGCGGCCCGACGTCTCGGTCTATGTGCTGAACATGGGCCAGCCGGTGAAGATCGTCGATCTCGCCGAACGGATGATCCGTCTGTCGGGCCTGCAACCCGGCGTCGACGTCGAGATTGTGTTCAGCGGCATCCGCCCCGGCGAGCGGCTCAACGAGATCCTGTTCGCAAGCCAGGAGCCGACGCTCGAAATCGGCGTCGCCGGCGTCATGGCGGCCAAGCCGAACCAGCCGCCGATGTCGACGCTGCGCAAATGGCTTGCAGCGCTGGAGGATGCGATCGAGAGAGATGACCGCGTGACCATCCGCGCCGTGCTTCAGGACGCCGTGCCCGAGTTCGGATCGAATGCCGCCTGATCGCGCCGTCCTGCGGACGATGAGACAGGTCCGTTTCGAAAGCCATTGATGCCGCATTCTCGAAAAGTCGTGGTCGTCAGCCAGCACTATCCGCCGGACCACAGCACGACTGCGGCCATCATGTCCGCGATCGCCGAACGGATCGCGCAGGAGGCGGACGTGATGGTGGTCTCCGGAATGCCGGGGTCGGCGCGGGCGCCTGCGCCCGGGCGACCCGTCGTCGTCGAGATCAGGAACTGGCTGCCGGGAAAGGCGGCGCTGATCAAGCGCGCGCTGGCCGAGGCGCTGTTCGCCGGCCGGATCTTCTTTGCGCTGCTGTCGCGACTGCAGCACGGCGACGTGGCGCTGACGGTGACTGCGCCCTTCGCGCTCCCTTATGCGGTGGCCGCCGCGGCAAGGTTGAAGGGGGCGAAGTCGGCGCTGATCCTGCACGACCTGTTTCCCGACGTGCTTGTCATGGCCGGGCTGCTGCGGCCGTCCTCGCTGGTTGCGCGGGCGATGCGCGCGATCAACGCGCTGATGTTCCGTGCGCTGAACATCGTCATCGTCATCGGTCGCGACGCGGAGAAGCTGCTGCTGCGATATGGCGGAATGACCCAGGACAAGATCAGGTTCATCCCGAACTGGGCCACGCTCACCCCCGGGAGCCGTCCCGTCAGCCCCGACAATCCGTTTCGCAAGGCCATCGCCGCCCGCTTCGTCGTCGGCCTGTCCGGCAATCTCGGCTTCACCCACGATCCGGAAATCGTCTTCAACGCAGCGCGGCTGTTGCGCGACGAACGCGACATCCATTTCCTGCTCTCGGGATGGGGCATGGGCTTCGCGCGGTTGAAGGACATGCAGGCCGAAGCGCGGCTCGCCAACGTCACGCTGGTCGACCGCGTCGCGGACGGCGAACTGGATGCGCTGCTCTCCAGTGCCGATGTCTGGCTCATTCCCTATCGCAAGGACGTCGCCGGTGTGTCGGTGCCGAGCCGGTTCTATAATCTGCTTGCAGCCGGCCGGCCCGTCATCCTCGTCTCCGAGCCCGAGGCCGAGGCGGCGCTGACCGTCAGCGAAAACCGGCTGGGCTGGGTCGTCACACCGGGAAGGCCCGATCAGCTCGCCGATGCGATCAGGCTGGCGTCGCGTTCGCAGGACACCGCGATGGCCGAGCGCGCTGTCGCCACCGCGCGGACCTTCAGTTCCGAGCGGGCCCTGGCAAGCTATGCCGCGCTGGTCGCGGAGCTGCTAACCAATCGTGATGTGGAGCGGACGGCATGAATGATGGTCGCCGAACGGTTCTGGTGACGGGTGCCAGCGGCTTTGTCGGCCGCCATGTGGTGCCCGTGCTGGAGCGGAATGGCTGGGTCGTGCGCCGCGCGATGCGAACCCCGCCGCAAGGTGCCAACGATGTGACGATCGACTCGCTCAGTCCTGCCACCGATTGGCGCGCTGCGCTCGATGGCGTGGATGCCGTCGTCCATCTTGCGGCCCGTGTTCACCAACAATCCGACGAACACTCCATAGAGCTCTACCGCAACGTCAATATCGAGGGCACGCTGCATCTGGCGCGTTCCGCCGCAGCTGCCGGCATTCGGGATTTCATTTTCGTCAGCACGATCCTGGTGCACGGGCGCAGCAACTACGGGCGTCCTCCGTTTCGCGAGGACGACGTGCTGACACCCCGCGGCCTCTACGGAAATTCCAAGGCGGCAGCCGAGGTTGGCTTGAAGGACATCGTGCCGGGCAGCGGCATGAGAGTGACCGTCATCCGCCCGCCGTTGATCTACGGCGCCGGTGCGAAGGGAAATTTCGCCTTGCTCAAGCGTGCGGTGATCAATCGCATGCCGCTGCCGCTGGCTTATGTGAAGAATCGCCGCGCGTTCCTGTCGGCGGAAAACCTCGCGTCGTTCATCCTGCACCGGCTGTCGCAGCCGGGAAGTGATTATGACGTGTTTCTGGTGGCCGACCGCGAGCAGGTCTCGACGCGGGAGTTCGTCGAGCGCCTCGCCCGCGCGGCAGAGACCTCGCCGCGCCTGTTCTGGCTGCCGCCATCGCTCCTGAAGGTGTCGCTCACGCTGGGCGGCCGCAAGGAAGCCTATGACAGCCTGTTCGCATCCCTCGAACTGGATCTGTCCAAGGTCGCAAGCACCGGATGGCAGCAGCCGATCAGCCTCGACGAGGGGCTGAAGCGCGCGCTGCGTCGAACGGATCCCTGATCAGAGCGGTCGCGAGAACCGGCGCAGTTGCCAGCTGACAGCGAGCAGTCCGGCCGGCAGCAGGACGATGTCTGCGGTGAGGGAGTTGAGGGCGACCGAGGCGAATGCGAGCAGCGTCAACACCACGTTCAGCGCAAAGACCTCGCCGACGACACGCCACACCGTGAATCCGTTGTCGGTCGCGCGCTGATAGAAATGCGAGCGATGCGCGGCCCAGAACGGCTCGCGCCGTGCCATGCGACGAAACAGCGTGACCGTCGCATCCGTCAGATAGTACAGCGGCAGCAGCAGCGCGGCGGCAAACTGCTGATGCAAGGCAAGCTCGAGCAGGCACCAGCCCAGCAGCAAGCCGATCGGCAGGCTGCCGACATCGCCGAGGAATATCTTTGCCACCGGCCGGTTGAACGGCGCGAAGCCGAGCAGCGCGCCGCACAGCGCGGCCGCGACCAGCGCAGGCACGGCGGGGACGTAACCGAAGCTGCCGAGCAGGGCGACCGCCACCGTGATCGGCACGGCCTCGGCCGCCGTCATCAGGTCGAGCCCGTCCATGAAGTTGACGAGGTTGACGAACCAGAGGCCGGCAAACAGCAGCAGGCCGCGTTCGAGCCAGATTGGGCAGGCCGGAACCAGCCTGAGATCGCCGGGCGCCGAGAACACCACGGCCGCAACGGCGGCTGCCTGCAGCAACAGCCGGGGGACGACGGGCAGGGAACGGATGTCGTCGGCAAAGCCCACCACCGCGATGAACAGGCAGGCCGCGAACACGATGAATGGTACGGTCAGGTCTCGCGATCCGGCGAGAGCGATGACGAGCCCGCCCGCCAGCAGCGTGGCCGTGATGACCGCGATGCCGGCGCCCTGCGGCGTTGGAATGCGGTGCGACGAGCGCGCATTCGGCTTTGCCAGCGCCACACGCAGCAGCAGAGGCCGCGTCGCCCGGATCAGGACGGCCGAGATCGATGCGGCCAGGACCGCTGCGATCAACGACAGGAGGATCTCGAAAGCGCTCATTCTGGTCCGGTCACTGCGATCCCAGGACTCGCAATTGCGATCCCGGGACTCGCGATTGCGATCCCGGGACTCACGATTGTGATCCCGGGACTTCGATCGGCTCGGCGCCCTTGGCGGCCTTTTCCGGGCTCAGGATCCACACCAGGCCGCCGAACACACCGACCACGAACGACACTGCGCCGAACAGCAGCGAGATGTTGACGCCCTCATTCGCGATCAATCCGGCATAGCCGAAGGCCAGCGCCATGGTGGCTTCGCGCACGCCCCAGCCCGCGATCGAGATCGGCATCATCGTGATCAGCATCACCGGGGGCAACAACTGGAATATCTGCCCGAAGGTGACGGGGGCCGTGATCGACTTCACGACGCACCAGCCGATCACGACAGTTACCACGTGAATGGCGATCGAAAGGGTCGCGACCCTGAACCCATGCTCGCGGCTGAACAACACCCGGTTCGCGATGACCGCGCAGGCGTGGATGTGATGCGTTGCCCACCATTGCTTCAGCCATGGCCAGGGCAACAGGCCGATCAGCAGGAAACCAAAGCCGGCCGCGAGTGCGGCGAGGTCGAGCAGCAGCAATGCCATCCAGCCGTGGGAATCGGAAATCAGCCGGTAGCTCCAGGGCAGGGTGGCGGCGATGACGACGGCCAGGGCGATCAGTCCGACCGCGCGGTCGACGAAGATCGAATAGGTGGCCGCGCGCCAGCCTGCACCGGCGCGCGCGACTAGCCAAAGCCGCACGGCGTCGCCGCCGATCGAGGACGGCAGGGTCTGGTTGAAGAAGGTGCCGATGACGTTGAAGCGCATCGCCTGGGCGGTCTCCAGCGGAGCGCCGCACTCGACGCTGATCTCGCGCCAACGCAGCACCCCGAGGAAGATCTGCAGGAAGGTGACCGCGATCGCGAGGCCGAGCCAGCCCAGGCTCTCGACCTGGATGCGGGAGGCCAGGTCGTACAGATTGACCTTGCGCAGCGACAGGTACAGCAGCGCAGCCGAGATCAGGATCTTGACGGTCGAAAGCAGGATTCGGCGCATTTCGGTTCGCGCTGCCAGGTTTCAGGATGTGTCAAAAACAGCGCAAAACGCTTTCGCGCGCCCAAATTCGCCGCCTTGGTATGGTTTCCGCATCGATCTGGCAATACCCGTACTGGTCCCTATTGCGGCAGGCGCGAAGGGGCGGCTAAAGAGGCCGGAGCGGGGACGCCCCGCCGCTCACCGGAAATTTACAAAACCGGTAAAATCCGACCAGACGCGTGGGGGCGCGTGACTGCTCGGATCGTGCTTCCCAGGTAACGGGGCTACCGGCCGCGACGGCCGGGCCCATTTGGTGTGCCGTCCGCGGATGG
>NZ_JACMYO010000276.1 GCF_020889685.1 Bradyrhizobium oropedii
CGTCGTGGCCGCGGGGGCAGGGCGCGGCGCGGCCGACGGCGATGCGGCCTCGAGCGTCCGCATGATCCTCTCGGCCTCGGCAAGGCGGCCATGCCGGGCCAGCCAGAGCGGGCTTTCCGGCACGTAGAGCCGCAGCACCCAGATGATCATGCTCGCAGCGGCCCCGATCAGCACGACCCAGCGCCAGCCGTCGATGCCGTGCGGTGAGAGCGGCACCAGCCACCACGACAGCGCGGCAACGATCGGCACCGCCGACAGCATCACGGCCTGGTTGATCGCAAAGGCGCGGCCGCGCATCCAGCTCGGGACCAGCTCGGTGATGTAGGCGTCGATGGTGATGACCTCGATGCCGATCCCGATCCCGGCAATGAAGCGCCACAGCAAGAGGCCGCCGGGTGTGGTCTGGCACGCCATGATCACCGACGCCGCGCTGTAGAACAGCAGCGACCAGGTGAAGACGGCCTTGCGCCCATAGCGATCGGCGAGGAAGCCGAGGCAGAAGGTACCGATGAACAGGCCGGCGAAGGTCGCCGCGACGAAAGCGCCGATGCCGGAGAAGCCGAAGAAGGCCTGCGTCGTCGTGGTCATCAGCCCGCTGCGGGCAAGACCCGGCGCGATATAGCCGGTGAAGAAAAGGTCGTAGATTTCGAAGCAGCCGCCGAGCGAGAGCAGGATCACCAGCCGCCAGACATAGCCGGATGTAGGCAGCGCTTCGAGCCGCCGCGAGATCCCGTCAGGCCCGGCTGTCGTGTTGGCGAGATCGGCAACCGAGCCGAGTTCGACGGCGCTCATGGTGGTCCTCCCCGAATGGTCCAACGGCCGCCTTTCTTGCGAAGGCGTGCCGGTTGCGCATGTTTGGCAGCCGGTAGCCAGAAATCCAGACGAACATATCGAAGGGATCGTTCGATATTTTCGATGGGACTATCTGCGACGCGCTTTCTCGGCGCGAACCGGCGTCCATCCCGCATCGCGTGCGGGACAGGCTTCGCCTGAAGGCACCTTAGATGAGAAGCGTCGCCTCCCAGGCGCCGCGGCCGACCTGGTCTGCGATCAGGGCGCGGATCAGGCGGCACATTTCCTCCATGACGTAGGTCATCGGGCGGTTGCGCAGGCGGCAAAGATAGAGCGTGCGGGTCAGTTTGGGTTCGATCACTTCGCGCGCGACCAGCAGCCGTGCTTTGAGCGGCTCACTGACGAAGTGCGTGGTCGCGATCGTGCAGCCGAGGCCCGCGGTCAGCGCGCCGATCATGCCGCTGGTCGAATTGAGATGCATGATGGCATTGGCCTCGAGCCGCTTCAGCGGCACGGGGTCATCCAGCAATGCGCGCGCCGATAGCCCGTGCCGCAACAGGATCAGCGGCAGCTGGGCCACTTCCTCGAAGGTGATCGGCGCTTTCTTGCCGACAAGCTTCTCAGTGCCGACGCAGAACATCTGCTCCTCCAGCACCGGCTCGGCGATCAGGTCCTTTTCCGACGGCGGATTGTAGACCAGCGCCAAGTCGACCTCGGAGCCCATCAGGTGCAGCAGCGTCGCGCCGGACAGACTCTCGGTCAGCGACAGCTTCAGGTTCGGATATTTCGTCAGCACGGTCCGCATCAGCGGCACGCCGATCGCCTTCATGCCGGAATTGGCCATGCCGATCGAGATGTCGCCGGCGATCTCGCTGCCGCCTTCCTTGATCTCGCGTTCGGCCGCCGCCATCGCGCGCAGGATGATGCGGGCGTGCTCATAGAGCCGCTCGCCCGCCGCGGTCGGTTCCATGCCGCGCGGCTTGCGCTCGAACAGCGGCGTGGCGAATTCCGCCTCCAGATTGGCGATGTGGTGACTGAGCGCGGACTGCGCGACATTGGCCTGATCCGCCGCCCGCGACAGGTTGCGCTGCTCGTATACCGCGATGAAATAGCGAAGCTGGCGCGAATCCATGAGGTTCAGCGTTCTAGAACGACGAATGCACTATTCGACAGATTATATTTTTCAGATAGCGTGCGGAAGCCTAACCTGCGCCGATCACAAAGCGTTTTCGAGCGAAGCGGGTACCGGTTCGCTTGAAGAAAACGCGTCTGAACAAGAGCGCAACGAGCACGGAGAAACCGATGACCGGGAGCGGACTGCCGCTGGAGGGCGTGAGGGTCGTCGAGATGACCCACATGGTGATGGGGCCGACCTGCGGGATGATCCTGGCGCAACTCGGCGCCGAGGTGATCAAGGTCGAACCCCCCGCAGGCGACAAGACCCGCTCGCTCGGCGGCATGGGCGTCTCGTTCTTTCCGCTGTTCAACCGCGGCAAGCGCAGCGTCGTGCTCGACTTCGCCAAGTCCGAGGACCGCGACACGATGCATCGGCTGCTCGCCGGCGCCGACGTGTTTCTGGAGAACTTTCGCGATGGCCAGCTCGACAAGCAGGGGCTCGGCGCCGACGAGCTGCGCGCGAAATATCCGCATCTGATCATCGCCGGCCACAAGGGCTTCCTCTCCGGGCCCTACGATCATCGCCCGGCGCTCGACGAGGTCGTGCAGATGATGTCGGGGCTCGCCGCGATGACCGGCACAAGCGACAAGCCGCAACGCGTCGGCTCCTCCGCCAACGACATCATGGGCGGCATGTTCGGGGTGATCTCCATTCTCGCCGCGCTCTATCAGAAGCGCGACGGCAACCAGACCGGCGCCGACATCCGCATCGGCCTGTTCGAGAACTGCCTGTTCCTGGTCGCCCAGCACATGGTCGAGTACGAGATGACCGGGCGCAAGCCGCGCTCGATGCCGGAGCGCGAGCATGCCTGGCCGATCTACGACATCTTCGATGCGGCCGGCGGCGACCGCATCTTCATCGGCGTCGTCACCGAAGGCCATTGGCAGAGTTTCTGCCGCGAGTTCGGTCTGACGGAATTCGCCGACGATCCGACCTTGCGCTCGACCACGGACCGCATCATGGCGCGCGACCGGATCATTCCGCGCGTCGCCGAGGTGATCAAGAGCTGGAACGTGGCCGACCTCTCGGCCAGGCTCGACGCGCTCAACATCTGCTTCTCGCCGATCAACCGGCCGGAGGATCTGCTCAGGGATCCGCATGTGCTGCGACCCGGCGGCCTCGTTCACAACGTCAATGCCGACGGCAAGCCGTTCCGCGTCCCCGCGCTGCCGCTCGAATGGAACGGCCACAATATCGGCGAAGGCCTGAAAGTGCCGGTGCTTGGCGCCGATACCGACGCGGTGCGCGCCGAGCTCGCCCGACAACAGAAGATTTCATCAACCGGAACCGCTGCGTGAGGCTGACATGACCCGCGTCCACGATATCTATCCCAACGACAGAGTGAGCCTGCGTGAAGTCGGTCTGCGCGACGGCCTGCAGCTGGTGAAGACGTTCCCGTCGACCGCGGCGAAGCAGCGCTGGGTGCGCGATGAGTATGGCGCCGGCGTCAGGCATTTCGAGGTCGGCTCGTTTCTGCCGGCCAACACCTTTCCGCAATTCGTCGATGTCCGCGACATCGTCGCCACCATCGCCGCGCTGCCCGGCGCGCATGGCGTCGCGCTGGCGCTGAACGAGCGCGGCGTCAACGAGGCGCTGGCGTCCGGCGTCGCCGAGATCGCCTCGGTGGTGTCGGCGACCGAGGAGCACAGCCAGGCCAATGCCAACCGCTCGCGCGAATCCGCGATCGATAACATCAAGCGCCTCTGCGAGCTGCGCGGCGCCAGCGCGCACAAGCCGCTGGTCAATGCCGCGATCTCGATGGGGCTGGGCTGCTCGATCGTGGGTGCGGTCGATCCGAACGAGGTGCTGCGCCTCACCGAGAAGCTCTACGAGGTCGGCGTCGACATGGTCGCGATTGCCGATACCGTCGGCTATGCCGGGCCGAAGCAGGTCGGCGAGCTGACGCGGGGCGCGGTGAGGATCGCGGGAACGAAGCCGGTCTGCGTGCATCTGCACGACACCCGCGGCATGGGTATCGCCAATGCCTCCGCGGCGCTCGATGAAGGTGCCCGCGTGCTCGACGGTTCGCTCGGTGGCCTCGGTGGCTGCCCGTTCGCGCCGGGCGCCACCGGCAATGTCGTGTTCGAGGACCTCGTCTTCCTCTGCGAGAGCAAGGGATTCCCGACCGGCATCGATCTCGATCGCCTGGTCGAGGTGCGTGCGATCCTGAAATCCGAGATGCCGAACGAACAGCTCTATGGCGGCCTCGCCCGCGCCGGCTTGCCGCGCGGCGCCAGGGCGAAGGCGGCGTAGCGGACCCCTTGGCCACGCTTACGCATGGGCCACGTTCTGATCAGATGCGCGGGCGGCGGTTCGAGCTGAACTCCTCGACATCGGGGTGCATGGCGGGTGGTTCGCGGGTGGGCGGCACGAGCAGCATCACGACCCGCCGTGTATGGCCGAGCCTGCCCAGCAAGGTCGCCGGGGCGTCGAACTCGGAGCGAATGACATCCGCTGCGCGCAATGTCGTGCGCTCCATCCAGCTCAGGCAATCCAGCTGATCGGCGAAGCACAGCGCGGCCCAACCGCGATCGAGCGTGGTCTTGCGCGGCAAGCCCCAGGTGTACTGATAGGCAAACGGCCGGGCATAGAACGGATGGTCCGGACTGTAGAAAGCCGCAGCGAAGGCGAGCGCGTCGTCGCCGCTGACGGCGACGAGCGGCGTTCCGGCGGCGTCGCGCCATCGCGCCGTCAGCTCGGTCGCGATTGCATGATAGAAGCCGCGACCCTCTTCATAGCCGTAGACGTTGCGATAGAGGGCATGGAGCGGAGCACCGACAGTGACCGCGAGAATGGCGAAACCCGCCACCATGACGGTCAGGTTGACTGTGTAGAAGCGTTCGATCGGGTAGCTCGTTGCGCACACGATCAGAACGATGAACAGGAAAAGACCCTGCACCGCCCAGAGCGAGGGCAGGTCGGTGCCGACCGCAAGCGAGACGATCGCCGGAAACACGATGGTGCCGATTGCGACCAGCAGCAGCAAACGGAGCCCTGGGTTGATCGCGCGAAAATCCGACGGCAGCCGCGCCAGCCGCGGACCGGCAATGAACACCCAGGTGACCGCCGCGACCGAGAGCGCCGCGATCAGCCCCATGATGAAGTAAGAGACTTCCCATAGCGCGGCGACATGACCGGTGCCGGCATGCGCGAGCGCATAGTCGAACGTCGTTGCGCCGGTCGTGGCGAGCCAGTGCAGATGCGGGCCGAGCACGAGCATTCCGGCCAGCGTCGAGATCCAGGGCGAGGCCGACAGCAGATAGCGGCGGCGATCCGGATGCAGCACGGCCGCGAAGACGAAGCTCGCGATCAGGAAGATCGAATAGTACTTGCCGAGCATGGCGATCGCGCAGACGGCGCCGGCTGCGAACGCCCAGCCGGGCTGCCTTGGCGCCTCGAACGCCCGCAGGAAGCAGTAGGTCGCCAGTGGCCAGACTGCCAGCAGCACCGTGTTCGCGTTGAACCGCTGGGCGTGGAATTGGTAGACCGGCAGCAGCATCGACAGCAGCAGGATGATCACCCGCTTCTCGCCGCGGACAAAGCGGCGCGAGATCAGGTCGACCGCCCACAGCGCCACGCCGGCGTTGACCATCGCCATCAGTTGCAGCGACCAATCGGTCAGCGGGAAGAGCGCGGTCCATCCCCGCGTGATCCAGCCCATCAACGGCGGATGCTTGGGGTATCCCCATGCGAGGTGACGGCCGAGCGTCCAGGTCTCGAGCACGTCGGGATGCAGGCCGGCGCCGAGATAGGCGATGACGAGATACGCGGTCCAGATCGCGACAAAGAGGGTGAGCAGCAGCGGGATCGACCACCCGGTCTCGATCCCCTCCAGCCACGCGATGAACGGACGACGCCATCGCGCCGGGTCCTTCTCCGACGCCGCAGCCATCGCCGAGAAATCTATGATCGAAAGCACCGTAAAACTACCGAATGAAAACAAGCCTGAAGCGCGTGCACCCTAGTGATGCAGCAATGCGAACTCAACGACGAAGCCGGACGATGCGACGAAGGTCTTGGTCGATGCCGCCAACGCGCGATTTTTTCGATCCTGACATCGGCGCCGGTCACGCCGGCGCGGTCTCCGCCGCGATCACTTGCGGAGCCGGAAGCGTCGCCTCTTCGTCAGTCGCTTCAGGAACAAGCGGCGGCGATTCTGGAAACACACCGAATTCGCCCGCTACCTCCTGGAGCGGCTTCTGCTTGTCGGCCCAGTGCAGGGCCGTGTAGTCGAAACCGTGCACGATGGTGGGTTTGACGACCTCGAAGTAGGGCGAGATGTCGAAGTCGCGCGGCATGTAGAGCGAGGAATCGCGGATATGCAGGATCTCGCGGCGCGCCTTGCGGCTGGCGGCCCGCGTGATCTTGGGCAGGATCGGATAGCGCACGGCGTCGAACGCCTGCGCGATCAGCGCCGAGCAGATGATCTTGGTCGGATCGCCGGAGCCGAATGCGATCATGCGGCGCCGCCAGCGCTGCGGGATCGGCAGCGGAAACAGGAAGCGCGCGAGATCGACGATGTTCTTGGTGTCGTAGCCGAAGCCGATGCGGTTGATGGCGTAGCGGCACACGGTGGTGCGGTCCTCGAACGACAGTCCGACCGGACGGCAGAGGCGGGTGTGATAGGCCAGATATTTCGACAGCGGCGCGGAGGTCACGCCTTCGCCGATATTGGCCTCGATCAGCACATGCTGTTCGCCGTCAGGCTCGAACGCGCCGTCGATCGGGCCGACAAACAGTGCAGCGTGCGACCAGGTCGACTGCGTCAGGTATTTGATGATGCCGGAAATCCGGTTGTTGCCTTCGACCAGCAGCACATCGCCGGGCTGCATGATGCCTCGCAGCTGGTCCGGATCGCTCGGCGTGAACGGCTCGTAACCGGGGACTTCCTTTTGCAGGTACCCCGCGATCCATTTACCGACGGTATCGAGCATCAAGCCCATGAATTCCCCCCAGCGGTTCTACGACCGCTTGTGTTCACTTAATCATGGTCGCAAGCCGTTGCAATTTAGTTCATGCCAACGGCGGATCAATCATGATTGATTTACCATGATGGTTGCTGCGGTCGGTGAGATGCGGCAAAGTTCGCGAGGCGTTCCCATTCCCTGCAAGTCCCCGGAAACCATGCCAGAAGCTAAGTCATGACAGTGACCCGCCGCGATTTCCTGTCGGCGTCCGCAGGTCTTGCGCTGATGCCTGTGCTGGGCGGCGAGGCTGTCGCTGCGCCGCCGCCGCGCGAGGCCGACATCGTCGTGATCGGCGCCGGCGCGCAGGCATTGCCGCGGCGCGACGGATCGCCGCCGCAAACCGCAAGGTGATCGTGGTCGAGGCCGCGAGCCAGGTCGGCGGCCGCTGCCAGACCGATGCGTCGACATTCGGCGTGCCGTTCGACCGTGGCGCGCGCTGGATGCACAATCCTGAAACCAATCCGATGATCCGGCTCGCGCGCTCCGCCGGCCTCGACATCGTCACCGCGCCCGCGGGCCAGAAGATCCGCATCGGCCGGCGCAACGCCCGTCCCGGCGAGACCGAGGAATTTTTGGCGGCGCTGGTGCGCGCCAATCGCGCCATCGACGATGCGTCGCGCAAGGCCGATATCGCCTGCGCCGCAGCGATGCCGAAGGATCTCGGCGATTGGGCCGGCACCGCGGAATTCCTGCTCGGCGCCAATTTCAGCGGCAAGGATCTGAAGGACCTCTCCGCCGCCGACAAGGTGCGCGCGCAGGATCGCAACACCGCGATCGCCTGCCGGCAGGGGCTCGGCGCATTGATCGCAAAGCTCGGCGAGGGGCTGCCGCTGGTGCTGTCGACGCCGGCACAGCGCATCCTGTGGAGCAACCGCGACGTGATGGTCGAGACGCCTTCCGGCAAGATCACGGCGCGCGCCGCCATCGTCACCGTGTCGAGCAATGTGCTCGCCAGTGGCAATATCAAGTTTGCACCTGAGCTTCCGAAGCGTGCGCTGGATGCCGCCGCCAAGCTGACCCTCGGCAGCTACGACCGCATCGCGCTGCAGATCCCGGGCAATCCGCTCGGGCTGTCGCGCGACGACGTCATCATCGAGCAGAGCAATTCGACCAGGACGGCGCTGCTCTACGGCAATATCGCCGGCTCCTCGCTGTGCACGATCGACGTCGCGGGCTCGTTCGGCCGCGACCTGTCCGCGCAGGGCGAGCAGGTGATGGCGGCGTACGCGATGGAATGGCTGACGAAGCTCTATGGCAGCGAGGTCGGTGCCGCCGTGAAGAAGACCAGCGCGACGCGCTGGAATGCACAGCCCTTCATTCAAGGTGCGATGTCGGCCGCAGCACCCGGCGCACAATTCTCGCGCAGGATCCTGAGCGAGCCGATCGGCGCGATGTATCTCGCGGGCGAGGCCACGCATGAGACGCTGTGGGGCACGGTCGACGGCGCCTGGGAGAGCGGTGAGCGCGCCGCCGACGCCGCGCTGCGCAGGATCGGTGGCGTGAAGGAGG
>NZ_JACMYO010000277.1 GCF_020889685.1 Bradyrhizobium oropedii
ACCGCCTCCACCATCACCGCCGCCGTGGCCACCGCCGTCACCACCATCGCCGCCATGGCTTCCATCGCTGCCGGCATCGCCGAAGCCCGCGGACGATCCGTCGATCGACGAGTCGGAGAAATCGCCGCCGCAATAGGGACTGCTGCCGCCGATGCCGCTGCGGCGCAGCGCCTCGCAGTCGGTGTGATAGATGAAGCCGTTCGCAAGATTCAGCTTGGCGTCGAGCGCGAACAGCAGCGGCAGCCGCGTCGGCCTGACCGGATCGATGTTCTCGTATTTGCAGCAGTACCACCAGACCCGGCGCAGCCCTTCATTGCTCCGGCGCCGCTCCTTCACCAGCACGACGGCGGGCATATGATGCAGGAAGGTGCCGAAGGCGCGGCGGCAGAACGCATCATATTCGCGGGTGTAGAGGATGAATTCGTGCCAGAGGTCGTCGGCCGCCTGCGACGGCATCGAGACGTAACGCTTGCCGCTCATCAGATAGGCGAGGAAGAACTGTCGCAGGCCGCGCGACACCAGCGCGCTGTCCTTGCGGGTGAAGCCGGGGTGATGCTGCTCGAGCCGAGCCAGCAGGCCCGCCGGCCATTTGAAGGTGCGGATGTATTCGGCGCGGCGCAGCGTCTGCCATTTGCCGAACAACACGGCGCTGCCGACCACAGCGGCAGCTGCCAGCACGCCGAAGAATGCCGAGGCGGGAGTTATGACCACGATGCCCCCGGCCCTTCAGCGGCTAAAAGTTCTGCAAGCTCGCAAGCAGCGCGAGGCCGAACAGCGCCAGCGCGCCCATGACGAAGCCGAGCACGAACATGCCGACCCCGCCGCGGCGCTTCGGCGCCACCACCGGCGCAGGCGGCGGTGCCGGCGGCTCGGCCACCGGAAGCGGCGTTGCGACCATCGCATGCTCGCGCTCGATCATGCGGCGCGCGACATAGTCGGTGACGGCATCGACGATCACGGCGACGTCGTGCGATTCGGCGAGCACGGTACGGCCGAAGCGGGTGTCCTGCACGAAGCGGTAGATGCGCTTGTCGCGGCCCATCAGCACGTGCGCGACGACATCGATCCACAGCCGCGGCGTCTCGCCCTGGCTGATGCCGCGGTCGAACAAATCGACCTTCTCCGGCACCTGTGCGAACAGCGGATCGAGCGCGTCGTTGAGGATCTCGAGCCGCGCCACTTCGGCGTCGCGCAACTCGACCACGACGCCGGTGCGGTCGGCCGCCTCGATTCGCGCCCGCCGCAGCGCCTCACGCAGCGTCGGCCGCATCTCGCGCGCCTCGCTGCCGGTGTTGTGCGGATCGGACATGCCTTGCGGCCTCGTACTGACGGGTTTCCTATGCATTAACCTATCAGCAACCATGACGTCCGCAAAGGACGTTGGTTCCCAAGCACTTAGGCTGCCACTTATCCCCAGATCAAACGACCCTGGCACTGTCCCAAAACCGGTCGACCCCACCCGGATGAACCGGATGGGGCCGCCGTCCTTGGACGTTTTCTTAGCTCTGATAGTTTTGGCGGTTAGGCCGAAACCCGCGACGGCTCCTCGACGATGGAGAAGCGCACACCGGCCTTGTGCCGGCTCTCTTCCGAGACTTCCTTCCAGCACTCTTCGGCTTCCTTGCGGGTCTTGAACGGACCGCGGACCTGAGCGGAGCCTTCGACGAGCTTGTGGAAGTTCATCGAGCCGAATTCCCCGCCGATCACCCAGAAATTGCTGCCCTTGCTCATCGTCAGTCTCCTCTGAAAAGTCGGGCTGCCTGCTCAGCCGCCTGAATTCCGATCCCTGCAACCTGCTCGTCGTCTCGACATTCGTGACAGCGTGTTGCGAATTGCGTGTCAGGAGATAAACGCGAAAAGGCGAAGTTCGTATAGATGCCTTGTTTTTTATTGGTGATGTCATGTAACATCTGAACTTGTAATAAATGTCGATTTGTAAATTTTGTCACAAAATAGGTCAGGAAGGCTGCCATGCCTGGCGAGTCCGGGAAAAAACTGTTCGTCGGTCCGCGGTTCCGCCGGATCCGCCAGCAATTGGGACTGTCGCAGACCCAGATCGCCGAGGGGCTCGGCATCTCGCCCTCCTACATCAACCTGATCGAGCGCAACCAGCGCCCGGTGACGGCGCAGATACTGCTGCGGCTTGCCGAGACCTACGACCTCGATCTGCGCGACCTCGCGACTGCCGACGAGGACCGCTTCTTCGCGGAACTCAACGAGATCTTCTCCGATCCGCTGTTCCGCCAGATCGACCTGCCGAAGCAGGAACTGCGCGACCTCGCCGAGCTCTGCCCCGGCGTGACGCATGCGTTGCAGCGGCTCTACGCCGCCTATACCGAGGCGCGCCGCGGCGAGACGCTGGTGGCGGCGCAGATGGCCGACCGTGAGGGCTCGCAGTTCGACGCCAACCCGATCGAACGGGTGCGCGACCTGATCGAGGCCAACCGCAACTATTTTCCGGAGCTCGAGACCACGGCGGAGAATTTGCGCGACGAGCTCAACGTGCCGACCGAAGGCCTGTTCACGGCGCTCGCGACACGGCTGCGGGAAAAGCATTCGATCGTCACCCGCGTGATGCCGGTCGACGTGATGCGCGAGACGCTGCGCCGTTTCGATCGGCATCGCCGGCAGCTCTTGATCTCCGAGCTCGTCGACAGCTCCGGCCGCAGCTTTCAGCTCGCGTTGCAGATCGGCTTTGTCGAATGCGGCGCCGCGATCGATGCGATCGTCAGCCGCGCCGGCCCGCTCGACGACACCGCGCGCAGACTCTATCGCATCACGCTCGCCAACTATTTCGCGGCGGCCGCGATGATGCCCTATCAGGCGTTTCACTCCGCCGCCGAAGCCTTGAGCTACGACGTCCATGTGCTGGCGCAGCGCTTCAATGCCGGCTTCGAGCAGGTCTGCCACCGCCTCACCACGCTGCAACGGCCGAACGCGCGTGGCGTGCCGTTCTTCCTGCTGCGCGTCGACAATGCCGGCAACGTGTCGAAGCGGTTTTCCTCTGGCACCTTCCCGTTCTCCAAATTCGGCGGCACCTGCCCGCTCTGGAACGTGCATTCGACCTTCGACATGCCGGACCGTCTGCTCAGCCAGGTGATCGAGCTGCCCGACGGCACGCGCTATTTCTCGATCGCACAGATGGTGCGCCGGCCGGTGGCGCCCTATCCGCAGCCGCAGCCGCGCTTTGCGATCGGGCTCGGCTGCGAGATCCGTCATGCGGCAAAGCTCGTGTATGCGACCGGCATGGATCTGGAAAAGGTCGAGGGCACGCCGATCGGCGTCAACTGCCGGCTCTGCGAGCGCGAGAATTGCAGCCAGCGCGCCGAGCCGCCGATCACGCGCACGCTGATCCTGGACGAGACCACGCGGCGGGTGTCGTCGTTCGCGTTCTCGAATGCGCGGGAATTGTAGGCTCGTCTTATCCTCCCCTGGAGGGGCAGGGCAATCGCATGTGGCAGGAAATTCGGACCTTCCGAAGGAAAATGGGGGAATCGTTCTGCATTCGATTCCGCTTCGTTCGCGATCCGATTCAGTTGTGGGCTGTATCTCCGAGTCACGTGCGATTGCCCTGCCTGGAGGGGGAGGGTCGACGCGAATGAAATGAGCGGCGGGGTGGGGTGAAGGTCTCTCGTATCGGGTGCCGCCCGGGTTGAGAGATCACCCCACCCCGTCTCACGTTTCGCTACGCTCAACGTGAGCGGACCCTGCCCCTCCGGGGGAGGGTGTGGCAAAAGCCTTGCACCAGCCATCCTTGCTGATGGCGCCCTCGACCACCTTGCAGCCCTCGGGCGCGACGAACAGCGTGCACAGGCCGCAGGAGTAGATGCCGTTCGGCGTGTCCTGATACTCGGCCTGCGGCTTTGTCATCTTGTCGGAGGCGGAGGCGGTGCGCAGCAGAAGTGTCGCGGGAAGTCCTGCGATAGCAGCGCCGACGAAGCAGCGCCGCGAACGATCGGCTTGTTGTTTGGCCACGATGTTCACCCCACGCGTCGTCCCTGCGAAAGCAGGGACCCATACTCCGTGACGAACATTGTAGACGAGACTCTTCGTTGTCGTCCTGGCGAAGCCATAACCACCGCATTCTGTGATGAAAGGGATCGTGGCCCCAGCGTCGTGCAACAATGCGCATTTGGGGTAATGGGTCCTGGCGTTCGCCAGGACGACACCGGGGATGGGTCGCGCTTCGCGCGCCCCGGAATGACAAAAGCAAGCCGCTCAGGGTTTGCGCAGATTGAGCGAGAAGCGCAGGTTGAGCGGCTGCAACATTTCCGGCGGCGGCGCCTCGCCGACATTGCCGCGCTTCAGGATGGTGCGCAGATCCTCGGTCGCGCCGGCGTCGTTGAATGCGGGAAACGTGACGCGCTCGACGGTGCCGTCCGGGTTGAGCCAGGCGCGCACCACGAGCGTCGGCGGCGGCCCGTTCTCCTTGCCGGAATGCTCGATGACCCAGTTGCGGAAGCGATTGGCGACCGCCTCGTCGGCTGCGATCCATTCCTCGAACCGGTATTTGACCAGCTTGGCAAACTGCGCCCATGACGGCGGCGCCTGTTCGGGATTACGAAAATTGAGATCCTGGGCGTGGCCCGGCGCTGTCGAGAGGATGAACAGGCCGAACGAGAGCACGAGCGTGCCCCGCAAGATGAGCATGGTTCTGGACAAGGTTGACCGCAACAACAGGCTACAGGACGACGCGAAAGCATCCACCCCGGCAGCAACTAGTCGCTCATTGTTGCAGGCATGTGACGCGCGCCGAAATGCTCGCGGCACGGTGGGCGCGGGACGCGGTGCCGCTCATCTGCGGCCGGTCGTCTTCCTGGAAGCGGACGCCATGTGCGGCGAGAAAGGACTTGGCGTGCGCGGCATCGACCGCCAGCACGCGATCGATCGTGGTCCTGCGGCTCACCACGCCTTCCACGAGACCACGGGAATCCAGCACCGGCGCACCACTGGTGCCGAAGGTGACATTGGAGCGCAGCACGAGGTGCTCGGGATCGCGCTGGGTGGCATCGACGAACGCATTGCCGAGCGCGCCGCCATGCGCAAGCATCGGCTTCAGGCGGTCATAGGCCTCGGCAAACACCATATCGTTGGCGGCAGACGCGCTGGCGCGTGGAAATACCGCCGCAAGTCCCAGCGTGCGCGGGACCTTGATCAACGCAATGTCGGTCGCAGCCAGTGCCACCACGCGCGCCGCGACGGATCGGCCCTCCTTGCTGACGACGATACGCCCGCAGTCCGCGACCGCATGGCGCGCGGTCAGCATGTGGCCGAGATCGTCGACAAAGAACGCGGTGCCGTCGAGCCTCTGGCTGATGGCCGGCGCCCCGGTGACATCACGGGCCAGCGGCTTCGCCGCCTCCATCTGCCGCGCCGGCTGAAACAGGGCGAATGGCACCTGCGCCGCTGCCTCGCGCGGGGCGAAGCCATTGAGAGCGCAACCGATCACGATACCGCAGGCGATCCGGACGAGACGGACAAGCAATCCCGCGCGCGCCGCCGACGCCGCGCCGCCTGAAATCGATCCCGAGTGATGCACCTTCAGACCCCAGTTCCCCAGACCCCAGCCGCGCAGACCCCAAGCCCGCCCTTCAAAGTTGCCGCGCAACCACCGACCGGCAACGTCTCTACAAACACCGCGCTCTCTACTCCATTTCACGCGAAAGCGGCAGTTTTTTCGGACCAGCAAAGCGGATCCGAACCGGCATGGACCCGACCCGCTCGACCCGGCGTAGACTCACGTCGCACCAGAGGCGCGGCCGGCCGCGGTCGAAATGTGAAACGATGAATTTCAATCCTTGCCGTTTCACAATCGCGGCTGCGACCGCATCATCAAGTCAGATGCAAAGAGGCCTCGTGAGCGAGCAAGTCAACAACAAGAGCCTGCCGCCGTCTTTCGGACCTGACGTGCACGTGATCGAGACGCTGCTGAGCCGCAACCTTCCGGAAGTTTTCGGCGAAGGTGATGCAGCGCGCAGAAGGGCCGCGATAGCAGAACTCTACACCGAGGACTGCGTGCTGTACGCGCCGCCCGGCATCCTTGTCGGTCATAACGCACTGGACAGGTTCGCCGGCGATCTCCGGGCTACACATCCGCACTATGTCTATACGGCTCATGGCGCGCCACAAGCGTTGCTCAATTCGGGACGCCTGGCTTGGGGCTCCGGACCGCAAGGCGAGGCGCCTGCGTATACCGGGGTGGATTTCATCATCGCCCGGGACGGCAAGATTGCGGCTCTTTACGTCTACCTGGACACGCCGCCCGCGTGAGCGGGCGGTCGCCGCCATCGTGGCGCCGAGCACATGCTGCACGAGGTGGCGGACGTCATGCGACGGCACAACCAGCCGGGGCTTACGAGCCGGCATGCGCGCAGGACATCCGCCTGGGCGATTGCCCATCCGTTGAATGCGCCCCGGATCTGTGGCGCGCAACGGCCCTCGCCTTCGCGCGGCGCGCTGCGAAGCGCCGCCGCGCGAGAGAGGCAGTCGTCGTCAGTTCGATCTGCGCAGTTCTTGATCGTCCGCGCTCGCTAACCACCAGGCGGTGTGTAGGCAGCCTTGAGCTTGCTCGCGTGCTGACGCACGACCTTGATCTCGTCCTGGGTGAACAGCCGGACCAGTTTCACATTCTGCATGGCGCCGGCCGCCACGACGACACCGCTGATCGCAGGCGCGAAGCTCGGATCCGGCACGTCGTAAATCACCATCACACCGGGGCCGTCGACCGCCGTGCTGTACATCGAAATCAACTTGCCACCGGCCGCCTCGATCAACTTCCTGGCGGCCTCGTATCGATTGGTCGCCGGATTTTCCATGATGTTGTTGAGAGAACGCGGGGTGTATTCACCTGTGAAGCAGAAATGCATGGCAATCGCTCCATTTGGCTGGATGAAAAATGGCATTCACCCGGGCGGGGCACGGGCAGAGGAAGCTTTCGTCATGAAATGAGGAAGAAATGGCCTGCCGATGGCCAGTTGCGCTGCCGCTCATTCTCCGGAATTCGGCGTGACCGGTGACAGCTCGCCGGGCAATCTACATCAAACGTCGCGCAAATGAAATCGCATTCCTGCGCGACGACAGATCGATGCGGGACTGAGGGGCAGCGTCGCTGACCTGACGCACGGCCTCTGTGCCTTGCAAACGAGGGCAATCTGCCTCAGTGTCGCGCGGCTCCCGTCAAGAACAAGAGAAACAACACTCATGAAGCTACGCGCGCTCGGCCGTTCCGGCCTCACCGTTCCACCCCTGTGCTTCGGCTGCAATGTGTTCGGCTGGACCGTGGACGAGACCTCATCGTTTCGCCTGCTCGACACCGTACTCGATCATGGGTTGACGTTCCTGGACACGGCAGACGTCTATTCGCGCTGGGTGCCGGGCCACAGCGGCGGCGAGTCCGAGACGATCATCGGCAAGTGGATGAAGTCGCGCGGCAACCGCGACCGCGTCATCCTCGCCACCAAGGTCGGCATGGACATGGGAGGCGGCAATGTCGGGTTGAAGCCGGACTACATCGCGCGCGCCGTCGAGGACTCGCTGCGGCGGCTGCAGACCGACACCATCGACCTCTACCAGTCGCACAAGGACGATGAGACGACGCCGCAGGAAGAGACGCTCGCGGCCTACGACAGGCTGATCAAGGCCGGCAAGGTCAGAGCGATCGGCGCCTCGAACTTCTCGGCGGAGCGGCTCAAGAGCGCGCTCGATATTTCCAAGGCGAACGGGCTGCCCCGCTATGAGAGCATGCAGCCCGAATATAGCCTGGCGGAGCGGTCGAGCTACGAAGGCGCGCTGCAACAGGTTTGCGAGGCCAACGACGTCGGCGTCATCACGTTCTTCTCGCTCGCCGCGGGATTCCTCACCGGCAAATATCGCTCGGAAGCGGACTTCGCCAAGAGCCCGCGCGGCGCGCGCAGCATTCCGAAATACATGAACCCGCGCGGCATGCGGATCCTGGCCGGCCTCGACGAGGTCGCCACGGAGACGCGTGCCGAGCCGGCCGCCGTGGCCCTCGCCTGGCTGATGGCCAAGCCCGGCATCACCGCGCCGATTGCCAGCGCCACCAAGCCCGAGCAGGTCGCAACGCTGGTCGCCGCGGCGAAGCTCGAGCTGAGCAAGGACCAAGTCGCCCGGCTGGACGCTGCGAGCGCGTAACACGGTCTACGATTAGCGACGGCGCTGCGCTCCTCTCCCCGTTCTTGCGGGGAGAGGGCTGGGTCAGGGGCCGCCTCCAGGTATTCGGCGATAGCTGCGTTTGCGGAAACTCCCCCTCACCCGGAACGCATCTGACGATGCGTTCCGACCTCTCCCCGCACGCGGGGCGAGGTAAATCGGAGGCCACTGCCCGACTAGAGCAAAATTGCCTTTAGCCCCACGGCCCGCGCTGGCCCGATGCTCCGCCCCACGGGCTGCGCGGCGGGGTGCTCGCACCGGTG
>NZ_JACMYO010000278.1 GCF_020889685.1 Bradyrhizobium oropedii
CTGCCGCGCCCGCGCCGAAATCACCGCCGCCTGCGCCGGCACCGGCCAGCAACAGTCAGGACGACATCGATTCGCTGCTCGCCAGCCTTGATGAGGCGACGCCCGCCGCCGAGATCAGGCCGTCGCCGCAGCCCGAAGCCCAGCCCGAAGCCGATGTGTTCGAGCTCACCGACGACATGGCGCTGCCGGACCCGGCCCCCGCACCGTCGTTCCGCAAGGTCGAGCCGCAGGACGATGTCGAGTTCACGGAAGCCCGGACCCGGGCACCGGAACCGGTTCGGGAGCCGCCCGCGATCGAGACCGCGCCGATGCAGCAGATCATCTCCGGAACCACGATGCGGGCGGTCGAATCCGCCTTCAACTCGCTGGCCAACACCGTCCTGAGCAACAATGCCCGGACGCTGGAGGATCTGGTCAAGGAGATGCTGCGGCCGATGCTGAAGTCCTGGCTGGACGACAACCTGCCGGGGCTGGTCGAGCGCATCGTCAAGGCCGAGATCGAGCGGGTCTCCCGCGGGCGCTAGCTCTGCGCGGGCGCCAACTCCAGCAACCGGGGCCTTGCGGTCCTCGTTCAGCCCCCCAAATGCCCCAGAGTCGGTTCTGATCGGATCGGAATCGAACCTTCCAGCTTCCGGTTTGGGCGCGGTTTCTTCACGCGAACCGGTGCCCACTTCGCTCGAAAACGCCCTCAACGCCGTTTTGACGTGCCGGTCCGGTTGACTTGGTGCGCTCCGGCGGCTTTCTAGCCTTTCCCCCATGGTCCACAGCGCATTGTCATGATCGAGAAAAACTACCAGCCCGCCGATATCGAGCACCGCATGGCCCAGGTCTGGGAGGAGAGCGGTGCGTTCAAGGCCGGCCGGCCCGAGCGCAAGGACGCCGCGCCTTTCACCATCGTGATCCCGCCGCCGAACGTGACCGGCTCGCTGCACATGGGCCACGCGCTCAACAACACGCTGCAGGACATCCTGTGCCGCTTCGAGCGGATGCGCGGCCGCGACGTGCTGTGGCAGCCCGGCACCGACCATGCCGGTATCGCCACCCAGATGGTGGTCGAGCGCCAGCTGATGGAACGGCAGGAGCCGGGACGGCGCGACATGGGCCGCGCCAAGTTCCTCGAGCGGGTGTGGCAGTGGAAGGCCGAGAGCGGCGGCACCATCGTCAACCAGCTGAAGCGCCTCGGCGCGTCCTGCGACTGGTCGCGCGAGCGCTTCACCATGGACGAGGGCCTGTCGCGCGCCGTCGTCAAGGTGTTCGTCGAGCTGCACCGTCAGGGGCTGATCTACAAGGACAAGCGCCTGGTCAATTGGGACCCGAAGCTGCTCACCGCGATCTCCGATCTCGAAGTGCAGCAGGTCGAGGTCAGGGGCCATCTCTGGTACCTGCGCTATCCGATCGAGGGCCGCAGCTTCAGCCCCGAAGATCCGAAATCATTCATCGTGGTGGCCACGACGCGTCCCGAGACGATGCTGGGCGACACCGCGGTCGCGGTGCATCCGGACGATGAGCGCTACACCGATCTGGTCGGTCAGCATGTCATCCTGCCCCTGGTCGGCCGTAAGATTCCGATCGTCGCCGACGACTATTCCGATCCCGAGAAGGGCTCTGGCGCGGTCAAGGTGACGCCGGCGCACGACTTCAACGACTTCGAGATCGGCAAGCGCCATGGCCTGCCGCAGATCAGCGTGCTCGACCAGGAAGGCTGCCTCAGCCTCTCCGGCAACGAGGATTATCTGCGTGGCCTGCCGGTGGGTGCTGACGAGTTCGCGGCAGAGTTTCAGGGGATCGAGCGCTTCGCGGCGCGCAAGAAGATCGTGGCGCGGCTGGAGGAGTTCGGCTTCCTCGAGCGGATCGAGCCCAACACCCACATGGTGCCGCATGGCGACCGCTCCGGCGTCGTGATCGAGCCGTATCTCACGGACCAGTGGTATGTCGACGCCCACACGCTGGCGCAGCCGGCGATCGCGGCGGTGCGCTCGGGCGAAACCACGTTCGTGCCGAGGAACTGGGAAAAGACCTATTTCGAGTGGATGGAGAACATCCAGCCCTGGTGCATCTCGCGCCAGCTCTGGTGGGGCCATCAGATCCCGGCCTGGTACGGCCCCGACGGCAAGGTGTTCGTCGCCGAGACCGAGGAAGAGGCGGTCGGCAACGCGCTCGGCTATTACGTCGAGCAGGAAGTCATCACGCCGGAGCAGGGCCACGACATGGCGGTCGACCCCGCCAAGCGCGAGGGCTTCATCACGCGTGATGAAGACGTGCTCGACACCTGGTTCTCGTCGGCGCTGTGGCCGTTCTCGACGCTGGGCTGGCCGGACGATGCGCCGGAGGTCGCGCGCTATTACCCGACCAACACGCTGGTGACCGGCTTCGACATCATCTTCTTCTGGGTCGCCCGCATGATGATGATGGGCCTCCATTTCATGAAGGAGGCGCCGTTCTCGACCGTCTACATCCACCGTCTCGTCCGTGACGAGAAGGGCGCGAAGATGTCGAAGTCGAAGGGCAACGTGATCGATCCGCTCGGCGTGATCGACGAATACGGCGCCGACGCGCTGCGCTTCGCGCTGACCCGCGAGGCGGCGCAGGGCCATGACATCCGTCTGTCGCCGCATTTGGTCGAAACCAACCGCAATTTCGCGACCAAGTTCTGGAACGCCTGCCGCTTCGCCGAGATGAACGAGTGCGTGAAGCTGGACGGCTTCGATCCGAAGGGCGCCAAGGAGACGTTGAACCGCTGGATCGCGCACGAGACCTCGCGTGTCACCCGCGAAGTGACCGAGACGATCGAGGATCATCGCTTCAACGATGCGGCGGCTGCAATCTACCGCTTCGTCTGGAACGTGTTCTGCGACTGGTATCTCGAGCTCGCAAAGCCGGTGCTGATGGGTGAGGAGGGCGCCGCCAAAGCCGAAACGCGGGCCATGATCGCCTGGACGCGCGATGAGATCCTCAAGCTGCTGCATCCGTTCATGCCCTTCATCACCGAAGAGCTGTGGGCCGTGACGGCAAAACGCGACGGCCTCCTGGTGCTGGCGCCCTGGCCGCGCAAATCGGGCGTGACCGGCGAACAGCTCGCGGCGATCGCAACCGCCGGTCCGGTGGTCGATCCGATTATTCCGCCTGTCATTGCCGCGCTCGACGCCGATGAGTTCAGCGATCCCGCGGCCGAGGCCGAGATCGGCTGGGTGGTCGATCTCGTCACCGCGATGCGCTCGGTGAAAGCGGAGATGAACATCCCGCCGTCGACGCTGACGCCGCTGGTGATTGTGACCAGCTCCGACGAGACGCGGGACCGCGCGCAGCGCTGGAACGATACCATCAAGCGCCTGGCAAGGTTGTCGGACATCTCCTTCGCCGACGCCGCGCCGGAGGGGGCCATGCAGCTTCTGGTGCGCGGCGAAGTCGTCGCGCTGCCGTTGAAGGGCGTGATCGATCTGGCCGCCGAACGGGCGCGGCTGGAGAAGGAGCTCGGCAAGGCCGACGCCGACATCAAGCGGGTCGACGCAAAGCTCTCCAACGAGAAGTTCGTCGCCAACGCGCCGGAAGAGCTGGTCGAGGAAGAGAAGGAGAAGCGCGCGGCAGCAACGGAGCGCCGGGCCAAGATCCTCGAGGCGATCGAGCTGCTGAAGCGGGCGTCATAACAGGCGGCACCGATGACGGCGCGCCCCGGGGCTGCGCGACTATCACACCTCGTATGATGCGGCGTTCCTGCGCGATCCCGACGGCAACCGGATCGAGGCGGTCTGCCATCAGGCGGCGTGAACCCGGTCACGCCGGCATCCGACCAACCAGCCGACGGGTCGGCCGTTCAATCCGTTCCGGCTCCCCCGAGCCGCGAGATCATCATGACGATATCCCGAAGAACGCTGCTGATCGCGACAGGAGTCTTGCCAATGCTCGGTTTCGGCGAACGCGTTCAGGCGGCTGCATCGACGGTGAAGCCGCGCCACGTGCTCTGCTTGCTCGGCGGCGAAGGCGAGCTGCCGCGGCTGCAGGATGCAGCCTCGCGTGCGATCGAACAATTCGCGGCGGGCTTCAGCGTCGATACCACCTATTCGCAGGGGAAGGCGGATCCCAATATGAGCCGCTCATTCGGCGTGTGCTGGGATCGCGTCGCGCCGAATGCCTGGACCGACGCCGACGAGACGGCTGTCGCCGACCACAAATCCGTTCTCTATGTGCTGGGACCGCCGATGTCGGCGGACAATGCCGTCATGTGCTCGGCCGGCGGGTTGTTTCTGGTCGACGCCGTGATCAAGGCAGGTGCGACGGCTGCCAAGGGTGAGAGCGCAGGCGTCGCCCACGGCCTCGCGCGTTGGGGCGCGCTCGCTCACGAGGCTGCCGCTGCTTTGCAATCGGATGACAACATCGCTCTGCGTCGGGCCTGCCGGCTGGCCTTCGCCAAGCGGCCGCTGGCCGGCGCGACCCACCTGGAGACCGTCGGCTTTCACCTCGTCGGGCTTCCCGAAGTATATGTGGCCAAAGCCTATGGCAGCGAGCGAGAGGTGGTTGCGCTGATGGATGAGGCCGGTGACCGGCTTGCGCAGTGCGGGCTGGAGGCGGTGCTCGCCGACCGCAAGGCGCAGCTGTCTTATGAGACCTCCTATGAACCAGACGATTTCAAGTTCAATCCGTATGGGATCGTCACCATCGACCTGCGCTGACCGGGCGTCTCACAGTGGAAACCGCTTGCTGAGGAATTTCGATCCCTTCAGCCCGTAGCGCCAGGGCAGCTCGACGGCCTTGGTGATACCGATCCGCAATCCGGTGACGATGTCGGGCGCCTCCAGCCGCGCGTGGAGCGCGATCGGCGGACGGTCGAGCGGCAGCTCGCTGTGGGCGATGGTGATGCCGAGCGCCTCGCAGAGCTTGCCCGGCCCCGAGCACAGCGCACGTTCGTCTTCCAGACCGCGCCGCCGGCGCATCGCGGCCAGCCCATGGGTTGGCTCGAGCGCGCGGATCAAGACCGCGCTCGCCGAGCCGGGCTGCTCGCAAACGAGGTTGACGCACCAATGGATGCCGTAGGAGCGGTAGACATAGGAGAAGCCCGGCGGGCCGAACATCACCTGGTTGCGCGGGGTCGGCCCGTTGTAGGAGTGCGCCGCCGGTTCGGTGTGATGATAGGCCTCGAGCTCGGTGATGATGCCGCCGACGCCGTCGACCAGGAAGGTCGCGCCGATCAGGTCGGGGGCGACCTCCAGCACGCTGCGGTCGAAGAACGAGCGTTTCAGCGCCTTGCCGAGGCGCGGCGCGGTCGCACGGGTGAAGCGGGGTTTTTGAGCCATTTTGAGGTGGGAATCGGCATGGAACGGACCGCAACACTGCCAATATATGGGCTGATCTGCTAGGGTCGCGGCGCGGGTTGCGGGCCGCATTAACACCGATTACCTAAACTCTTTAGTTTGGGAGCATGATCTCCAGCGCAAACCCGTTCCGGGTTTGTCGCGGGAAAACCGGTCTCCACTTTTCCGGATCATGCTCTCGCGACTTGCAGGCACCTATGGTCACCATCGTCGACACCATCTCCACCACTCAGCTCCGCCCGCGTCACCCCGAAAAGGTGAACCGGCCCGATGCCGTGTCACCGCCGAAGCCGGACTGGATCCGGGTCCGCGCGCCGAACACGCGCGGCTATGCGGATACGCGCCGGATCGTGAAGGAGAACGGCCTCGTCACGGTGTGCGAGGAGGCGGGCTGCCCCAATATCGGTGAGTGCTGGGACAAGAAGCACGCCACCTTCATGATCATGGGCGACACCTGCACCCGCGCCTGTGCGTTCTGCAACGTCAAGACCGGCATGCCCGGCGCGCTCGATGCCCATGAGCCGGAGCACGTTGCCGAGGCCGTCTCCAAGCTGGGACTGGCCCATGTCGTGATCACCTCGGTCGATCGCGACGATCTCGCCGACGGCGGCGCCGAGCATTTTGCCCAGACGATCCGCGCGATCCGCGCGCGCTGCCCGACCACCACGATCGAGATCCTGACGCCGGACTTTTTGCGCAAGGACGGCGCGCTCGAGCGCGTGGTCGCGGCCAAGCCCGACGTCTTCAACCACAATCTGGAAACCGTGCCGTCGCGCTATCTGACGGTCCGTCCCGGCGCCCGCTATTTCCATTCGATCCGGCTGCTGCAGCGGGTCAAAGAGATGGACCCGACCATCTTCACCAAGTCGGGCATCATGGTCGGCCTCGGCGAGGAGCGCCACGAGGTGCTGCAAGTGATGGACGATCTGCGCTCGGCCGAGGTCGATTTCCTGACCGTCGGCCAATACCTGCAGCCGACCCGCAAGCATCACGCCGTGATGCGCTACGTGACGCCGGACGAATTCGGAGGCTACGAGCGCGTGGCCTATACAAAGGGTTTTCTGATGGTGTCGGCGAGCCCGCTGACACGCTCGTCGCATCACGCCGGCGAGGATTTTGCGAAGCTGCAGGCGGCCCGCACGGCTCGCGGCCGCTAGATTTTGTAAAAGGCGGTAGGCGGGCGCCATCATGCGCCATTGCTTGATCTAGCCCTGACCGAACCTTGACCGAACCTTGGACTGGACCAAATGCAGCGCGCTTTGGTGATGGGATCGTCGGGATCCGGCAAGTCGACCTTTGCGCGGCGGCTGTCCACCATGACGGGCATCCCGTCCGTGTCGATCGACGCGCTGTTCTGGAAACCGGGCTGGGTCGAATCCGACAAGGACGAATTCGAGCGCCGCGTGATCGACGCTGCGCGAGAGCCGCGCTGGATCATGGATGGGAACTACATGCGGCATGGGGCAGGTGAGCTGCGCCGGGAGCTCTCCGATACGATCATCTGGTTCGACCTGCCGCGGTCGACTTGCATGCTCGGAATCCTCGGCCGCATTGCCGGGAGCTATGGCCAGGTCCGCCCCGAGATGGCCGAAGGCTGCCCGGAGAAGATCGACCTGGAATTCTTCCGCTACGTCTGGACCTATCGCCGGCAGCAGCGGCCGAAGCTGATCGAATATTTTGCCGGCCTGCGCCCCGATCAATCGCTGGTCTGCTTCACCGATCGGACGCAGGCGGACATTTATCTGGAGAGCGTCGCACGTCGGCAAAACCGTGCGAGTATCCACTGATGCCACGATTCTCCAGCAAGCGGCGGGTCCGCCACACCGCACCTCAGATGTTCGATCTGGTCGCCGACGTCGAGCGCTATCCGGAATTCGTGCCGCTGTGCCAGGCGCTCAAGATCCGCCAGCGCACGCCCAAGGACGACGGCACCGAAATCGTGGTGGCCGACATGACGGTCTCCTTCAAGCTGGTGCGGGAAACCTTCACCAGCAGGGTGACGCTCGACCGGCCCAATCTGAAGATCCTGGTCGAATACCTCCGCGGCCCATTCAGCAATCTGGAGAACCGCTGGAGTTTCGAGCCGAAGTCGGAGACCGAATGCGATGTCGGCTTCTTCCTGAACTACGAATTCAAGAGCCGGATGCTGGCGATGCTGATGGGCTCGATGTTCGACGCCGCCTTCGGGCGGTTTGCCCACGCGTTCGAGAAGCGGGCGGATCAGGTCTACGGCAAGCCGGCCTAGCAAAGTTCCCGTCATTGCGAGGAGCTCGCGACAAAATTGCAATGCAATTTTGCGCTGAAGCGACGAAGCAATCCATGTGTCCGCAAGCGGTGAGATGGATTGCTTCGCTTCGCTCGCAATGACGGAGGAAGGTGACGCTTACGGACAGGAACGGCGCACGCCGCCCGACGCAATGTAGGTGCCCGAAGCCGGATCGTATGTGCGGAAGCGCTGGGAGCAATAGGCGTCGTTATTGGCCTTGGCCTGGCTTGCCGCGATGGCGCCACCGATGATCGCGCCGGCTGCGAGGCCGCCGATGATCGCAGCGCCGTTTCCGCGGTCGCGATGATAATAACCGTCGCGGTAGCCGTAACCACCCCGATAGCCGTAACGCGGGCCGCCATGCCAATGCCGATACTGCACGTGCTCGACGGAGGTAGGCTGGTCCTGCAAACGGGCGGCGGGCGCAAGCGGTGCGGCAAACGAGGGGACAACAGTCGACAGCGTCATGGCGCCAGTGGTGATTGCGGCCACGACCAAAGTTCCCAACTTCATCATTTTCTCCTTGTTGTGGGATTTTGCTGTTCGAAGAACAGTTGAAACAGCAGAGTTGGAACAGGAGAAAATGGCGAAGCGCCGTCGTCGTTCCACCTGCGATAGGCGGCACAGGGTCGCAGTTGACAGAGAGTGGTGAGAAGTCGGCTCTTTGCGGGTTTCGACTCTCGTCGACCTATCCGCGCGGCGGCCGCCGCCGTTTCGCGGCGTG
>NZ_JACMYO010000279.1 GCF_020889685.1 Bradyrhizobium oropedii
AAAAACACAACGGGAAAGAAGCGCGGCCGCAGGCCGCTGCCGGCGAACCTGCCGCGTGAGCGCGTCGAGTATGACCTGCCCGACGATCAGAAGGCGTGTCCTTGCTGCCGTGGCCAGATGCATCGCATGGGCGAGGCTGTCACCGAGCAACTTCATATCGAGGTGAAGGCGAAGGTTTTACAGAAAGTACGCTTCAAATATGCGTGCCGCCATTGCGATCGCACCGGGATCAACGCCCCTGTCGTGACCGCGCCGATGCCGACGCAGCCGCTGCCGGGCAGCGTTGCCACGGCCTCAACGCTGGCGTTCGCGCTGGTTCATAAATATGTCGATGGCACGCCGCTCTACCGCCTGGCGCAGGCCTTCGAACGCGCCGGCGTTCCGGTCAGCCGCGGCACAGCAAGCTCGGCGACGCCGTATCCTACACCCGAAACCAATGGGAATATCTGACGCGCTACACCGGGGACGGCAGCATGCCGATCGACAACAATCTTCTGGAGCGCGACATCAGGGTTTTTGCAACTGGCAGGAAGAGTTGGTTGTTCAGCGATACCGTGGACGGAGCCAAGGCCAGTGCCGTCGTCTACAGCCTGATGCTGACCTGCCGCGCCTCACGTGTCGTGCCGTTAGCGTGGTTGCGCCACGTCTGCACCGAATTGCCTCAGCGCGCCGGCGACGCCGATATTACCGACCTGCTGCCCTTCAACTTCCACAAAGCCGCCATTGCCTGAACGGCCCGGTATCGCCCGATACTAGGGCAATCCATCAAAACCGCCGGCGTCAACGTGCGGGGAAAATCGCGCTTACTATTGAACAACTCAAAGCAGCGAACAAAGGAACAAAGGCTTGTGCGCACGCATAAGTAGCATCATAAAGAGAAGCGACGATAGGTAGAGGTTTGCGTTCTCTTACTGCTCAATGAGTGCAGACCGCCAAATATTGCGTTCGTTCATTTGTCGTGCGTGGATGAGGCCGAGTGGATCGCTTGGGTGGCGTATCCCAGCGTCATGTCAAAGATCTTCCAAGGCCTGGCTTGGCGACGAGCGAACGTTGCTCAAGATCGGTCAAGAAAGCTGGTTTCGTTTCATGGACTGGACATGGACCGCCTCTATAATTTGCAGTGTCAAAGCTAGGCTGTTGAGTCAACGTGCAAATCGGTCTGATGGCGTCATACGCGAGTGTTCTTCGATCGAAACCGCACCGGATGTGTCCGCACGCAGAGGAAGTCAGACCATAAGATGATGGTGGTCTATATCCGAAATCCAGCGTGTCTCGTTGTGCGGCATTCAGGCAATTCGGATGCGTGTCATAAAGATGGCTCGTCACGTGCGCGCCAAGCATCATCACCAATCGCGGGGGCTTTGTTTAAGACATCCATAGAGAGGTGCCGTCATGAATAGCACAATGATCGTTGATAACGTCATTCCGCGAGCAGACATCATCAGGCATGCGGACCGCCTTGGTGCCGAAATCAAGAACATTACACTATCGGACGATTTGTCTGACGAGGTCATCACAGCCATTAACCGGCTGCTGCTCGAGCATAAGGTCATCTTTTTCCGTGATCAGGGACATCTCGATGATGCCCAGCAACAGCGTTTTGCCCTCCGGCTCGGTTCGCTGATACCGCCCCTCACAATGGTGAACACAAAGGGAGGGGCGACGATCCGGGAAACGCTTCCTGATCACGCCTGCCGTCATTTCGACCGGGTGAACGATGACGTCTTGGGTGCCGCCGGCCGAAAATCTCAGTGCTGATCGCGCCGTTTGGCGGTGACATCGCTTGGTCGAGCACTGCGGCTGCTTACCTTGATCTTCCCGTCCCCCTGCGGATGCTTGCCGACAACCTCTGGGCTGTGCGCTGTGCCGCATTCGATTACAATGTGACGGAGGGGGCCACAGAAGCCGAGAAGAGGCGACTGGACGACGTATCCACCGGAACGATCTACGAAACGACACATCCGATCGTTCGCGTTCATCCCGAGACCGGCGAACGCGTCCTCTCGCTCGGCCGTTCGGTGCAGAACTTTGTCGGCCTGCAGCGCTATCCCAGCCAAAGACTGTTCGAACTGCTGCAATCCTACCTCACGGCGCCGGAGAACACCCTGTGCTGGAACTGGAAATCAGGCGACGTCGCAATCTGGGACAATCGCGCGACTGAGCGATACCCCGTCAATAAAATCGGCAGTCCTCATTGGGCCGTGGACCGGCTTGCGATTGACGCCGGCGTACCGCACATGAAGAGGCCAAAATCACGGGCCGCTCAGGCTGCCTAGTACCCGGAATCAGAGCTGAGTGATACGGCGCCCTGTGAAGCGGCGTTGACGGACCTTTTTCTTGGTCCAGACGAAGGGCTCGGCTTTGTCGTTGTACGCGTTGACGTAGGCATCGATGATGTTCCTGAAGCTGCGTGAGGCTAGTGAAGGAGGTGCCGCTGAGCGACTGGCCCTGCAAGATCGAGAGTGAAATGAAACTGCACGTTGGGGGGGCCTTGAGCCAGGGCTCGTTCTTCTTGTGGGTGTTGAGGTTGTGTCGAGGATGACGTGAAGCTTTCGGCCCGGAAAGGCCGCGGTGACGCTGTTCATGAAATCGAGAAACTCGACGCGGCGGCGACGTTTTGAATGCGTCGCGATGATCTTTCCGGTGGCGACCTCAAGCGCCGCAAACAGCGTTGTCGTGCCATGCCGCTTGTAATCGTGGCTCTGGCCGGTCAAGGCGCGGCCATTGGGCAACTTCAGATAACCCTGCACTCGCTCCAAGGCTCGCTCCAAGGCCTGGATCGAGGGCTTCTCGTCCACGCATAGCACAATGGCCTTCGCGGGCGGGGCGACGTAGAGGCCAACAACATCGGCGGCTTTGGCCGTAAAGTTCGGGTCGTTGCTCTCGCACCAGGACTTGCGAGCCGCAGGGTCAATCTTGTGGCTGCGCAGGAACCGCCAGACATATTGGACGCCAACATCGCCCAGCGCCTCGGCCAGCAGAGGGCCGGTCCAGCGCGCAAATCCTTGCGGGGGCGGCTTATCCAGCAGCTTCAGAATCCGCTTGTCGGTGGCCTTCGTATAGATCGGCTGCTTGCCGGGCCGTGGCTTGTCTTGCAGCCCTTCAAGGCCATGATCGGCATAGCGGTGCCGCCAAAGGCTGACAATCCGCGGCTGAACGCCGACTTCTTTGGCAATCGAGCGGGTGCTGCGCCCGTCCGCCGCCAGCCCGCTTCAAACCGCGCTGCAACGTCACCGGTGAGCGACAACACGCCTCAAGCACCTTGCGATCTTTCCGCGAAAGGTGGACTTCTCTTGCTTCGGGAATCATCCATATCTTGAATCACGACTCACGATCCAAGAAAAGTGGGTACTAGTAGGGTCCGCACGTCCGGTTTTCCTAAGATGCAGGCGGTCCATGGCTAAGTGGCGGCCCTGCAATGTCGAGTGGGAGCCAGGCCGTCGAGTTTATCCGGTCAGGACGGCTAACCGGCGCTGGCAATCTGCTCTTTCGTGTCCATAAAAAGCGCTAAGAAGGCGCGAGCAGGCGGCGCCATTCTCGTGTCAGAGCCCGGCACAGTGCGAGCCGGCTCTTGCCTAACCGTGCGGCACTGAAAAGATCGAGCGGATCGAGCGTGGCGATGGTCGGAAAAGTGGCCTCGCACCACTGAAAATACCGCATGAATGCGGGGCGCGGCACACCAGGGTCCTGAACACCGATGAGGGCCTTTCATTCGCAATCAGGGATGGCGCTCACCTCGCTTATGAGGAGGAGGCGGTCGTGTGTTTGTACGGGCAGCAAAGGCGCGGGCGCGCTGTCGCATACCACCGGCATGCTGCGCGGTTGCGCTAATGGCGGCGATTTAGCTTCGCTACTGTGCCGACAGAGCGCCTTTCTCAACTCTCGAGGCAGTCCTCACCACACTAGGTAGGTATCGATCCACTGTTGATGCTGTATTGTTACGAGGAGATCGTGTTCAATCAAACGCGCTGGTCAGGGCAGACGAGGTGCCGCAATGGAAGCCACAGCTAATCCGCTGTGCAGAGCACACGTATTGAAGTTCATCGAAGAAACTCGCGTCGTTAGCGAGAGTGTACTGCAAGTCAACAACATCACGCCTTATCACGTCACAAAGTTCTATCGCGAACAGATCGCCAAAAGTGGTTACTACGATCAGCTTAAGTACATTGTAGAGCCCTCGGTGGAGGAGTTCGAGAGCCCAGGCACCTTGGATACGAGCGGCGAGCACGACAACACAGTCGTCCCGGGACTGCAGCACAAGTACCCACAGACCGGCTTGTTGCTGGTGACGGAACGCTGCGGTTCATATTGCCGTTATTGTTTTCGCAAGCGTATAGTGGGTAAGGCTTCCGATGAAATCGCGCCGGACTTCGATCGGGTCGCGAAGTATATTGCGCGCCATCCTGAGATGACGAACGTACTACTGTCGGGAGGTGACCCGTTCGTTCTCAGCACGGCCAAACTCAACAAGATCCTTGACCACCTGCTGCCTATAAATCATTTGAGCTCGATTAGATTTGGCACAAAAATGCTGGCCTATGAACCGAGGCGGTTTGAGGATTCCGCTCTACCGGCATTGTTCCAGCGAATCCACGAAGCGGGTAAGAGCCCAATAATCGTTACGCATTTCGATCACGTAGGCGAGATCTCGTCCGATGCGGAGCACGAAGTTCGCTCCTTGCGATCGCAAGGCGTGCAATTCCTTAACCAGGCCGTGCTTCTCGCCAAAGTCAACGATGATCCCAAGATCCTGGCAGCGACGTTCGCCAAATGCCACGAAATCGGAGTACGCCCTTACTACCTCTTTCAAGCGAGGCCGGTGAAGGGCGCATCTCATTTTCAGGTCACATTGGGACGGGGAATAGAGATTGCGCGCGGCGTCAACCAGCGTCTCAGTGGCATCGAGAAGACATTCAAATACATCATGTCTCATTACTCAGGAAAGATCGAAATATTGGATTTGGGACACGATGGCCGCGTGTATATGCGATACCACCAGAGCAAAGTTCCCGAGAAGATCGGACGGATCTTTTCCCGGCCTTATGTCGGGGCTGCCTGCTGGTTAGACGATTTGCCAGAACAATGAGATCTAAGGGCGCGCAATGCTGATCACGAAACTCGGAGCGAGTGCGGCGCGCCGGCTACGCTCGTCGGAGCCGGCCAAGGTAGCTCGCATTTGGCGTTGCTTCCATATGCGCAGAAGCCGATCATCACAGAAGCGGGCGAATGCGTCCCGGTCGATCGCTCGCTTGGCACTAGGCCGAGATAACCCATAAGTTGACCTGGGTATCTCGCGAGCGCGCGAAGTTTTCCATATCCACGTTGTCGGCCTTCATTCTGCGCAACTGCCTAAAAAATAGCTGAATTCCTGTTGCCGTTTTGCCTTCTGTCTCGCAACTTCTCATCGTTATTCCAGAGCTCGTTGAAATAGCGAGTTGCAGATGAGGCCTCGAATCCGTGACCGAAACTAAAACGGGCTGCGCAACGTCATGCACGGCGCGATCTTGCAAACATATCCAGGAAGGGCAAGGTCGGTATCGGGGAAGGGGTGTATTGGCCGAATAGGGAGCAATTATCGTAAGGGCCGCGCAGGGTTCTGCACGATTGCGTTGGTGACATTTTAAATGAAGAGAGGTGTGTGCCCCAAGCTCACAACCTGTCAAAACGAGCGTGCTTCTGGCTCTTGAGCAGAGTGGACTGCTGCGGAAGACGATAAATCGCGGGTGAATAGTTCTTTGATTTTGTGATGAGCTCCTGACGGAGGGGGCGCCAAGAATGCTGAGGGAAATCTGAATAGCCTTGCCAAAGACGGCGTTTCCGCTGGACAAGTATTTCCGTTTTCGCAAATCTTGTTAGAGTGATTGCCAGGATGCCGAATGTTCACATTCGGTCACTCTTAATGCCGGTCGTCGATGGCGAACACAGCCCAGCCCAGTCCGTGCCGGGATCGCAGATCGTTATCACCCGTGGCTCATTTGAAAGTTGTGTAAGTCCATTGGGCTATCAAGTCGACCGGTCAAAGTAACTGAGGCGGTAGCGTCTTTCATCGAGGCTTTGGAGCAAACTGAGGCTGATCCAATGCGAGCGCTTGGAGCTCTTGGTATCCGAAACGAGCAAATGCCGAATACCGAGCGGTAGAGGCTTGCTTTGATGTCACATTACCATCGGCAGACTACAAAAGCTTCCCGCTCGATCCGGACAATATGCTTATCGCTGTCCATAGAGACAGTTCTCCGCGCGTCGCCTCAGTCGGCAAGGCAGCTGTCGCCGCTCGAGTGAGTTGGAATCCGTCGAAATGGGCGGTTCAAAGCGGGATTTGGGCGTCGACACGAGACTCATTGCATTAATCAAGATTGCAGAGTCGGTAGAGTGAGCCGTCGGCTAGAAATGAGGGTGCCAGGAGACAGACCACACTATGATCGACCGCGTGCCTGCTGTCTTGGAAGCGCTTGACGGCTCCGCAGATGGAGCCCTGAAGCGAGTGTCCGGTACACAGCAAATGTTTCGCGTGCCTAGTATGGTATGTCATTGTTCTCGGTCCAATGTCAGAAACGCAATTCTGGCGAGAATTCCTCCTCAAGGCCTCGCGGCGATAGGGCAGTTCCTTGAGCCGATCGTCCTGAAAGAACGCATGGTACTGCAGGAGCCGAAGAGGCATCTCGATCACGTCTATTTCGTTGAAGCGGGCCTCGTCTCGCTCAGGATTGTCGCGGCGGGCAGTTTCTTTGAGGTGGCGGTGATAGGATATCGTGGTGCGATCGGTGCTTCGCTCTTAGTGGGGAGGCATATTTCGACGCATCAAGCTATTGTGCTGTTTCCCGGAAGCGCGCACAGGATCCGCGTTGAGGATTTGCGTCGGGTAATGAACGAGCGTCCTGAAATCCGAGAACATCTTTCGCGGTACGATCAAGCGCTCGCCCTGCATTGCGCTCAAACAGGATTATGCGGGGTTCGGCACAGCCTCGAAAAGCGGCTTGCGAGCTGGCTGTGTCTAGCTAGTGACGCCGTTGGCGCTCATGTGCTTCCAGTTACCCATGAGTATGTTTCTTCTGCCTTAGGGTTGCGCCGGGCCGGGGTCACCGAGACCTTAAGCCAATTCGAAGAACAAAGGTCGATTCGCAAGAAGCGCGGCGTCTTAGAGATTGATGAGCGCAAGAGCCTCGAGCAAAGGGCATGTGGCTGTTACAAGCTTATTTCAGACGCTTATGCTTCGTCCGAGTCCGTGATGTCAGCGGATGGAGCTACGGACTAAGAAAGTCGCTCCAGCGATCCGCTTCACCTCTTCTCTTCACTTTGAGGACGAGCTGTCAACGGCGGAGCCGCCTGCGCGGCGTGCATTGACCGGTGCAGTTACATATATCGTTGAACATTAGCAGACAATTGGACAGCATCATTCCGACGGCGCCCCGTCCCACCGTTCCGCCGCGTGCAATTCGCGCGCGGTTCCGACTGAGCTGCAGGCTGCGGGTGACGAATAATTCCGCACGTCGTCCTTGAAGCCGAAATCACAATTCACCGGCCGAAAATGACATTGGCCTCCGATGTCGCACAGCGTCACGTCACCAAAGCTGGGGATCGGCTTTAAGTCGCTCATCCCGCAGCGACAATGACGGATCCGGTCCGATCGCTTGGCATGGATCCGCCAAGCTTGGGAGTTGCATTCCGCACATTTGTATGACGGGACTTGTCAATACGTACCTTTCACACTGTGGCAAACCCGGGCCATCGTGCATCTGTGTGCGCACCGGGTGCTAAGGTGCTAACAGGCTATTGACGGCGATCATTACGCCATCGCGGCTGGAAATGGTGGTCGTCGGGCGCGGGTGATCCCAGCTGCAAGATTGCCATCGTGACGGGCAAGATCGGTTTCTAGGCGCCGCGCCACCAACGACAGTCTCAGATCCTGGTGCCCTCAGACACATTCGGCATCAAGATCGAAAAAGTACTCTTCGTGTTTGGCTATGACGATGCGCCACACGGCCACGGCCAGATGCTTCTTGAAAATGTCCGCGTTCCCGCGGACAATCTGTTGCTGGGCGAGGGCGGGGGTTTCGAGCTCGCGCGAGGCCGACTCGGTCCGGGCCGCATCCTTGC
>NZ_JACMYO010000280.1 GCF_020889685.1 Bradyrhizobium oropedii
GTCGGATCGCATCGCAGATGCGATCCGGGTCAGGGGCGAGGCACACGGCTCAACAAACGGCGAACTGCTCACCGGATAGAAGCCCCTCACCCCGACCCTCTCCCCGCAAGAGCGGGGCGAGGGAGAAGAGAAATCACACCTTGTCGTAGGTCAGCCCGCGCTCCAGCCGTCTTGCCACCAGCGTCGACGGGAACAGGATCGCGAAATAGATCAGCGCCACGATGGTGTAGACCTCGAGCGGGCGGTAGGTGTCGGCGTTGATCAGCGTTGCGTTGTAGACGAGATCCGGCACCGCGATGATCGAGACCAGCGAGGTGTTCTTCAGCTGCGTCACCGACTGGTTGACGTAGGGTGCCATCATCGGCTTCAGCGCCTGCGGCAGGATCACGAGCCGCATCAGGCGCCAGCCGCGAAAGCCGAGCGCCTTCGCCGCATCCCACTGCCCGACCGGCACGCTCTCGATAGAGCCGCGCACGATCTCGGCATAGAATGCGCCGCCATAGAGCGACAGCACGCTGACGGCTGCGACATGCGCCGGGATGTTGACGCCGATCACGACCGGAAATGCGTAGTAGAACCAGATGATCTGCACCAGCAGCGGCGTGCAGCGGAAAGTTTCGATATAGGCGATCAGGAGCCAGTCGATCACCGGAATGCGGCGCAGCCGCAGCATGCCGACCATCAGGCCGATCAGCGTGCCGAGAATGATGGTGCCGATTGTGTAGGCCATGGTCCAGCCGAGCCCGAGCCAGAACAGATGGCTGTACTTGGCGAGGATCCCGAAATCCCAGACGTAGTTCATCCTGCCCCTCGGTTGCCCGCTTGATCCCCCAGCATCGCAGGCGACCTTGCGCGAGTCACGCGATATACCGGCCCGGCGAGAATGCCTTCACCTCGAACGGCGGTGCGTCCCCTGCGATCATCGCTGCAACCGCGGCGCCCGTTCCGGGACCGGTGGTGAAGCCGATATGCTGGTTGCCGAAGGCGAGCCAGAGCCCGCGATGCCGTGGCGCCGGTCCGATCATCGGCAGACTGTCGGGCAGCGTCGGCCGCGCGCCGCGCCAGCGCTCGCCGACCGCGTCGCCGAATTCGGCCACGCTGCGCGCCATCGGCACCACGGCCTCGAGCTGCGCAAAATTCGACGGCGCGTCGCGCGCGGTGAGCTCGACGCCGCTGGTGACGCGAATGCCCTGCTCCATCGGCGTCATCAGAAAGCTGCCCTCCGCATCATGGATCGGCCGCAGCAATTTGCGTGCCGGGTTCGGCACGAAATGCTGGTGATAGCCGCGCTCGAACGCCAGCGGCACGCGGTAGCCGAACGGCCGCAGCAGCTCGGCCGACCACGGCCCGAGCGCGACCACGACATGGCGCGCGGTGATCTCACCGTCGGCAAGCTGCACGCGCCAGCCGTCGCCAACCGGCTCGATCCGCCGGATCTCGGATTGCCTGATCGTGCCGCCGCCATTCGCAAGCAGCTGCGCATAGGCCTTGACCACCGCGCCGGGTGAATCGACCGATGCCGTCTGGCTGTGCAGCAGGCCGACACTGTAGGCAGGAATGATGTTCGGCTCGAGCGCGGAGATCGCCTGGCGATCGAGCACCTCGCTCTCGATGCCGAATTCGGCGAGCGCCGCCTGCTCGGCCTTCGCGGTCGCAAGCCCATTGCCGCGCCAGGCTTTCAGCCAGCCGGTCTCGCGGATGCGATGGCCGGCGCCCGCCTGCACGATCCAGTCGCGATGCAGGGTCAGCGACGTTCCGATCAGGCCGTGCAGCGCGGCGGCGCGCGGTTTGGTTTGCGACGGTGTCGCCGCAGCGAGAAAGCGGATCACCCAGCCGGCATTGCCGATGGCCCACGGAAGATTCCAGCGCAGCGCCGGATGGGTGTTGGTAAGATATTTCGGCAGGTTCTTCAAAAGCTGTGGCGTGTTCAGCGGCAGGATCGAGCCCGACGAGATGATGCCGGCATTGCCGTAGGAGGTTTCGCTGCCCGGCTCGCGGCGGTCGACCATGATAACGGAGAGCCCACGCTGCCGAGCGGCGAGGCCCGCCGAGACGCCGACCATGCCGGCGCCGAGCACGACGACATCAACCTGCTGTGCTGGCGTGCTCTCGCTCATGCCGTCACATCAAGGTCAGGCCGCCGTCGACCGGCAGCGTCGCACCGGTGACGTGGCCCGCTTCCGGCGACAGCAGGAAGGCGACGACGGCGGCGATCTCATCGGGCTCGGCCAGCCGCTGCATCGGATTGGCCTTCGCCACGCGCTCCCAGGTAGAGGAATCCAGCGCGCCGAACAGGCCGGGATCCTTGCGCGTATAGCCGGGCATCACGGCGTTGGCGGTGGCGCCCGAGCCGGCGAGCTCGATCGCGAGCGACTTCACAAGCACTTCGAGCGCGGCTTTCGCGGCCGCCGATCCCGGATAGGTGGCGCCCGGCACGAAACGATGCGGCCCGAAGCTCGAGACCGCGACGACGCGGCCCCTGGCACTACGCATGAGGTCGGATAGCGCGGCCGCCGCGATTTCATGGAATGCCGCCGCCATCACGGCGAAGGCGCGCTCCAGCGCCTCGCGCGGCAGGCTGGCGAATTCGCGCCGGTCGGCAAAGCCCGCGGCATGCACGATCGTATCGATCGGCCCGAACGCGGCGCGCGCTGCCTCGACCAGCGCGATGCCCGCGCCGGCTGCGGCGAGATCGCCGGTCGCGATTTCGACCTTCGCGCCCTTGCTGCGGCATTCCTCCGCAACCGAATTCAGCCGCGCAAGCCCGGTCGCCTCAGCACCCTGCCCGTGCAGCATCAGCGATTGACCGGGGCCGGCGAGCCGGCGCGCAACCGCAGCACCAATGCCGGAGCCGCCTCCCGTGATGATTGAAACGCGCATGAGGTGCGTGCTGTTCGTACGTTCAAGGACAGCGAACTATAGGTTCAGTGTCACGAAATGCAAACCGCGCGCCATCGATACGGCTAACGCCACGGCTCGACCAGGATCTTGGTGTGCGCCTCGGGATTGGCGAGATCGGCAAACGCCTGTGCGACGCCGTCGATGCCGACGCGGCCGGTGACCAGCGAAGCCGCATCGACCTGACCTTCCGCGATCAGGCGCAGCGAATAGGCGAACTCTTCCGGCGTGTAACCGAGCACGTACTGGACGTTGAGCTCCTTGATGATGCCGAGCATCGGCTCCGACTTGTCGGTCTCCATGCAGACGCCGACCACGACGACACGGGCACTGCGCGGCGCGCCCTCGAACACCTGCTGCAACACGCCGGGCACGCCGACGCATTCGAAGATCAGCGCCGGCTTCAGCGGCGGCAGCAGCGCCTGCATCGGCGGCCGCGCCGCCTTCTCGGCGTCGGTCATCTGGGCGTGCTCGGCCCAGCTCGCATAGGGCTGCGTCCTGGCGGGATCGACCACGACATCGGCGCCCATCTTCTCGGCGAGCCGGCGCCGCGCCGGCGAGTAGTCGGCGGCAACGATCGGGCCGAGCCCCCTGATCTTCAGCGCCGCGATCACCGCAAGGCCGACCGGCCCGCAGCCGATCACCAGCGGCACTTCGCCACCTTGGATGTTGGCCATCGCGACTGCGTGCACGCCGACCGCAAGCGGCTCGGTAAGCGCGGCGTGCTCGGCGGCAAGGCCGTTCGGCACTTCAAGCAGCAGCGGCTCGCTGAGCAGCATCTGCTCGGCATAGGCGCCAGCGTAATCGTTGGAATAGCCGATGCCCTTCGGGCCCTCCGGCGTCAGCAGCGCCGGCAACGAGCACACGCGCGCGCCGGGCTTGAACTTGCGCGTGGTGCCCGGGCCGTAGTCAAGCACCTCGCAGCAGAACTCGTGGCCGAACACGACGTCGCGCGACAGATCCATCGGCGTGCGGCCGGGCAGGAACTTGCTCAGCTCCACCATGCGGTGGGCGTGCTTGCGCGCGTGCAGATCCGAACCGCAGATGCCGCAGGCGAGCGACTTGACCAGCACCTGGCCGGCGCCCGGCTTCGGCTCCGGCATCTGGTCGACGACAATCTCGCCGTTTCTGAAGATCGCTGCGCGCATGTTCCCTCCGCGTGGGTTTTGTCCCACTCATTTTGATGTGTATTTCGTCTCGCGAAATACGCTGTCGCGGATCAAGTCCAGGCAGGCTTTCGCTTCAAGACGCTATAGCACGGAGGGTCACCACGTATAGCGCATAACGCCCTTGCCGGCGTAGGACTGGGTGACGTTGGAGAATTCGCCCTCGAAGGTCGCGGCCGCCGACCAGCCGTTGCGCCACTTCATCTCGAGCGAGGCCGTGGTCAGTGCGGAGTCGCTGGCCTGCGCTGCGCCGTTGACCACGAAGGCCGCGCCGGGCAATGCCTGGAACACGGCGCCAACATTGCGGTTCGGGTTGAAGTCATGCGCCCAGGCGACGCGGCCGCGCAGCGTCAGCATGCCGCTATCGACCGCGAACGACTTGTCGGAACGCAGTCCGAGCTCGCTCCTGACGTCGGTGACACTCTTCGCTGCGTAGTTTAGCGCTAAGGTGCCGCCGCCGGCGACCACGGTCTCCGCATAGCTCGGCAGCTCGAAGCTGGTGAACTGGGCGGCCGCGTAAGGCGTCAGGCCCATCCACGGCGTCGCATACCGATAGCCGCCCTCGAGCCGGCCCGACCATGCATTGACATTGAAGTTGGCACGCAGATGATCGGCGCCTGCGGCGGTGACGATGCGGTCCGTGGTGATGTCCTGCCAGCCATAGGCAAGCGCCGCGCTGAGGTACGCCGCACCGACGGTATGACGCACGAACGCGCCGGCCTGGAACAGATCCGAGCGGCCCCAGCCGAGGCCGTTGACGCTGAAGCTGGTGCCGCCGCCGGCGAGCGCGATGCCCGCAATGGTGTTCGGCGAGAAGCGATAGTCGGCGCCGACCGCCGTGCCATAGACGCTGCTGCTGGAGTTGTTCGAGCCGAGCACTGCATTGCCGCCGGTGGTCTGCGATCCGCCATAGCCTGCCGCCCAGATGCTCCAGCGCTGATCGAAGTCGAGTTGCGGCGGCGGCGCCTTGGTGTAGATCGCAGCCAGCGCGTCGCGCGGCTCGGTCTTGCGCGCCGCGTAAGCCAGCGTTGCGCTCTCCTCGGCATAGGGCGTCGCCGCCGCGCCACCGCCGAAGCCGCCGTCGCGCCCGGCGACGAACGGATCGGTCAACAGACCGAGGAACTGGTTCATCGCGTTGAACGTCGCCTGCTGCGAGCCGGTCGCGCCCTCGCCCGAGGCCTGGGTCAGGCCGTTCTGCGAGAGTCCCGCGTACGCCACGTTGATGCCGCCATTGGCGTTGAAGAAGTTCTGCAGCGTCGCCGCGACATTGCTCTGGTTGACGTTGAGCTTCGATTTCGTGGCGTAATCGAGCGCGAAGTTGAGATAGGCATTGTTCGCGTCGTAGCCGAGCGTCGCGATCAGTCCCGACGGCAGCCCGTTCGAATCGACGCCGGCGAACGTGCCAATGCGGCCACCCGCGGCTGACAGGATGGTGTATTGCCTGGCGATCGTGCTGCCGGCGGCGACGCTGGCGCCGACCGATCCGGCGAGCGTCGCGGTACCGGTCACCTTGGCTGATGTCGACGCGGTGGAATTGAGTCCGACGAGATACAGCGCGCCGGACTGGAAGGCGAGATTCCCCATCACACGCAGGTACGTGCCTGGTGTCGCATTGCCGGGCATCAGGATGCCGCCGCTCGCGATCGTCGTATTCCCGACGGTGCCGCCGCCGGAGAGCGCACCGCCAGAGTTCACCGTCACCGAACTCGACGACACGATCGAGCCGTCAACTTGCAGGATGCCGCCATTGACAACCGTGCTGCCGGTATAGGTGTTGACGCCCGAGAGAGTCAGCGTGCCGCTGCCGGTCTTTTCCAGATTGCCGGGCCCGACCGGGCTGCAACCGCAGGGGTTGAAATCGGCGATCACGCCGCTGAGAACAGTCGAGAGATTGTTGCCGCCGACGGCAAGCGTGTTGCCGCCACCGATGTAGTAGGTGCCCGAGCCCGCGATCGAGCCTGCCGTGATGCGGCCGTCGCCGTTCGGACCGAGGCTGCCGCCGAAGTCGACAAAGCCGGTCCCCTGGGTGATGAACTGCGCGGTGCCGCCGGTCGAATTGCCGGTGAATTTGACGTGGGCGCCACTCTCGGTGGTGATCGTGGCGTTGCCGGCCGTTGCGTAGGCGTCAAAGATCAACGCGGCGCCGGAACGGTTGATGATCGTCGCGTTGCCGGCGGTCGGCGCCTCGGTCAGGCTGAAGCCGGACGTGCCGAAATAGGTCAGGCCACTGTTGTCGATCGTCGCATTCGCCGCGGTGCTGTTCTGAAAGAAAGCGATGTAGCCGGTGGCGGACGTGGTGATCGCAGCCGACGCGGCCGACGAGAATTCGAAGAACTGGGTCGAACCGCCGTTGTTGCCATTGATGATGGTGGCCTGACCCGCATTGGTATGGCCCAGGAACACGGTGCTGCCGCCGTCGTGATTGTTGATCACGGCCTTGGCGGCCGTGCTGGTGTCCGAGCCGCCGGGAGGGCCAAGCGCGTCGCCGAACACCACGGTGCCGCCATTGGTGTTGTTGAACGTGGCACTGCCGGCGGAGCTGGTGTCGCGGAAGATCGTGAGCGCACCGTTGCTGTTGCTCACGGTAGCATTGCCCGCGGTGCTGCTGTCACGAAACTGCGTGATACCGAAATTCAGGTTGTCGATGATCGCCGTCGATGCCGACGTCGCATTGTGGAACGTGGTGGTGGCAACCCCGTTGAAGCCGTCGTTAACGATCTTGGTGATGCCGGACGTGTTGGCGTTGACGATGTCGAACCTGCCGTCGACATTGACCTGGCCGACGATCGAGGCGGTATGGGTGGCGTCACCGAGTTGCAGGGTCGCGCAATTGCAGATCGTGGTACCGCCGGTGTAGGTGTGGGTGCCTGTTAGCACCACACGGCCGGCGCCTCCTGAAGCATCCAGCACCATCAGGCTGCCGGGACCGGCAATGTTGCCCGAGTAAACGAAGGTGTATCCGTTGGCGTCGATGCTGGCGCCGGTGGCGTTGATCTGTGCGTTGTTCGCGATCGTGTAGTTGCCGCCGGCCTGCAACGTGCCGCCGTCGAAGGTCAGCAGGCCGGTACCGATTGCTGACGAGACAATCGCGCCCGGCGTGCCCACCGTGTTGACGCCAACTTCCAGTACGCTGCTGCCGCCGGCAGCGCCGCAGGCGGTGCCGCAGATCGTGGTGCCGCCGGTATAGGTATTTGCGCCGGACAGCACCAGCGTGCCGCCGCCATTGAGCACGATATCGCCGGCACCGCTGATCGCCCCCGACATCGTATTTGTGGTACCGGCCGCGACGGTGATGACGGGATCGCTGTTGATGACGATGGCGTTGGCGATGGTGAACCCGTTGCCGTTCAGCACCAGCTTGGTGAGCCCGGCCAGCGTCTCACCCATCGTCAGCGTGCCGCTGCCAAGCGCGTTGTTGTTGCGGATGACGAGCGTCGATCCGTCGCTCACCGAGGTGCCGCCAGTGTAGGAGCTGGCACCGGTGATGATGAGCGAGCGCCCGCCGTCCATCTTGATGGCAACCGATGCGTCGGTGACGCCGCCGGTGAGGCCGGTGATGCTCGAGATGGTCACGTCGCCGGAGGCGCCGGCCGCGCTGGTCTGCAGGAAGGTCAGGCTGGCGCCGACGCCATTGGCTATGCCGAGATTGCCGGACAGCGTTCCGCCGCTCGACGTCAGCGTATTTGCGCCTCCCGTGAAGCCGATCGCATAGCCCAGCGCGCCCGGACCGCCGCCGCCGGTGATCGTTCCGCTGTTGATGATGGTCAAGCCGGTGCCGACGATGCCGGTACCGCCGGTGCCTCCCGCTCCCGGCCGCCCCGTTGTGCCGCCGTAGGCCGGGTTGCCTCCATTCGAGTAGACATCGGACACCTGTGCGCCGCCAGCTCCGCCGGCACCACCGGAGATCGAGCCAGAATTCCTGATCGTTGCGCCTGATGCCGTGACGACGATGCCGGTGCCGCCGTCGCCGCCACTGCCACCGACGTCGCCGGCGCCACCCGCGCCGCCAGTGCCG
>NZ_JACMYO010000281.1 GCF_020889685.1 Bradyrhizobium oropedii
GGTATGGAGCACGCGCGTCAGCAATAACGAGGAGCCACCCGCCTCACACCTTCTCCTTCACGAACCGGTTCCGCAACGTGCCAATGCCGGTGATGTCGATCTCGACCACGTCACCGTCCTTCAAGTCCGGCGAGGCGCCGTCGGTGCCCATCCAGATCACGTCGCCGGGCGACAGCGTGAAATACTTCGTCAGCTCGACGAGGAAGGGCACGATGCCGAAGATCATCTCGTTGGTGCGGAAGCGGCCGGTCTCCTTGCCGTTGACGCGGATCGCGGTTTCCATGCGGTCGAGATCTACATCGGTCTCGATCCACGGGCCCATCGGCTTGAACGTGTCGGCGTTCTTGGATCGCCACAGCCCGCGATCGGCCTTCTGCCAGCTGCGCTCGGAGACGTCGTTGCCGATGGTGTATCCGAACACGCAGTCCATCGCATTGGCTTCGGTCAGATGCTTGGCGGTCTTGCCGATCACGACGACGAGCTCGCCCTCGTAATGGATCTTCTCGGTCGCGCTCGCGGGGATCACCACGTTTTCGTCATGGGCGATCAGCGCGTTCTGCGCGCGGTAGCCGATCTCGGGACGATCAGGGACGTTCGGCACCGTACCGGCCTTGTCGGCGGCTTCCTTGAGGTGCTTCAAATAATTCAGCCCGACGCAATAGAAAGTGCGCGGGATCAACGGCAGCTCGATCTTGACGTCCTTCAAGGCGTGGGTCTTCGCCGTCTTGCTCCATTCCGAAAACGGATCGCCGTTGACGGTGATGACGGTGTCGCCCTCGACGAGGCCCCAGGAAGGAGTGCTCGCAGTGTTGCCCGCGGCGGTGAATTTCAGCCAGCGCATGATGATGTCCCTCTATTCCGCAGCCTGCGCGCGGGTCTTCCAGGCGCCGGCAGCCGGGCGCTTGAGCCCGAGATTTTCCCGCAGCGTCGTGCCGGCATAGTCCTTGTGGAACAGGCCGCGCTTCTGTAGCTCGGGCACCACGTGATCGACGAAGTCGGCGTAGGAGCCCGGCACGTAGCTCGCTGCGATGACGAAGCCGTCGCAGCCGCGATTGACAAACATTTCCTCCAGCCGATCGGCGATTTCCTTGGGGCCGCCGACCATCGCGTCCTGTACCTGGCCGCGGCCGGAGAAGGTGATGAAGTCGCGGGTCGAGGGATTGCTCTTGCCGGAGGTGCGCAGCACGCCGTCGCGGATGCCGAGCATGCCTTGCATCCCCTGCAACTCCTCTGTCGTCAGCGGTTCGTCGATCCCCTTGGCGCCGAAATCGAAGTTGAGGCCTTCGGCGAGCAGCGACAATGCGTCGATCTCGAGCGGCAGCTTCTGGATCACGGCCATGCGGTCCTCGGCCTCGGCCTTGGTCGCGCCCGTGACCGGCGTGATCAGATTGCACAGCATCATCTGGTCGGGATCGCGCCCGGCCTTGGCGGCTTCGCCCTTGATCGCGTCGTAGCCCTGCTTGGCATTGGCCAGGTTGCGCGCCGCGGTGAAGATCACCTCGCCCCAGCGTCCGGCAAAGCGCTGGCCGCGCCCGGACGCGCCGGCCTGGATCACGACGGGATGGCCCTGCGCCGAGCGCGGCACCGTGAACGGGCCGCGCGAGGTGAAGAACGCGCCCTTGTGGTCAAGCCGCTTCACCTTGGCCGGATCGGCAAAGCGGCCACTCTTCTTGTCGATCACCAGCGAGCCGTCTTCCCAGGCGTCCCAGTGGCCGAGCACCACCTCCATGAACTCGTCGGCGCGGTCATAGCGGTGATCGTGCTCGAGATGCTGCTCGCGGCCCATATTGAGGGCTTCCCCGTCATTGACCGACGTCACCACGTTCCACGCCGCACGGCCGTTCGTCATCAGGTCGAGCGTGGCGAAGCGGCGGGCGACGTCGAACGGCTCGAAATAGGTGGTGGACGCGGTCGAGGCGAGGCCGAGCTTGGTGGTGACCATGCCCATCGCGGTCAGCACCACGATCGGGTCCATCTTCACGCAGCGGATGCCGTATTCGACGGTGTGGGCGTGATCGTTGCCGTAGCGATCGGGCATTGCGAGGCGATCGTCGAAGAACGCCATGTGGAACTTGCCGCGCTCCAGGATGCGCGCGATTTCCTGGTAGTAGTCCGCCGACATCGAATCGTCGCGCGACTCCGGGTGGCGCCAGGAGCTCGGCAGGTTGGTGCAGTTCTGCGCCTGCAAGAAGCCAACCAGCGCCATTTGCCGTGTCATGTCGTTCTCCTGTGTCCGGGCGATGTATCAGCGAAGGCCGAGGTCGTCGGTCAGCTTGTAGTCGGCGGCGAGCGCCTTGAGCTTGTCCCAGGTCGCATCCTCGATCTCGATGCCGTCCTTGCGCCGCTGCTGCTCGCGCAGATATTCGATCTCGCCCGGATAGAACACGCCGCGGCTGCCTTCCGAGGGCGGTGTCGATTTCAGATAGCGGGCGAAGTCGGCGACTTCCTTCTTGAAATCCTGCAAGGGGCGGAACGCGGCGACGTTGAACACCGCCATGAAGCAGCCGTCGTTGTGGCGGCCGGTCGGCTCGACGCCGAAACCGAGGCCGGTGAGCAGGCCGCACAGCACCTCGACCATCGCCGCAAGGCCCGAGCCCTTGTAGCCTTCGCTGCCGCCGAGCGGCAAAAGCGCGCCGCCCTTGCGATAGTCCGCAGGGTCGGTGGTGTCGCGCCCTTCGGCATCGATGATCCAGCCCTTCGGGATACTCTCGCCGCGCGCCACCGCGAGCTGGATCTTGCCGGCGGCAACCGCGGAGGTCGCCATATCCAGATAGAACGGCGCCTCGAGATCGGAGGGTACCGCGATCGAGAGCGGGTTGGTGCCGAGCCGGGCCTCGCGGCCCCCGAACGGCGCGACATGTTTCGGCGAGCGGCCGGAATCGGCGGCCGCAATCCCGATCATGCCTTCGCGCATCGCCATCAGCGGGTAATGCGCGAGACGCCCGACATGGCTCTGCCGGAACACGGTGCAGGCCGCGACATTGGCGGTCTTCGCCTTGTTGATGGTCATCTCCATCGCCTTGGCGTTGACGTGGAAGCCGAAGCCCCAATGACCGTCGATCACGGTCGTGGTCGGCGTCTCCTGCACGACGGTCCATTTCGCGCCGGGCACGATATGGCCGGCCTTGATGCGGTCGATATAGGTCGGAATAGCGATCACGCCGTGGGAGTCGTGGCCGGCGAGGTTGGCGTTGACGCAGCCGGAGGCGACCGCGCTGGCCTCCTCCTCCGACGCGCCGGCGCCCTTCAGCAGCGCCGCGCCGATGCGCGTGAGACGGTCGGCCTGGACGATCGGCATGGGATTTTCCTCGCGGTCCGCCCGCATGATGCGCGGGTCTTGCTTGCTGTTATCAGGCTCATGGTCTCAGAGCGCCGAAGTGTGAGCAAGCGCAGAAAATCCGGTCCGCCATACCGCCAGCAGGGTGCTGGCGGCGATGTTTTCACCGAGTGGAACGGGCGCGGTCGCGATGCGGAATTTGGCCGCTCCGCCGACGCAGGTAGGGTCGCAATCCGGGCATCATGGCCTTACGGCTCAGGCTGGCACACCGGCGTCCGTAATATCCCGGAAAAGGGCCTTCCGCGTTCGTCAGCCGTTTACTTTGTCGTGCAACTTGCCGGATACGCTAACCACCACTTAGGCCTATCGCGGGCAATGTTCCGCTCCAGTTTGAAGGGGGTGGCCCCGGGGGCCTTCAGGAATCGTGCAGTCGAGCATCGGGCGTACATTCGCGGCGTTGAATGCCACCAACGAAGCGATCCTGTACGCAAAATCACCAGAAGAACTGTACGGAAAGGTCTGCGAAGCCGCGTTCTCGGGCGGGAGCTTCCTGGCCGCGACCGTGTTCTTGCTGGAGCCGGATACCGGTCTGCTGACCTTCGCAGCCGGTTGCGGCGACGATGTCGCGCGTCTGCGCAGCATCACCATTTCCGCGATCGCCCACGCTCCGGAAGGCGAAGGCGTTGCCGGGCAGGCGTTCCGCGACCAGCGGGTCTGCGTCAGCAACGACTATGTCAACGACTCCCGTTCGGCGGCCTGGCGCAGCGGTGCTGCGGCGGCCGGTGTCGGCGCGGCGGCGGCGGTGCCACTGGTCTGCGCCGGGCGCAGCGTCGGCGTCTTCATGGTGACGCGGCGTGAGAGCAACTCCCTCAGCGAGGAGATCGTTTCGCTGCTGGAGCGCATGGCCGCGAACGTCTCCTTTGCGCTCGACAATTTCGACCATGAGGCGTCGCGCAAGAGCGGCGAGCGGGCGATGCGCCGGCTCAACCGCATGTTCGGTGCCATCAGCGCAACCAACGAGGCGATCCTTCGCGCCAAGACCGAGCACGATCTTTATCAGCGGGTCTGCGACGCCGCGGTGTTCAGCGGAAAGTCCTTCGCCACCGTGGTGCTGCTGGCCGAGCCTGACACGCACTGGCTCGAGCCGGTCGCCGGTACCGGCGAGGCGATCGACCTGATCACCCAGACGCGCTTCTCGACCGATCCGGACAATGTCTACGGCAAGGGGATCTGCGGCGAGGCGTTCCGGACCCAGCGGCCGTGCGTCGAGCACGACATCCCGATATCGATAAGGGAATCGAAGACGCCAATCCGCGGCAGCGGCCTGATGGCCTGCGTGGCGCTGCCGCTCACCCGGTTCGGCAAGAGCATCGGCGTGCTGATCTTCTTCACGAGCAATTCCTGGGCCCGCGACCAGGAGATCATCGCGCTGCTGGCGGGGATCGCCGAAAACGTCTCGGTTGCGCTCGACACGTTCGGTCGCGCCACCGAGAAGGCCAGGGCCGACGCCGAGCGCGAGCGGTTGTCGCGGATGTTCGCGGCGCTGAGCGCGACCAACGAGGCGATCATGCGCGCCAGGTCGCGGCTCGAAATGTTCGAGCTGGTCTGCGCCGCGGCGGCGCACGGCGGCGGGTTCAATTCCACCAGCATTCTGATCGCCAAGCCCGGCGACGATTTCCTGGAGATGATGGCGGTCGCGGGTCCGACTGCCGAAAATGCGCGCCGCCTCAACGTCTCGCGCAGCGAGGCGCGGCCCGAAGGGCGCGGCGTCTGCGGCAGGGCGTTCCGCTCCCGGCGCGCCTGCATCAACAATGATTTTCTGGGCGACGTCGCCAATAATCCGTTCCGCGAAATCATCGACCGCGAGGATGCGCGATCGGGCGCAGCCTTTCCCTTGATCGTCGACGACGAGCCGGTCGGCGTGATGCTGTTCATCTCCGCCAAGCGCAACACCTTCTCGGCCGAATTCGCCGAGCTTCTTCAGCGGCTCGCCGACAACGTCGCCTATGCGCTCGGCAGCTTCGATCGCGCCGACGAGAAGGCGCGGACCGAGGAGCAGAAGGAACGGCTGCGGCGAATGTTCGCGGCGCTGAGCGCGACCAATGAGGCGATCATGCGGGCGAAATCCCGCAGCGAGCTGTTCAATCTGGTCTGCGACGCCGCAGCGGTCGGCGGACAGTTCATCTCGGCCACGATCAGGCTGGTCCGCCCGGGCGAAGCCTTCCTCGACAACGTGGCGGCCTCGGGTCCCGACCGGGTGCGCGCCCGCGAAGTCCAGTTGTCGGCCGACGCGACGCGGCCGGAAGGCCAGACCCTGACCGGCGTTGCGATCCGCACCCGCAGGCCCTGCATCAGCAACGACTATCTCAGCGACTTCGGCCCCGAATCGCATGTCTACCCGGTCGTCCGCGACAGCGGCAGCAAGTCCGGCGCGGCGCTGCCGCTACTCAAGAACGGCGAGGCGATCGGCGCGCTGGTGTTTCTCTCCAGCGAATTCGGCACATTCAGCCCGGAGATGATGGCGCTGTTGCAGCGGCTCGCCGAGAACGTCTCGTTTGCGCTCGCCAATTTCGACCGCGCCGACGAGAAGGCGCGCGTCGATGAGCAGAAGGAGCGGCTGTCGCGGATGTTCGCGGCGTTGAGCGCGACCAACGAGGCGATCATGCGGGCGAAGTCCCGCTCCGAGCTCTATCAGCTGGTTTGCGAAGCGGCGGCAACCGGGGGAAAATTCACCTCGGCCACCATCGCGCTGGCGCAGCCCGGAAGCGACTATCTCCGGATTGTCGCGATCGCGGGCCCGGCGGCAGAAGGCGCGAGCCAGGTGACGCTCTCGATCAGCGAGGCGCACCCCGAGGGGCGCGGCGCCTGCGGCAGGGCGTTCCGGTCCGGCAAGGCCTGCATCATCAACGACTATTTTGCCGATACCGAGACGGCAGCCTTTCATGACCGGGCGCGGCTCGATGGGACGCAGTCCGGCGCCTCGTTTCCGCTGACCGTCAACGGCTGGGTGGTCGGCGTCATGATCTTCGTCGCGATCGAGAGGGACACGTTCACACCGGAATTCGCCGAGCTGTTGCAGCGGCTCGCCGACAATCTGGCGTTCGCGCTCGAGAGTTTCGATCGCGCCGACGAGAAGCACAAGGCCGACGAGCGCATCGAATACCTTGCCTCGCATGACAGCCTGACCAATCTGCCGAACCGCGAGACGTTCAACGAGATGCTGCGTCACGCGATCTCGGCGGCGGATCGCCATCGCCGGCAGCTTGCGGTGCTGTTCATCGACCTTGATCGTTTCAAGATCATCAACGACTCGCTCGGTCACGACGCCGGCGACATGCTGCTGGTGGCGATCGCCAAGCGGCTGCGTGAATCGTTGCGCGCGAGCGACGTCGTGGCGCGGCTCGGCGGCGATGAGTTCGTGGTCATCCTCGAGGAAACCGCCGAACGGGACGACGTCGAGCGGATCGCCGGCGATCTCCTGGTCTCGCTCAGCCAGCCGCTGCAGATCAGTGGGCACGAGTGCCACACCACGGCCTCGATCGGGATCGCGATGTATCCGGCCGACGGCTCCGACGTGCAGACGCTCACCAAGAACGCCGACATGGCGATGTATCTCGCCAAGGAGGACGGCAAGAACGGTTTCCGCTTCTTCTCCAACGAGGTCAGGGCGCAGTCGATCGAGCGCCTGACGATGGAGAGCGCGCTGCGCCGCGCGCTGGAGCGCGACCAGTTCTCGCTCGAGTATCAGCCCAAGGTCGACATGGCGAGCGGGCAGATCAGCGGCGTCGAGGCGCTGTTGCGCTGGACCCATCCCGAGCTTGGCAAGGTATCGCCGGGGCAGTTCATTCCGCTCGCCGAGGAAGTCGGCCTGATCGTGCCGGTCGGCCGCTGGGTGCTGAAGGAAGCCTGCGCGCAGAACATGGCGTGGCAGCACCGCGGCCTCAAGGCGGTGACCATGGCGGTCAACCTCTCGCCGCGACAGTTCGGCGATCCGAATTTGCTCAACGATATCGATGAGGCGCTGGCGGCGAGCGGCATGCCGCCGGCGCTGTTGCAGCTCGAGGTGACCGAGAGCATGGTGATGCGCAACGTGACGCGCGCGGTCCGCGTGCTCGATGCGATCCAGAACCGCGGCATTCGGCTGGCGATCGACGATTTCGGCACCGGCTATTCGTCGATGTCGCTGATGAAGCAGTTCCCGATCGACACCATCAAGATCGATCGCTCCTTTGTGCGGGATCTGCCCGATGATTCCGAGGATGTCGCGATCGCGCAGGCGATCATCAGCATGGGCAAGGCGCTCGGCATGACCATCGTCGCCGAGGGCGTCGAGACCTCAGAGCAGCAGGAGTTCCTGCGCGCGCATGCATGCGACGAGATGCAGGGGTTCCTGTTCAGCCGGCCGCTGCCGCCGCGCGATCTCGCCGAGTTGTTGAAGACGTCGCCGGCGCTGACCTCGCCTCCGTTGCAGCCGTCGCTGGACGATGAGGTGATCGGCGAGGCCGTGCCGGATCTAGGGCGGAAACGCGCTGTCGTCTGACGGCTGCACCGGCAAGTCGCGGACGTCGGAATCGGTCGACGCGACCTTGCGCGAGAATTCATACGGCCATGGCACGATGTCCTGGCCGGCGAGCGTCCGGCGCAACACGCTGGCTCCCTCGGCGAAGCTGGCGCCGTCGGGCAGCCTGAGCTGGTAGCTCAACGTGGACGGCAGCGACTCTGTGGCATCGCGCATCTCGAATGCCGGTCCCCACCACCACGCCGGCGCCGG
>NZ_JACMYO010000282.1 GCF_020889685.1 Bradyrhizobium oropedii
CGACGTTGCCGGCTGCGGGTTCCTGCGGTTCGAGGGCACGCGCGCCGCGGCGCTCGCGGCGGGCGCACGGCAGGCGCGGTCGCCCTGGCTGATGTTCCTGCATCCGGGCGCGGTGCTCGATGCCGGCTGGATCGAGGAGACCACCCAGTTCATCCAGATGGTGGCGGCAAGCGGCAAGGACCGCGCCGGCATTTTCCGCTACGCCCGCGCGCCCTATTCCGATCCCGGCCTGCGCGACGGCCTCAAATTCGTCGCCCGCATGATCACAGGCCCCTCGGCCGAACAGGGCCTCCTGATTGCGCGCGACCACTACGAGCGGATCGGCGGCTACCGGCCGGACGCGCGCCGCTCCGAGGCGCGCCTGCTGCGCCGGCTCGGCCGGTCCTCCCGCACCATGCTGCGCAGCCGGATCATGGTGGCGTGAAGCCACTTGCATATTATTTGATTCCGTCAAATAATATGCTTGATGAAATCAAATTCCTATGACGCGGCCCTCGAGGGCCAGGTTGCCGCGGTCCGCGGCTTCAGCCGGTTCTACACCCGCAAGCTCGGCATCATCGAGCCGAAGCTGCTGCACTCGACATTCACGCTGCAGGAAGCGCGGATCATCTACGAGCTCGCGCATCGCGAAAATTGCACCGCGACCGATCTGGTGCGCGATCTCGACCTCGATGCCGGCTTCGTCAGCCGCACGCTGGCGGCGCTGCAGCGCCGCCAGATCGTGAGCCGCAAGCCGTCGAAGGCCGACAAGCGAGTCAATGAGGTGGCCCTCACCGCCAAGGGTCGCACTGCGGCCGCGGATCTCGACAGTCGCTCGCGCAGCGAGGTCGGCGCGCTGCTGAAGCAGATGGACAGCGAGCGTCGCGCCGCCGTGGTGCGCGCGATGGGCACGATCGAGCAGTCGCTGGAGCCGCCGTCGGAAAAGCCGGTCGGCTTCCTGTTGCGCAGCCATCGCGTCGGCGACATGGGCTGGGTGATCTCGCAACAAGGGCGCGTCTACGCGGAGGAGTATGGCTGGGACATCAGCTACGAGGCGTTGGTGGCCGAGATCTGCGCGCAGTTTCTGCGATCGTTCGATCCGGCCTGCGAGCATTGCTGGATCGCGGAGGTCGACGGCGAGCCGGTCGGATCGGTCTTCCTCGTCAACGGCGGCGATGGGGTCGCCAAGCTGCGACTGCTGGCGGTGGGGGAGAAGGCGCGCGGGCTAGGCGTCGGCCGTGCCCTGGTCGAGCAGTGCATCCGCTCCGCGCGCGAGATGGGCTACAGCAAGATGACGCTGTGGACCCAGAGCATTCTGGTCGCTGCGCGCGGTATCTACGCCCGCGCCGGCTTTCAGCGGGTGAAGGAAGAGAAGCACCACAGCTTTGGCGTCGACCTGGTCGGCGAGACCTGGGAGCTGGAGCTTTAAGGCGTCACCCCCTCCATCTTCGTCATTCCGGGGCGCGCGCAGCGCGAGCCCGGAATCCATTTCGCCGCACATTCTGTGGCCCAATGGATTCCGGGCTCATCGCTGCGCGATGCCCCGGAATGACGGTGGAGCGACGTAGCAGCTACGCGCTCGCCCCTTTCGCCTTCGGGCGGCGCAGGTGCTCGTCGAGCCGCGGCATGATCTCGACGAAATTGCAGGGCCGCGTGCGGTAGTCGAGCTGCGCGGCCAGGATGCCGTCCCAGCCGTCGCGGCAGGCGCCGGGCGAACCGGGCAGGCAGAAGATGAAGGTCGCACCCGCGACACCCGCGGTAGCGCGGCTCTGGATCGTCGATGCCCCGATCTTGGCGTGGCTTAGCATGTGGAAGGCGATCGAGAAGCCGTCCATGCGCTTCTCGAACAGCGGCTCGACCGCCTCCGGCGTCACGTCGCGGCCGGTGAAGCCGGTGCCGCCGGTGGTGATCACGGCGTCGACGCCCGGATCCGCGATCCAGCGCCGAATCACGGCACGGATCGCCTCGACATCGTCGGTAACGATCTCACGCGCCGCCAGCTTGTGGCCGGCCGCGGTGAGACGATCGGCGAGCGTAGTGCCCGATTTGTCATCCGCCAGCGAGCGGGTGTCGGAAATCGTCAGCACCGCGATGTTGAGCGGGACGAATTGCTTGGTCTCGTCGATTGAGGACATTTCGCACCTCGTTCCAAACCCACAGCCGTCATCCTGAGGTGCGAGCCCTTGCGAGCCTCGAAGGATGGGCCACGGGCGCTTTATCCTTCGAGGCTCGCCGAAGAGGCGAGCACCTCAGGATGACGCGATCTAGACCTAACCGCCACCGAACGTGTTGCAGGCCTGCACGGTGCCCTGCTGGTAGCCGGTCATGAACCATTGCTTGCGCTGCGCGGCGGAGCCGTGGGTAAATGAGTCCGGCACCACCCTGCCCGTCGCCTGCCGCTGCAGCGTGTCGTCGCCGATCGCATTCGCCGTGGTCAGCGCGGCGTCGATGTCGCCGGCCTCGAGGAAGCCCGGCCGCTTCTTCTCCTCGCGGTTGACCCAGACGCCGGAGAGGCAATCGGCCTGCAACTCGACCTTGACCTGCAGCGCGTTGGCCTCGGCCTTGCTGCCGGCCTGCTGCTGCAACCGGTTCACACGCGGAATGATGCCGAGCAGGTTCTGGATGTGATGGCCGGCCTCATGCGCGATGATGTAGGCCGTGGTGAATTTGCAGGCGTTGCCCGAACAACCGCGGAAGCGCGTCTCGACCTCGCGGAAGAATCCGGTGTCGAGGAAGATGGTCTTGTCCGGCGGGCAGTAGAACGGACCCATCGCCGACTGCGCCATGCCGCAGCGTCCGCCGTTGGTGGCGTTACGGAACAGCACGATTTTCGGACCGGTGTAGCTCTGGCCACTCGCCTGGAAGATCTCGCTCCAGCGATCGTCGATCTCGCCGAGGATACCTGAGATCATGCTGCCCATCTCGTCAGTCGGCGCGCCGCGCTTGGCCTGCCCGCCCGACGACTGCCGATCGGTCTGGTAGCTCGGCGCCTGGCCGCCGCCGGTGAGAATCTCGGCGCCGCCGATCAGGATGCGCGGGTCGATGCCGAAGGCGTAGCCAAGCAGGCCGAGCACGATGACCGTGCCGATGCCGAGCCCGCCACCGCCGCCCATCGGAATCCCGAAGCCGCCACCACCGCCGCCGCCTCCGCTGTCGTCGCGACGGTCTTCGATGTCGTCGCTGCGACGGAAATCATCATAGCGCATGGCGGCTTCCCTTCATTCCAGTCGGCGACCCAATGCGGGACACACCAACTTAAAATTTCCATTCTGTTAATCAATATCCTGCCCGGCAAAAATTGCCTAGTCCGGAAGACGCGCATCCCTTGCAGTGCGAACGGCTGCGCGCGGCGGCCAATTTACCGGTCGAATCGTGCCGGTTTGATGATCCGCAATTTTTTTCGCCGAACGCGCTGATGTTGCAGCACAACGCGAACCACAATGCGTCATGCCGCGCAAAAGATGCTGCAATCTTTTGCATGAAGATTTCCAATTAAGTCGATTTTTACTTTGCCGGGTCAATGTGACCCCAGTCGGTTGTTTAGTCCCGCGTCGCCGACAGCGTCGCCTGAGTCAGAGTTCTTGAGTCATGGTAGTGTCGCGTCGCGGGGCGTCTGCAAGGGCGCCCCGCACTAAATTTGAGAGTGCCCCGTCGAGCCACATCGTCATTGGCGATTGCGTGGCCGAGTTGTCGAAGCTTCAGGCCGGCTCGGTCGACCTGGTCTTCGCGGATCCTCCCTACAATCTGCAGCTCAAGGGCGATCTCAAGCGCCCCGACGAATCGCATGTCGATGCCGTCAACGACGACTGGGACAAGTTCTCGTCGTTCGCTGCCTATGACGATTTCACCCGCGCCTGGCTGCTCGCCTGCCGCCGCGTGATGAAGCCGTCGGCAACGCTGTGGGTGATCGGCTCCTATCACAATATCTTCCGCGTCGGCGCGATCATGCAGGACCTCGGCTTCTGGCTCCTGAACGACATCGTGTGGCGCAAGTCGAATCCGATGCCGAACTTCCGCGGCCGCCGCTTCACCAACGCGCACGAGACCATGATCTGGGCCGCGCGCGACGAGAAGGCCAAGGGCTACACTTTCAATTACGAAGCGCTGAAGGCGTCCAATGAGGACGTGCAGGCGCGCTCCGACTGGCTGATCCCGCTGTGCACCGGCGAGGAGCGCCTCAAGGGCGACGACGGCAAGAAGGTCCACCCGACGCAGAAGCCCGAACAGCTGCTCGCCCGCGTGCTGCTGTCGTCGTCGAAGCCCGGCGATCTCGTGATCGATCCGTTCAACGGTACCGGAACGACAGGCGCGGTCGCAAAAAGACTCGGCCGCAGCTATATCGGCTTCGAGCGCGACAGAACCTATGCCGCCGCCGCCGAAGCCCGCATCGCCGCGATCGAGCCGCTGCCGGCCGAGACCCTGGCCCCGTTCATGACCGCCCGCGAGGCGCCTCGGGTCGCGTTCTCCGAACTGATCGAGCGCGGCATGATCATGCCCGGCGCCAGACTGGTCGATGCCAAGAAGCGCCACGGCGCGCTGGTTCGCGCCGACGGCGCCATCATGCTCGGCGACAAGGTCGGCTCGATCCACCGCATCGGCGCGGTCGCCCAGGGTTCCGGCGCCTGCAACGGCTGGACCTTCTGGCACGTCGAGACCAAGACCGGCCTGCGGCTGATCGACGAGCTGCGCGCCGAGATCCGCTCCGAGATGGCGGTCGGCTGAGCGCCCGCGCGATCCAAAATCATCTCCTCGTCATTCCGGGGCGCCGCGGAGCGGCGAACCCGGAATCCATTGCGCCACCTGCGCTGCAGTTCAAAGGATTCCGGGTTCTCGCTTCGCGAGCCCTCAGATGCGCAATCGCGCATCAGGGAATGACGAGGGGATGACGCCGTCTTGAACGCTGGCGCCTTGATGCATCGACGGAGCGGGTCTACATTTGTCCTCGTCACTTGCCGTTTCGATTGGTCGCCCGATGCGAAGACAATCCGAGACATTGCTGCTGGTGCCGCTGCTGCCGATCTTCCTGCTCGGCATGTTTCCGATGCTGCTGATCGGCCTGCTCGGATTCTTCGGCCTGATCATTTTCGGCATCCTGCTCGTCTGCGTCGGACTGACGCTCGCCCTCGAGGCGCATGGCGAGTTCAATGAAGAGGTCATCGTCCACGGCTTTGCCCGCGGCTCCGAGCGCGCGACGCAGGTCTCACACCTGCATGCGGCGACCCGCTCCGCCGCCGTGCTGGACGTCGCGGGAATTGCGCTGGTCGTCGCGGGTATCCTGGGCTTCTTCTGGGTCGGCTGACCAGCGCGCCACGCGACCCTGATTCACAAACTCGCCGCTTGCGCAGCGCAGCAAAATTTGCGCATGAGGGTTCGTCCGCGGCCTTCCCCGCCGTGTCCCGATCTCGCCGGTCACAAGAACCAAGGGAGTCCCTTCATGATCAAATTCTATTTCAATGGCGCGCCGAACCCGAACAAGGTCGCACTGTTCCTGGAAGAATCCGGCCTGCCGTTCGAGGCGATCCCGGTCGACACCCGCAAGGGCGAGCAGTTCGCGCCGGAATTCCTGAAGGTCAATCCGAACGGCAAGGTGCCGGCGATCGACGATGACGGTGTGCTGGTGTTCGACAGCAATGCCATCCTGCTTTACCTCGCCGAGGAGAACGGCAAGTTCCTGCCTGCCAACACCCCGGCCAACCGCGCCGCAACGTTGTCCTGGCTGATGTTCATCGCAACCGGCCTCGGCCCGTATTCCGGCCAGGCCGTGCACTTCAAGCATTTCGCGCCGAAGGACCTCGACTACGCCAACAACCGCTACCAGTACGAAGCGCATCGCCACTACAAGATCCTCGACGATCACCTGGCGAAACAGCGCTACATGGTCGGCGACAGCTACACGATCGTCGACATGGCGTTCTGGGGCTGGGCGCGGATGGCGCCGTTCATCCTCGGCGAGGAAGGCTACGCCAAATATCCGAACGTGAAGCGGCTGGTCGACGAGATCTCGGCGCGGCCGGCGGCGGCGCGGGCGATCGCGCTGAAGGACAAGCACACCTTCAAGACCGAGATGGATGACGCGGCGCGCGACATCATGTTCGGCCATCTCAAGGCCAAGGTGGCGTAAGCTATCCCTCAACGCTGCGCAGGGTGGGCGCGCTGACGCGTTGCCCACCCTGCGCATTTTCGCATCGCAACTTACGGCGGCCAGTACCGGCTGCCCTTCTCGTCACGGCGATGATGGACGATGTCGGCGCGGCAGACGCCGATGTCCTGCAACTCGCGTTCGCTCATGGCAGCGAGCTGCCGCCATGCGCGCCGGTCCTCACGCCGCCGCCGGATCGAGGCCAGCGCTGCCGTGGCTGCGACCGTCAGCGCTTCAACCCGCCGCGCGAACCGCGGCCGCCGGAAACGGACCGAGCGCCTTCTCGGTCAGCACCGAGTCGCAATATTCCCGCACCTCCTTGATCCGGCCGCCGTCGAAGCGGAACACCATGCAGTAGTCGTTGTCGTAACGCTGGCCTTCCTTGGTCAGGTTATTGCCCTTGGCCTCGACCACGACGATGTCGCCGTCGGCGATGATGCGATGGGCGATGGTTCGGGTCCGCTCCACCAGCCGGGAGCGGACGTGCCCGTGCAGGTCGTTCATGATCGACTGCTTGCCGGTGAAGGTGCGCGACCAGGAATATTGCCCGGTCACGGTCCAGATCGCATCGTCGGCAAGCATTGTCATGAACAGCGATTTCTCGCGCACCGCGGGATCGGGATTGCTCGCGACCACGAATATCTCCTGCACCAGTTTCTTGTTGTCGGCTGCGCTCATGGCGCGTCTCCTTGCGATGGGTTGGCTCTGATGTCAGGCGCTTGCTCACGCGAACCGGTAACCCGCTTCGCGTCAAAACGCCTCGCCTCCCAACCATGCGGCTCCGATCCGCATTCTTCCAATCGATAGGCGGTATGATATATATTCACCTGATGAATTTGAATTCGCTTGACCTCAACCTGCTGGTCGCGCTCGACGCACTGCTGCGCGACGGCAGCGTCAGCCGCGCCGCGCTGCGGCTCAATCTGTCGCAGCCGGCGACCAGCCACGCGCTGCAGCGGCTGCGCGACCTGATCGGCGACCCGCTTTTGGTGCGCAACGGCGCGCGGATGGAGCTGACGCCGCGGGCGCAGGCGCTGCGCTCGCCGCTGGCACAGGCACTCGACCAGGTGCGCACGCTGTTCGTGTCCGACGATTTCGACGCCGCGCGCAGCGAGCGGCATTTCCGCCTGATGATGCCAGACCTGGCGGTCGAGCTGTTAATGCCGCCGCTGATGGAGAAGGTGACGCGGCTCGCGCCCCACGTCACCATCGACGTGGTGCCGTGGCGGAGCTCCACGATCTTCACGCCGGACTTCGCCCGCACCATCGATCTCGTGATCTCGATCGGCAATTCCTTCAAGGGCTTTCACCGCCAGCGGCTCTACACCGACATCGATGCGCTCGCGGTGCGGCGTGGCCACCCTGTGGGAGCGAAGCTGAAGAAGCGCGAAGCGTTCCTCGCCGCGCGGCATGTCGCCGTGATCATCCGCGGCCATAACGAGGATCTGATCGACACCTGGCTGCGCGCCAAGGGCATCGAGCGGCGGATTGCGCTGGTGGTGCCGGGCTATATCGAGGCGCTGCACGTCACCGCGCGCACCGACCTCGTCGCCTTCGTGCCGCGGCGGCTGATCTCGGCGCTGGCGAAACAATTGTCGCTGGCGATCGTGACGCCGCCGCTCGATCCCGGGATCGACGAGCAGCATATGTTCTATCCGACGCGGGCGCAGATGGACCCCGGCTCGATCTGGCTGCGCCGGCTGATGCTGGAGACCGGACGCGAGCTGGAGACGGGGAAGGTGTAGCCCGGGTCCATCCAACTGTCGTCCCTGCTTCC
>NZ_JACMYO010000283.1 GCF_020889685.1 Bradyrhizobium oropedii
TCCGGCCACGATCACCGCATATGATGCCTTCGGCAACATCGCCACCGGTTACGCAGGCACGGTGCACTTCACGTCGACCGACGGCCAGGCCGTGCTGCCGGCCAACATGACGTTGACCAACGGCACCGCCACCTTCAGCGAGACCCTCGACACCGCCGGCAACCAGACCATCACTGCGACCGACACCGTCAGCTCGGCCATCACCGGCACGTCGAACGCCGCGACGGTCACGGCTGCCGCCGTCACGCATTTTGGCGTGAGCATCCCGGCCAACGGAACGGCAGGAACGGCCGGTTCGGGCACGGTGACCGCGCTCGACGCCTTCGGCAACGTCGTCACTGGCTATGCGGGCACGGTCCACTTCACCTCGAGCGACGGCAGCGCCGTGCTGCCCGCCGACATGACGTTGACCAACGGCGTCGGCAGCTTCAGCGAAACCCTCGATACTGCCGGTAGCCAGACCATCACCGCGACCGACACCGTCAGCGCCATCATCACCGGTATCTCGAACGCCGAAACGGTCGCGCCGGGTGCGGCCATGCATTTTGTGGTCAGCATCCCCGCCAACGGCAGGGCGAACGTTCCGGGTTCGGTCACCGTCACTGCGCTCGATGCCCACAACAACGTGGCCACCGGCTATACGGGCACGGTGCACTTCACCTCGACCGACGGCAGCGCGGTGCTACCGGCCAACATGACGCTGACCAACGGCGTCGGCACCTTCGCTGAAACATTCGAGACCGCGGGCAGCCAGACCATCACCGCGACCGATACCGTCAGCGCCGCCATCACCGGCACCTCGAACACCGAAACGGTCGCGCCTCCTGATGCGCCGCCCGTCGTCACCGCCGGCCACACCCTGAACTATCTCGAGGGGCAACCCGCGACCGCGTTCGACCCGGCATTGACCGTCACGGATTCGGATTCGGCCGATCTTGCGCATGCCACCGTCCAGATCACCGGCAACTATGTCAGCGGCCAGGACGTTCTCGCCTTCACCGCATTCGGCAACATCACTGGAACGTTTGATGCCGTACACGGCACGCTGACGCTGACCGGCAACGATACGGTTGCGAATTATCAAACGGCGCTGGATTCGATCACTTATCTCAACACCAGCAACAACCCGTCCGGCCTGGCCCGCACGGTCACCATCATCGCCAACGACGGTATCGTCGACAGCACGCCCGTGACCGACACCATTGATGTGACGCCGGTCAACAACCCGCCGGTGGTGACATTCGGCGCGATCACCAACTTCAGCGAGCCGCCGGTCGGCACGCCGCCGGCGAATTCCGTCCCGGTCACGATTGCTCCCAACCTCACGATCACCGACGTCGACAGCACCAACCTGATCAGCGCGACCTTCGAGCTGAACGACCTCAAGCATTCGGACGCGCTCTCGATCTCGGGTCACGCCGGCTCGAGCGGCGACATTGGCAGCATCCACTTCGCCATCACCAGCACGGCCACCACCGAAACCGTCACCCTGACCGGCACCGACACGATCGCGCACTACAATGCCGTGCTCGATCTGGTTCAGTTCAACAACACCGGCGAGCCCCCCGACACCACGGCGCGTTCCTATACCGTGACCGCGGTCGACGACGGCGGCACCGCCAACGGCGGCACCGACACCGGTTCCGCAAGTGCGAGCCAGACCGTCACCGCGATCGACGATCCGCCCACCGCGACGGTGCCGTCGGATGCATCGGTCGGGACTGCATTTTCACACACCAACCTCGCGATATCGGGGCTTTCGGTCGCCGACATCGATTCCGCGGGTGGCAATGAGATCGCAACGATCACCTCCAGCCACGGCGCGCTGAACTTCAACACCACGGGCCTCGCCAGCTCCACCAACAACGGCAGCCACACCGTCACGCTCACAGGCACGATCGCGCAGATCAACACCGCGCTGGCGACGCTGACCTATAACAGCGACGACGGCTTCACCGGGGCGGACGCGATCTCGCTGAACATCAACGACAACGGCCACACCGGCACACCCGGCGCGCAGACCTCCGGCCCGCAGACCTTCCACGTTGGCGTTGTCCCGCAGGTGTTCTATATCGACAACTCGGCGACCGGCAGCACCAACGCCGGCACCCAGGCCAATCCATACACCTCGATCGCGGCCTTCAACGCCGCGAATCCGGCGGGCTCCGGCGACTACGTCGTGCTCGAGCACGGCACCGGCACTTACAGTGAAGCCAACGGCATCAGTCTCGCCAATGGCGTCAACCTGATCGGCGGCAGCCACACCCTGCAATTCACCAATCTGGTGACCGGCGCGCTGGTCACGGCCAACACCGGCTCCGGCACCGATCCGGTCATCCAGGTCACCGGCGCCCACAACGGCATCGACCTGCTCGGCACGTCGGGTCACACCATCACCGGCGTCAGCATCAACACCTCGGCCTCGACCGGCATCGGCATCAGCGACGACGGCAACAATGTCGGGACCGTCTCGATGTCCGACATCGTGATCAAGACCGCCGGCGGCGCCGGCATGAGCTTCACCCATGGCGGCACGATCACCGTCACCGGCAGCAACAACACCATCACGTCCACCACCGGTACCGCGCTCGATGTCGAGAACACCAATATCGGCTCGGGCAACATCACCTTCCAGAGCATCTCGTCCACCGGCACCTCCAACAACGCCGGCATCATCCTCAGCAACACCGGATCGGCCGGCGGCCTTGCCGTCACGGGCACCGGTGCCGCTGGATCCGGCGGCACCATCGACAACAAGACGGGCAGCGACATCTTGATCGGCAGCGACGCCAACGGACAAGCGACGTCAGGCACGAACGGGACCGGCATCTTCCTGCACAATACCGCCAACGTGTCGCTGACCGACATGTCGATGCATGATTTCAGCAACTTCGCGATCTACGGCAACAACGTCATCGGCTTCACGCTCGCCAACAGCACGATCAACGGCACCAACGGCACCACCATTGCCGGCGACCGCGAGGAAAGCAGCATCCGGTTCGACAATCTGCTCGGCACCGCCTCGATCACGGGGTCGAGCATCTCCGGCGGCTTCGACGAGAACATCGACCTCTACAACACCTTTGGCACGCTGAACCGCCTGACGATGAACAACGACACGTTCGGCCTGATCGGCTCGACCGGCAACGATAACGTCCGCGGACAGGTCTACAACTCTGCGACCGCCAACTACACGGTGACGAACAGCACGTTCACCGGCACGCGGGCCGACTTCATCGCGTTCGCGGCCAACAACAACTCGTCGATGGACGCGGTGGTCCGGAGCAACCTGTTCCAGAACGGCGAAGCGATCGTCCCTGGCGGCGGCACCGCGGTCGATATCCGCAGCGGATCCGGCGGCCTCGTCTCCGCCGCGACCACCACGTTCGATATCTCGCACAACACGCTGACCGGCGGCGGCGCCAACGCGTTCGACACCGTGGGCATCTTCGTTGCCAAGGGCCAGGACAACGGCACCATGTCCGGCACGATCGCCAGCAACAACATCGGCCCGGCGCTGACGAACTCGAACTCCGACGGCATCTTCGTTCGCGACGCCGGCGCCGGCAGCCTGACGACGCTGATCCAGAACAACACCATCACCGGTGTCGGCGACTCAGGCATCGCACTCCAGAACAACGACGGCAGCTCGACCCTGAACGCCACGCTGTACGGCAACTCGGTGTCGTCTCCGACCTCCACCAGTCCATTTGCCGCGCTCGATGTGGAAAACGGTGCGACGGCGACCGACACCAGCACGACGAACGTCCTCGTCGGCATGGGCTCCGGCGGCACGGGCAGCAAGAACACGCTGAACCATAGTACGAGCTACGCCACCGACGTCGAGCTGAGCAACTTCAGCGCCAGCACCCATCTGAACCTCTCGAAGAACGGTTCGACCTCGGGCAGCGCTGCGGGCGTGATCGCCGACGACAACAGCAGCACCACGGGCACGATCGGCATCGACACTACGGGCGGCAACGGCACGACGACGTTGGTCTCCTCGGTGCCGACGCTTCCCGCGGTGGTCGCGCCGCTGCTCGCCGAATCGGGCGGCGTGCAGGCGTCGACGCCGACGACGGGTGAGATGCACCTGACGCAGAGCGAGCTCAACTCGGTGGTGTCGTCGGCGATCGCCCAATGGGCGGCCGCGGGCGCCAGCTCGGCCCAGCTCGCACTGCTGCATGCCGTCTCCTTCAGCGTCGCCGATCTGGCGGGCCAGATTGTCGGCCAGGAAAGCGCCGGACATATCACGATCGACACCGATGCCGCCGGCCACGGCTGGTTCATCGATCCGACACCGTCGAACAATTTTGAATTCGCCAACGCCCTCAATGCGTCCGGCACCGACCTGCTGACCGATTCGTCGACGGCAGCAGCCGGACATCTCGATCTCCTGACCACCGTGACGCACGAATTGGGCCACGTGCTCGGCCTCCCCGACACCATCTCGCCGTCCGATGTCCACGACCTGATGTATATCGGCCTCGCCGACGGCGAGCGGAGGCTGCCGAGCGCCGCCGATGTCGCGCAAACCGGCGGCGCGACGACAGGCACCGGTTACACCCAACAGAACTTCGTGTTCACGCAGACCAATACTTTCGCGGGCCAGCAGACGACTACCACTCCGACCGGCAGCGCCGGTCACTTCGACCTCGCGGCGTTTGTCCAGAATGCCCAGGCATTGTCCGATCTGTTCAGCGGGCAATCCAGTTCCGGCACAGCCTGGTGGTCGGGCCACGAGACGCAACTCGCTGCCATGGGCGGCTCGCCGGTCGACAATCACGTGCAGACCCATCACGATCTGGTAGTCTGATCCAATTTCGCGCGACAACAACGCCTGCCGGCACAATCCGGCAGGCGTGCTGCATTCGGGCGCGAGCGTTTACGCCAATCGAAGCAGTGGATCATCCGCATCGTTACGACGACGCGAATGCGTCAAGCGCGAAACAAAAATCGCGATAATCAAACAGTCGTTGAGGTTGCACTTGGCGCAAAACACGCTATCGTGCACTCGTTGTTGCGCGACCGTATTTGCCTTGCATTTTAATTGAGTCTCTGACGAGACGGAATCGTTTGGGCGGAGGGACCGATGTCTGAACCGTATCTCTCGGAAATCAGGATGATGTCGTTCAGCTTCCCACCGAAAGGCTGGGCCCTCTGCAACGGTCAGGTGCTGCCGATCAATCAGAACCAGGCATTGTTCTCGCTGTTCGGCACGACCTACGGCGGAAACGGCACGACGAATTTCGCGCTGCCCAATCTGCAAGGAAAGGTGCCGCTGCATATGGGCGGGGGCTTCACGCAGGGGCAGACCGGCGGTGAAACATCCCACACGCTGACGATTTCCGAGATGCCGCAGCATCCGCATACATTTCAGGGCACGAGCAACAACGCCGACAACGTCGCGGTCACCGGCAATCTGATGGCGACGTCGGCCAATCTCTATACGGCCGCGGCCAATCTGACGACGCTGGTCCCAAGCACCGTCGGCTATGCCGGTGGTTCGCAACCTCACGAGAACATGCAGCCTTATCTCACGATCAGCTTCTGCATCGCGTTGCAAGGTATCTTTCCCTCCCGAACCTGAAGGATTCGCGCCATGGGCCAGCCTTACATTGGCGAGATTCGCATGTTCGGCGGAAATTTTGCGCCGAACGGCTGGATGTTCTGCCAGGGACAAATCCTGCCGATCTCCCAGTACGACACGTTGTACAACCTGATCGGAACGACGTATGGCGGCGACGGCCAGCAGACCTTCGCGCTGCCGAACCTGCAAGGCCGCCTGCCGCTGCACCAGGCCAGCGGCTTCGTCATGGGCCAAAGCGCAGGCGCCGAGCAGGTGACGCTGACCACCCAGCAACTGCCCACGCACTCCCACCCGATGGCGGCATCCCAGAACACGGCGACCAGCAGCACAGTGGCGGGCAACGTCGTCGGCACTGTGGGAGCGACCCAGATTTACCGCGAGGTCGCGGCCGCATCGCCGATGGCGAACCAGGCCTGCACGTTCATGGGCGGCAGCCAGCCGCACGACAACATGCAGCCTTACCTCTGCATCAGCTTCATCATCTCACTCTACGGCATTTATCCGAGCCAAAATTAGGACGGGACCATGTCTGATCAATTCGTGGCCGAGATTCGCATTTTCCCGTTCAACTTCGCGCCGCGTGGGTGGGCTTTGTGCGATGGCCAATTGGTGTCGATCTCGCAGAACGCCGCACTTTTCTCCTTGCTCGGCACCACTTATGGCGGCAACGGTACGAGCAACTTTGCGCTGCCCAACCTGCAAGGCAACGCGCCGATGCATCCGGGGCAGAGCAACAGCGGGACCCTGTATGTCCTCGGACAGACCGGCGGCACGACAACGGTGACGCTGCTGCAAGCCCAGATGGCCCAGCACAACCACGGGGTTCTGGGCAACATCGGTCAATCCGAGCTCGCAACACCCAGTCCGGCACGCTCGCTTGCACGTGCCAATCCGGGGCAGGCCTACACGGCGACACTGACCAACATTTCGCAATTCTCGGCAACGAGTTCGATTCTGCCGGCCGGCGGCAACCAGGCGCACAACAACATGATGCCTTTCCTCACTCTGAATTTCTGCATCGCATTGCAGGGCATCTTCCCGCCGCGCAGTTGAACCGGCCATGACGCATGGCTTGAGCACCGATACGGCTGCCGCGGCGTTCGGATGGACACGCGCCGCGGATGCCGGCCTCACGTTTCGTCGTATCACCGATGCCGACTTGCCCTTTTTGGCGCGACTCTATGCCTCGACCCGCACCGACGAACTGGCGGTCACACCCTGGAGCGCCGAGCAGAAGGCCGCGTTCCTGGCCATGCAATTCCAGGCGCAGCACGCGCACTACCAGCAATATTATCCGACAGCCGACTGGCTGGTGACGACGCGCGGCAAAGAGGATATCGGCCGTCTTTATGTCGATCGCTGGCCGAGCGAGCATTGCGTCATCGATATCGCCTTCCTGCCGGAACATCGCGGATCGGGTCTCGGCGGAGCGCTGATGCGCGACCTGCTCGACGAGGCCGCCGGAGCCGGCAAGGCCGTGTCAATCCATGTGGAGAAATTCAATCCCGCGATGCGGCTCTACCGGCGGCTCGGCTTCCTCACCGAGGAGGACAAGGGCGTCTACGACCTGATGCGCTGGCGCGCGGCGGCGGCAGCTTCCGGCAAACAGGCTTCCGACTATCAGGTGAAGACCGCCTGATAGCCATTGCCGTCGCCGAGCGGCCCGATCGGCACCAGGAAGATTTCGATCTCGCCCAGCATCGGATGCCGCACCGGATAGATCGCCTGCGGCAACCACGCGCCCTTCGGCCCCTCGAACAGCAGCGAGAACGCACCGCCCAGCCGGCCGCTGTTGCCCGCGGGCTCGACCTTGGCGAGCTTCAGCTTGACGACGCGATCCGCCGCCTGCAATTCGAACTCCGCATCCTGGTGCGGCCTGAAGGCATCAATGTGCAGCTTCGCCAGATCGACGGTGGATGTCATGCGCACGTCCTTGTTGCCTTCGAGGTGTAACACACGCCGCGGTGTTGCGGTCGAGATTTTCTGCAAGATGCCCATTTTGAGCCGAAAGTCTCCGTCGTCATCGGAGACGTTGCTGTCGTCAACTCGTCATTCCGGGGCGTGCGCAGCACGAGCCCGGAATCCATCGGGCCGCGGGCACGTGGCTGAATGGATTCCGGGTTCTCGCTTCGCGAGCCCCGGAATGACGGGGCTGCCTTGGAAGAGGGCAAGTAAACGCAAGACTCGGACGCGTCAGCGCCGCGAGGATGCGGATGCATGATCACAAGCAGTTCAGCATATTCAGTGTCGTCCCTGCGAAAGCAG